>JAULZA010000001.1:0-101752 GCA_032117575.1 Mycolicibacterium sp.
ACGTCGTCGTTCTACACGCCGACCGAGGCCGGCACTTACCCGATCATGCTCGCCGCCTATTCGCTGGTGTGCTCGAAGTACCCGGCGGGCGATGTCGCTCCTGCGGTGAAGGCCTTTTTGACTGTGGCGCTCGGCAAGGGACAGGAAGGGCTGACCGACAACGGCTACATCCCGGTACCGGAGAACTTCAAGGGCAAGCTCACCGCCGCGATCGACGCGATTTCCTGATCATGTCCGTCGAGTCGGAGCTTGCCTCGGCGGGGTCCCCGCCGCAGCGACGAGCAGAGGATAGTGCGGCCGTGGTTGCAGAGTTGACACCGGCGACGGGTCTGCGGACCGGTGGTAACCGTTGGGGCGACCGCGTCTTCGGGTCGCTGGCTTTAGCGGCCGGTGCAACCATCATCGGAGTCATCGCGCTGATGGCGCTGTTCCTCATCATCCGGGCAGTACCGTCCCTGCAGGCCAATAAGGCCAACTTCCTCACCAGTTCCGAATTCGCCACCACCGACGAGACCAATCTGCGATTCGGCATCGCTGAGCTTCTCCAAACCACCGTGCTCAGTTCGGTTTTCGCGTTGCTGATCGCGGTCCCGATCGCAATCGGCATCGCGGCCTTCCTGACCAACTACGCGCCGCGACGACTGGCCAAGCCCTTCGCGATCTTGGTGGATCTACTCGCGGCGGTCCCGTCGATCGTCTTCGGCCTGTGGGGGATTTTCGTCCTGGCCCCCAAGCTCGAACCAGTGGCGCGATTCCTCAACGACAATCTCGGCTGGTTCTTCCTCTTCGCCGACGGCAACGTCTCGCTGGCCGGCGGCGGAACCGTCTTCACCGCCGGGGTCGTCCTGGCCGTCATGATCCTGCCCATCATCACCTCGGTCACCCGGGAGGTGTTCAGCCTCACCCCGCGCGGTCACGTGGAAGCGGCCCAGGCGCTCGGGGCTACCAAATGGGAAGTCATCCGGATGACGGTCTTACCGTACGGCCGCAGCGGAATGATCGCCGGAGCGATGCTCGGACTCGGCAGGGCGCTGGGCGAGACCGTCGCGGTGCTCATCATCCTTCGGGCCGCCGCACAGCCCGGGCAGTGGTCGGTGTTCGACGGCGGGTACACGTTCGCGTCCAAGATCGCATCGGCCGCAGCGGAATTCAGTTCAAAGCTGCCGACCGGCGCCTATATCGCCGCCGGCTTCGTCTTGTTCATCCTGACATTCATCGTCAACGCCCTGGCCCGCGCCGCGGCGGGAGGAAGGGTAAGCGGCGGATGACGACCACGACCCTCGACAATCCGGCCACGGCGCCGACGTTCCATCCCATCGGGACCGGCCGCAAGGTGAAGAATTCGCTGGCGGCGTTCTTCTTCACGGGTTCCTTCCTGATCGCCACCATTCCGTTGATCTGGCTGCTCTACACCGTCTTGGAACGCGGTTTCACAGCCGTCATCAGCGCGGACTGGTGGGGCAAATCGCTGGCCGGGGTGCTTCCCGACCAGTTCGCCGGCGGTGTCTACCACGCGATCTACGGCACCATCATCCAAGCTCTGATCGCGGCGGTCTTCTCGGTTCCGCTGGGCATCATGGCGGCGATCTACCTGGTGGAGTACGGCAAGGGCCGCTTCGCGAAGGTGACTACCTTCATGGTCGACATCCTCGCCGGTGTGCCGTCGATCGTGGCGGCGCTGTTCGTCTTCGCGCTTTGGATCGCCACCCTGGGCTTCCCGCAGAGCGCCTTCGCTGTTGCCCTCGCCTTGGTTCTGTTGATGCTGCCCGTGGTGGTGCGCAACACCGAGGAGATGCTCAAACTGGTCCCCGATGAGTTGCGCGAGGCCTCCTACGCATTGGGAGTGCCCAAGTGGAAAACGATTGTGCGGATCGTGGTGCCGACAGCGCTGCCCGGAATCATCAGCGGCGTCCTGCTGGCGCTGGCACGGGTGATGGGTGAGACGGCCCCCGTGCTGATACTCGTGGGATACGCACGGTCGATCAATTACGACCCGTCGAGCGGCAACATGGCCTCATTGCCGCTGCTGATCTATACCGAACTGATCAACCCCGAAGCGGCCGGACGACTCCGGGTGTGGGGAGCGGCCTTGACGCTCATCCTGCTCGTCGCCGCTCTCTACGTTGCGGCCGCCTTCGTCAACCGATACCTCAACCGAAACCGCGCCTGAGCAGAACGGCTGAACCATGAGTAAACGCTTCGACCTCAAAGACTTGAACATCTACTACGGGTCGTTCCACGCCGTTGCCGACGTGACGATGGCGGTACCTCAGCGCAGCGTGACCGCGTTCATCGGGCCGTCCGGGTGCGGCAAGTCCACAGTGCTGCGTGCCTTGAACCGGATGCACGAAGTGATCCCCGGCGGGCGGGTCGAAGGGTCGGTTCTCCTCGACGGCGAAGATATCTACGGCTCGGGTGTGGACCCGGTCAGCGTGCGCAAGACCATCGGCATGGTGTTTCAGCGACCGAATCCTTTTCCCACCATGTCCATTCGGGACAATGTGGTTGCCGGGCTGAAGTTGCAGGGTGTTCGTAGTCGAAAATTGCTCGACGAGACCGCGGAGCGCTCGCTGCGTGGCGCGAACCTGTGGAACGAGGTCAAAGACCGCCTCGACAAGCCGGGTGGTGGGCTCTCGGGTGGCCAGCAGCAGCGGCTGTGCATCGCGCGGGCGATCGCCGTTCAACCGGACGTGCTGCTGATGGACGAGCCGTGTTCGGCGCTGGACCCGATCTCGACCCTTGCCATCGAAGATCTCATCGCCGAATTGAAACGCGACTTCACCATCGTGATCGTCACCCACAACATGCAGCAGGCCGCGCGCGTCAGTGATCAGACCGCGTTCTTCAACCTGGAGGCCACCGGCAGGCCGGGACGGCTGGTAGAGGTCGATGACACCGGAAAGATCTTCTCCAACCCGACCCAGCAAGCGACCGAGGATTACATCTCCGGTCGCTTCGGGTAGCCCGTCCCCGTCCTAGTAGGTCGGGATCTCTTCCTCGACCGGGAGGCTTCCCGTCACCTGGAAGATCACCCGGCGGGAGATCTCCACCGCATGGTCGGCAAAGCGCTCGTAGAAACGCCCGAGCAGCGTCACGTCGACAGCTGCCGCAACCCCGTGCTTCCACTCGCGGTCCATCATCACGCTGAACAGGTGCCGGTGCAGGTCGTCCATCGCGTCGTCGTCTTCCCGCATCCGGCTAGCCTTTTCCGGATCCCGCGACTGTAGGACGTCGCTCGCACTGTTCGCCAGATCCACAGCTACCCGACCCATCTCCGCGAAATAGCCGTTGACCTCCTCGGGCAGGACATGCTGCGGATGACGCCGACGCGCGATCTTGGCGACGTGCAGCGCCAGTGCTCCCATCCGCTCTACGTCCGCGACGATCTGGATGGAACTGACGATGGACCGCAGATCGCCGGCCACCGGCGCCTGCAATGCAAGAAGGACGAAGGCCGCTTCCTCCGCCCGGGCGCTGGTCGAGACGATCTTCTCGTGGTCTCCTATCACCTGCTCGGCGAGCACCAGATCGGCCTGCAGAAGTGCCTGGGTGGCCCGCTCCATGGCCATCCCAGCCATCCGGCACATCTCAGCCAGCTTGCTGGTCAGGGCCTCAAGTTGCTCGTGGTACGCCGTGCGCATCCACTAAGCCTACTGGCGCGAGGTGTCGTGGGTCGTGGCGTGCACCTTAACGGTCGGTGAAACGGCAACTACTCGCAGCGCACATCGGCGCCGTTTGTCACCGTCAGGTCCGACGGCAGCTTGGTCGGAGTGCTGCCGCCGGTGTGGGTGACGTTGACGGTCAGCGGCGTACCGCTGGCCTGCGGGTACCGCACGGACGAGAAGTCGGAGCCGAGCACCACTTGGACGACCTCGCCCAATCCGGTGATGCGCTCGATGCGGCTACCCGGCAAGGTGGCCGCGACGGTCGCGGCAGCCTGCTCGTTGCCCAGCGAGTAGTAGACGGTCGTTTGGTAAGTGCTGCTCCAGTCCGAGTAGTAGTCCGGCTCGCGGACGTTGAACCCGTACAGATCGAATTCCTGGGTGGCGGATTCGGCAAGACCACTGCCCTCGGTGGCGTTGGCCACCTGCACGGTGACGTCACGCGGGTCGGCGGCGACGGCTTTGACTTCCTCGGTCGTGGTGATAGTCGCGGTGGCCTCCACGTCGGTGGTTGTCTCGGTGGTTGTCTCGGTGGTGGTCTCGGTGGTTGTCTCGGTGGTGGTCTCGGTGGTGGTCTCGGTGGTTGAAGTGTCCGAGGTCTCGGTGCTGGAGCCCTCCGTTTCGCCCGAGGTGTATTCCGATGAGCCGCTTGTGGTTTCGGTCGTCTTCGACGTTTCCGTCCGCGGACTGATGGTCTCGTTGAGATCGTTCTCACCGGGCAGCGGCTCGTCGTCGATGATCGCGTCGAAGAGCGCCCGCACGTCCTGGGTGCGGGGCACTTCGTTGCCTTCCTCGTCAGCTTTGCCTGTTGTGGGAACGGTGACGAAGGTGATCCGGCCGGCGTTGATGCCCTGCAGCGACTGCCCCAGCCGGACAAGATCGCGGGTTTGGACGTTGTCGACGTAGCTGTCGTCGATGAAGGTGTTGACCACTTCGTCGAGACGGTCGAGGTCGAACAAGGTCTCCGAGGAGATGATCGAGCGCAGCAGTGAGGACAGGAACAACTGCTGCCGCTTGATGCGGCCGTAGTCGCCGTTGTCCTCAGTCTCGATCGAGCGGGCCCGCACGTAGTTCAGGGCCGTCGGACCGTCGAGTTTCTGGCGGCCGGCGGTGGAAAGGACGGTTCCGAGTTCGGCGTCCACCAGTGGTGTGGTGCTGCACACTTCCACCCCGCCGAGGGCGTCGACCATTTTCTCGAAGCCGATGAAGTCCACCGCCATGAACCGGTTGATGGCCAGTCCCGACATCTTCTGGATCACCTTCACCAGGCATTTCGGGCCGCCCAACGCGTAGGCCGAATTGAGCTTGGTGGTGGTGGAGCGCTCGTTGTCGCTCCATTCCCCGGTGTTCTTGTCATAGACCGGCCCGTATCTGCCGGTCTCGGGGTCCCAGGCCTGACAGTTCATCGGCGCGATGCCCAGGTCGCGGGGGAAGGAGACGGCGACGACGCGTTTCCGGTTCGCCGGGATGTTGACCAGCATGATCGTGTCCGCGCGGGCGCCCTCGACGATGGTGGTGTCACCGGCGCCGATCTCGGCGTTGGCGCCGATCCGGCTGTCCACCCCGATGATCAGGAAGTTCTCGTCGCCGCTTTGGGCGTTGGGGTCGCGGATATCGCTGGAGTTGGGATCAAGGGCCGCGATGGTGTTGAGCAGCTTGTTCTTTGCGGACTGCCACTGCCAGGCAGCGCCGGTGAGGACCAGCGCGGACACCGCGATCAGTGCGGCGGCGACGCGGGCCAGCAGCAGGGCGCGGCGTCGACGTGGCGGCTGCGCAGGCGGGCGGGGTGGCCGGCCGGGGATCAGCGGCGGCGGCGGTACCGGTGGCGGACCTGGATGCGGAGGCGGTCGCCGGCCGCCGGCCAGCGCGGCCAGGTCGGGGATTTCGTCGGGGACGGCGATCGGGACGGTGGCATCCTCACCGGCCGGAGTGACGTCGACGCTGCGACGGGTGACGGGATTGAGCGGGTTGACGGTTCGGCTTCCGGTGACTTTGGCGATCAGGTCAGCGACGGCCACGCCCTCGCTGTGTGTTCCGGTGGGCCCGCTGGAGGCAGAGGCCCGCTCCCAGGGAGCCCGGCGCGGGCGCGGGTGCTCTGGGGGGTTCGTCGGGCCGACGGAGCCTCCCTGGCCAGGAGTGGCGTTCTCGCCGTCACTCATGTTCCAGGCAGCCTCCGGGCTCAGGTGGATGTCGTCGGCGCGACAAGGGCGCCCACAACCGGGGGCCGCTCGCCGGTCAACCGGTCGGACCGTGGGTCTACAGCTGAATGCTCATCGTACTGACCCAACCTGAGAACCTACTAGTTCCGATGAGGTCCGGACGGCCACATCGCGGTCTCGATTCAGCCACCGGAATTCATGACATCGGCGGCGGCCGGCACCGTGCAGTCATCCGGGTCGTCGAGCCAGCCCTCCGGCAGGCCGACCGGCGCCGCCGAGCCCTGCCGGCCCCGCGGGCCGTGGCCGGCGGGCGGGAACGGGACATCGGCATCGAGCTGGTTCAGCAGTGTGTCGAGCTCGCCGAGGCTTCGCACCAGAGCCAGCGCCCGGCGCAGGTCCGAGCCGGCCGGGAAGCCGTGCAGGTACCAGGCGATGTGCTTGCGGATGTCGCGCATACCTTTGTCCTCGCCGAAATGCTCGGCCAGCAGGACGCCGTGGCGGCGGATGATGTCGGCCACCTCGCCCAGCGTCGGGGGCGTCGCGGTCGGGGTGCCGCTGAAGGCGGCCGAGAGTTCGGCGAACAGCCACGGCCGGCCCAGGCAGCCACGGCCGATGACGACGCCGTCGCACCCGGTCGCGGCCATCATCGCCATTGCGTCGCCGGCCTCGAAGATATCGCCGTTACCCAGCACCGGGACGCCCGTGACGGCCTGCTTGAGCTCGGCGATGCGGCGCCAATCGGCCGATCCTGAGTAGCGCTGCGCGGCGGTGCGGGCATGGAGCGCCACCGCGGCAGCACCCTCCTGCTCGGCGATGCGTCCGGCGTCGAGGAAGGTGATGTGCTCGTCGTCGATACCCACGCGGAACTTGACCGTCACCGGAATGTCGGTGCCCTCGGTGGCCCGCACCGCCGCGGCGACGATCTGCCCGAACAGGCGGCGCTTGTAGGGCAGGGCCGCTCCGCCCCCGCGCCGGGTGACCTTCGGGACCGGGCAGCCGAAGTTGATGTCGATGTGGTCGGCCAGGTTCTCCGTGGCGATCATGCTGGCAGCGGCGAAGGTGGTGGCCGGGTCGACGGTGTAGAGCTGCAACGACCGCGGGGACTCGTCGGCGCCGAACGTGGTCATGTGCATGGTGACCGGGTGGCGTTCGACCAGTGCGCGGGCCGTGACCATTTCGCAGACGTAGAGCCCGCTGACGGTTCCCGCGCGGGCGATTTCGAGTTCGCGGCACAGCGTGCGGAAGGCGACGTTGGTGACTCCGGCCATCGGCGCCAAGACAACCGGGCTGCGGAGGGTCAACGACCCGATCCGCAGCCCGACGGCCGGTGTCTGCTGTGCAGCGACTATGTGGCCGCTCCGGCGAGTGCCTTGGCGGCGCGCTTCTCGGCGAGCTTGGCGTCGCGGTCCAGCTTGCGAGCCTTGGCCTCCTCGAACTTCACGCAGGTCTCTTCGAGCTCGGAGATGAGCACGGCCAGCTCGTCGCGCATCCGCGCACCTTCGCCGGTGAAGTCCTCGCGCTCGAAGATCCGCCACTTCTTCAGCACCGGCATCACCACGTCCTCGAGATGGATCCGCGGGTCGTAGACGCCGCCGGTGGCGATGATGACGGCCTTGCGCCGGAATTCCGGCACGGTGTAGCCGGGCATCTTGAAATTCTTGAGAATCCGGTACAGCGAAGCCATTGCCATGTTCGGGGCGATGTCCAGGCCGGCCGCGCTGATGTCGCGGTAGAAGATCATGTGCAGGTTCTCGTCGTTGGAGATCCGCGCCAGCAGTTGCTCGGCGATCGGGTCGTTGCAGGCCTTGCCGGTGTTGCGGTGCGAGACGCGGGTGGCCAACTCCTGGAAGCTGACGTACATCACCGAGTCGAACAGGTTGTCGGCGAACAAGTCACCCTGCTGGTTCTGACCCGGGGAGAATCCGCGAGTCATCTGCTCCACGCGTAGTTCCTCAAGTTCGACCGGGTCGCAGTTGCGAGTGACCACCAGGTAGTCGCGGATGGAGATGCCGTGCCGGTTCTCCTCGGCGGTCCACCGGTTGACCCAGTAACCCCAGGGGCCGTCCATCGAGAAGTTCATCGCGATCTCGCGGTGGTAAGCGGGCAGGTTGTCCTCGGTCAGCAGGTTCTGCACCAGCGCGGTGCGGGCCACCTCGGACAGTTTGGACTGCCCGGGTTCCCAGTCCTGCCCGCCGAGGGCGTAATAGTTCTTGCCTTCCTGCCACGGGATGTAGTCGTGGGGATTCCAGTCTTTGAACATCGACATGTGCCGGTTGATCAACTTCTCGGCAACAGGCTCCAGCTCGCGCAGGAGTTCGACGTTGCTCAACTCTTTGGACATTGGTCCTCCGGTTATCTGTACCTCGTGGTTGCACCAATATATCTGTGTCCCGGAGTGACATTCAAGTGCGATGTGCTGGTCGGCATGTCGATCGGCGGTGCATGCCCAGTTCGCTCGGGGTATATTCGCCGGTACATACATTCGTGAAGGTAGGTAGCGGTGAAGAAGAGGCTGGCTCAGGGTGTTGGCGTCGCTGCCGTGCTGGTGTCGGTTTGCGGGTCCGGCGTGGCGGGCGCCGTCAACGAGTACAAGGGTCTGACCTACGAGAAAGCCGCCGCCTCGATCAGCAGGGGCGGAACGCCGGTCATCGCCAGCCGCATCGGAAGCTACCTGCCCACTGAGAAGTGCATCGTCACGGGCTCCCGCACGGGCGGCTTCCTCGATTCCAGCGGCAATAGCCGCCGCGGCATCGTTTTGCTGGACCTGAATTGCAACGCCCCTGCTGCCGCTTCGGGCCACCCGGGTAACTCTGCGGCGACGCCCGAGGGCAAAGATGCGATGAAGTGGATCAGCAGGGCGAACAACATCAACAAGGACTTCGCCAAAGCAGCGGAGACCGGCGCGCAGCCGATCTGCGCCAAGGACGACACCTACCGGAACTTCTGCATCAGGATCTGCGAAACCTCCGGGAAGTGTTCCGGTGACGTCTTGGACTTCCTCGGCCTCTAGGCCCCGCTGACCCGTTCTCTGAGCGGACGTGGCCTACTAAGCCCTACGCCAAGGGGCCTCAGCCACGCAGGCATGGTCTGCGGTGGCTTTACCCACCCGCCGACACGGCTGATACCTCCCGCTCAAACGTGAGTGTCAAAGATCAGCCGAAAAGGCTGCAAGCGTCAGTCGATGCAACGTCAAGCATCAGTCGCAGACGACACGAAGTAATACACCGAGTGCCCCCACTAGGACTCGAACCTAGGACCTGCGGATTAAAAGTCCGTAGCTCTACCAACTGAGCTATAGGGGCGCGAGGCTCCACAATACTGCCCCGGGCCCGCCCGGATCTCACCCGCCCGTTTGGGGATTCGGCTCGCTATCCCCTAAGCTATCGACGCTCCACAAACATTCGTTGTGCTGTACCCCGAAGAGATTCGGCTTAGGCCCCCTTCGTCTAGCGGCCTAGGACGCCGCCCTTTCAAGGCGGTAGCGCGGGTTCGAATCCCGTAGGGGGTACGCATGATGCGTACGCGCGGAGTGCATGCAAGGCCCTGTGGCGCAGTCGGTTAGCGCGCCGCCCTGTCACGGCGGAGGTCGCGGGTTCGAGTCCCGTCAGGGTCGCCAAATCGGCGAGGCACCGGTTGGTCGGTTCGACCAGGGGCCTTCCGGCCAGGTAGCTCAGTTGGTACGAGCGTCCGCCTGAAAAGCGGAAGGTCGCCGGTTCGATCCCGGCCCTGGCCACCAGAAATCAATGGCGCGGAACAGCCATGCACAGCGACGCTTTCGTCCTTTTCCTCATTCTTTAGCCCAGACGCAGCTAGCGTTTTAGGCCGGTCAGTGCGGAACGCACCACTGGAATTGAGTAGTCACACTGCCGACCGCATTTGCGATGTAGTTACGGAGGTGGCGTGCGTTACGTAGCTATCACGGCGTGCCCGACGGGCATCGCCCACACGTATATGGCGGCAGAGAAACTGCAGATGGCCGCCTCTGAGTCCGGCCACGAGCTCAAAGTGGAGACCCAGGGCTCGATTGGGGCGGAGAACGTCTTGACCGCCGCAGACATCGCTGCGGCCGATGCGGTCATCATCGCGGCGGACAAGAACGTCGACCTCGACCGCTTCGCCGGCAAGAGAGTACTCACAGTGGGGGTCGCCGACGGCATCCACAAACCCGCCGAGCTGCTGATGCGCGCGATCAACGCGCCCGTTCAAGCGGGAACCGCGGCCGTGGCGACAGAGGAGAATATCTCTCTGGGACAGACTCTCTACCGGGCCTTGATGGCCGGGGTCTCGCCGATGATTCCCTTCGTGGTCGTCGGTGGCCTGCTCATCGCCGTCAGCCTTTCGCTGGGCGGGACTCCGGACCCGTCAGGTGGCTTGGTCGTGCCCGAGGGCACCTTCTGGTGGAAGATGCTGCAAATCGGCACCATCGGTTTCCAGATGATGATCCCGATCCTGGCCGGTTTCATCGCGATGTCGATCGCCGACCGGCCCGGTCTGGTCCCCGGCATGATCACCGGGATCGTCGCCAACACCGGAACGATTTACGGATCGGAAGCGGGTTCGGGATTCCTCGGGGCGATTCTGGCCGGCTTCCTGGCCGGGTATGTGACCTTGGCGATCAAGCGCGTGAAAGTGCCCAAGTTCATGGCCGGGATCATGCCGATCATTGTCATCCCGATGTTCGCCACCGTTGTTTCCTCCCTGGCCTTCATCTACGTCCTGGGCAAACCCATCGCGGGCCTTTTCAGCGCTCTGACGAACTGGCTGTCGGGGCTGTCGGGCGCTAACGCCGTCGTGTTGGGCATCATCCTGGGCGTGATGATCGCCTTTGACATGGGCGGTCCAGTGAACAAGGTGGCGTTCCTGTTCGGCGTCGGCTTGATCGCCACCGGCCAGACCGCACCGATGGGCATGATCGGCGCCGCGATCGCCGCCCCGCCGATCGGTCAGGGCCTGGCCACCGTGCTGCGCCGCAAGCTCTACGACGACTCCGAGCAGGAGATGGGCTTGGCCGCGATGTTCATGGGCCTCTTCGGAATCACCGAGGGCGCTATACCTTTCGCCGCTGCCGATCCGGCCCGTGTCATTCCGGCCAACATGGTCGGTGGGGCGGTCGCCGGCGCCACCGCGGCCCTTTTCGGGGTGACCAACGCCGTTCCCCACGGCGGCGGGATCGTCGCTGTTCTGGGGGCGGTGCACGGCATTCCCGGCTACCTGATCGCGATCGCCCTGGGTTCCATCGTGACCGCGCTGATGACCCTCGGCCTGAAGATGCGCCACCAGGCCAACCAGCGGGGCGCCGCTAGGGTGCCCGCGGCCGCGTCGCTTGAGCAGTCGGAACACGCCGTCGGATCCGGTTTCGGCGCCGCCCAGGCCGCTACCGCCGTGGCCACGGCCCCGGCCAAGGTTGGCCTCGCCCAGTACATCACCGCAGAGACGGTCGCAGTCGACCTGACTGCGACGGACCGGGACGCTGCCATCGCCGAACTCGTCGGCATCGCCGCCCGCACAGGCAGGGTCAACAATCCGGCCGCGGTGGTCGCCAGCGCGCTGGACCGCGAGGCGTTTGTGAGCACCGGCCTCGGCGACGGAATCGCCATTCCCCACGCCAAGACCGATGCGGTCTCCGAGCCGGTGGTGGTGTACGCCCGTTCACGCGCGGGCATCGACTGGTCAAGCCGCGACGGCAAACCCGCGACGGAGCTGTTCTTGATCGCGGTGCCCGAACAGGCAGCCGGCGACGCTCACCTGACCATCCTTGGCTCGTTGTCCCGCAAGCTGGTCAACCCGCAGTTCCGCTCCGAGCTGTCCGCGGCCGGACCGGACCAGGCCTACGAATTGCTCGCCACTGTCGAGTAACGGTCAGCTGGAGAGGCCGCTATCGCGGAGTGACACTCGCGCCGATTTCACCAGCCCGCCACCGATGATCAGCCGCTGAATCTCGCTGGTGCCTTCGTAGAGCCGCAGCAGCCGCACATCGCGGTAGATCCGCTCCACTGGCACACCGCGCATGTACCCGGTGCCGCCGTGGATCTGAACGGCGGTATCGGCGACCCGCCCGGCCATCTCGGTGCAGAACAGCTTGGCCACCGACGGCGCGATCCGGCGGTCCTCGTCGGTCAGCCATTTGCGTGCCGCGTCGCGCACCAGGGCACGGCCGGCCATCACCTCGGTCTGTTGATCGGCCAGCATCGCCTGCACCAACTGGAACGTGCCGACAGGGCTTCCGCCCTGGGTCGCCGACGCCGCGAAGGCCACCGACTCGTCCAGTGCCCGCTGCGCCGCGCCGACCGCCAGCGCCGCGATGTGAATCCGGCCGCGGGCCAACGACGTCAGCGCCGCCCGGTAGCCGATGTCTTCGCTGCCGCCGATCAACGCCTCCGGCCCGACCCGCACATCGGTGAAGTACACATCGGAGGTCCAGGCGCCTTCCTGCCCCATCTTGGCGTCCTTGGCGCCGACCTCGACGCCGGCCGCGTCGGCGGGCACCAGGAACACCGCGATGCCGGCGCCGTTCGCATCGGCGGGGCGGGTGCGGGCGAACAACACGAACAAATCCGCCACCGGCGCGTTGGTGATCCAGCGCTTCTGACCGGAGATCAGCCACCCGTCACCGTCGGGCACGGCTTTGGTGCGTAACCCCGCCGGGTTGGAGCCGGCCCCCGGCTCGGTCAGTGCGAACGACGCGACCACCGCGCCGGTGGCCATCGGCTCCAACCAGCGCGCCTTCTGCTCCTCGGTGCCGAACCCCACCAACACTTGACCGGCGATGCCGTTGTTCGTGCCGAACATCGACCGCACCGACAGGGCGGTGTAGCCCAACTCCAGGGCGAGCTCGACATCCTGGGTGATGTCCAACCCCAGGCCGCCCCACTCCTGGGGAATCGCGTAGCCGAACAGACCCATCCGCTTGGCCTGCTCGCGCACGTCGTCGGGCACCCGGTCCTGCTCAGCGATCTCGGATTCCCGCGGCACCACCACCGAGCGCACGAACTGGCGCGTCTGGGCCAGGATGAGTTGGAAGTCGTCGTGGCTCACGGCGGGCTCAACGGTCATGACGTCATGCTGTCATGACGTCATGGCGTCCAGACGCCCATGAAATACGATCTGGTCCATGGCGTTACTGGCAGGTCGGACCGCGGTCGTCACCGGTGGAGCGCAGGGCCTCGGCCTCGCCATCGCCGAAGTGTTCATCGCTGAGGGCGCCCGCGTGGTGCTCGGGGATCTGGACCTGGATCAGACCGGTGCGGCCGCCGACGCGCTGGGTGGTCCCGATGTGGCCCACGCGGTGCGCTGCGACGTCACCTCCGGGGCGGAGGTGGACGCGCTCGTCGCCGCCGCGGTGGAGCAGTTCGGCCGGCTCGACGTCATGGTGAACAACGCCGGCATCACCCGCGACGCCACGATGCGGAAGATGTCCGAGGAGCAGTTCGACGAAGTCATCGCCGTTCACCTCAAAGGAACCTGGAACGGCACCCGGGCGGCTGCGGCGGTGATGCGCGAGCAGGGCAGCGGGGCGATCGTCAACATGTCGTCGATCTCCGGCAAGGTCGGACTGGTCGGCCAGACCAACTATTCGGCGGCCAAAGCCGGCATCGTCGGGTTGACCAAGGCCGCGGCCAAGGAACTCGCGCACGTCGGTGTTCGGGTCAACGCCATCCAGCCGGGCCTGATTCGGTCGGCGATGACAGAGGCCATGCCGCAACGCATTTGGGACGCCAAGCTCGCCGAGGTGCCGATGGGCCGGGCCGGGGAGCCCCGTGAGGTGGCAACGGTGGCGCTGTTCCTGGCCTCCGACCTGTCGTCGTATATGACGGGCACGGTCCTGGAAGTCACCGGCGGACGCCACATATGACTAGCCCCCCGCTGCGACGATGCAGAGCGAAGCGATGAGGAGGAGCGGCGGAGATGTCTAGTGCGGCGGAGATGTCTTGCGCCGTCATCTGCGAGCCGGTCCGCACCCCGATCGGCCGCTACGGCGGCATGTTCACATCGCTGAGCGTGGTGGACCTCGCGGTGGCGGCCCTGACCGGTCTGCTGCAGCGGACCGGGTTGCCCGCCGACGCCGTCGATGACGTGATCCTGGGCCACTGCTACCCCAACCCTGAGGCACCGGCGCTGGGCCGGGTGGTGGCGCTGGATGCCGGCCTACCCGTCACGGTCTGCGGCATGCAGGTCGACCGGCGCTGCGGGTCCGGCCTGCAGGCGGTGATCAACGCCTGCATGCAGGTGGAGTCCGGGGTCAGCGACCTGGTGGTCGCCGGCGGTGCGGAGAGCATGAGCAACGCGGTCTTCTACTCCACCGACATGCGTTGGGGCGCAGGCAGTCACGGCGTCCGGATCCACGACGGGCTCACCCGCGGCCGGGTCACCGCGGGCGGTCGGCATTACCCGGTGCCCGGCGGCATGCTGGAGACCGCGGAGAACCTGCGCCGCCAGTACGGCATCAGCCGCGTCGAGCAGGACGAACTGGCGGTGCGCTCGCATCAGCGTGCGGTCGCCGCGCAGCGCGACGGCGTACTGGCCGAAGAGATCGTGCCGGTGACCGTGCACGGCCGCGCCGGCGACCAGGTGATCGACACCGACGAACATCCCCGCGCCGACACCAGCGTGGAGGCGCTGGCCAAGCTGAAACCGCTTATGGCGCAGCAGGATCCGGAAGCCACCGTCACCGCCGGCAACGCCAGCGGGCAGAACGATGCGGCGTCGATGTGCATCGTCACCACCCCGGCGAGGGCCGCTGAACTCGGCCTGACGCCGCTGGCGCGCCTGGTGTCGTGGGGGATGGCCGGGGTGGAGCCGAAGACCATGGGCATCGGCCCCGTTCCGGCCACCGCCGCCGCGCTGAGCCGGGCCGGACTGACGCTGGCCGATATCGACGTCATCGAACTCAACGAAGCCTTCGCCGCCCAAGCCCTGGCCGTGATGCGGGAGTGGGACTTCAGCGCGGACGACTTGGCACGAACCAACATCCACGGTTCGGGGATCTCCCTGGGCCATCCCGTCGGTGCCACCGGCGGGCGGATGCTGGCGACGCTGGCGCGCGAACTGCACCGCCGCGACGGCCGCTACGGGCTGGAGACCATGTGCATCGGCGGCGGCCAGGGGCTGGCCGCGGTCTTCGAGAGAGTCGGCCCGTGAGCCACACTGCATCGACAATGCGCTCAGATCGCAATGCCGACGGATTCCCCGATCTGGACGCACTCTCGACCGGCGGCAGCCGATGACCCGCCGCCTGGCCCAGACCCTGGGCCTGACCGAGTTCCAGACCGAAATCATCGACACGGTCAGGCGATTCGTCGACAAAGAGATCATCCCGAACGCTCAGGAGCTCGAACACGCCGACACCTACCCGCACGCCATCGTCGATCAGATGCGTGACATGGGCCTCTTCGGGCTGATGATCCCGGTTGAGTACGGCGGCCTGGGGGAGTCGCTGCTGACCTACGCGCTGTGCGTGGAAGAGTTGGCCCGCGGCTGGATGAGCGTCTCGGGTGTCATCAACACCCACTTCATCGTCGCCTACATGATCCGCCAGCACGGCACCGAGGAGCAGAAGCAGCACTTCCTGCCGCGGATGGCTACCGGGGAGATCCGCGGCGCCTTCTCGATGTCCGAGCCGGAGCTGGGATCCGATGTCGCCGCCATCCGGACTCGCGCCGCCCGCAACGACGACGGCACCTACACCATCACCGGCCAGAAGATGTGGCTCACCAACGGCGGAAGTTCCACTCTGGTAGCTGTTTTGGTGCGTACCGACGAAGGCGCCGACAAGCCGCACCACAACCTCACGGCGTTCCTGGTCGAGAAACCGGTCGGCTTCGGCGAAGTCGTTCCCGGGCTCACCATCCCCGGCAAGCTCGACAAACTGGGTTACAAGGGCATCGACACCACCGAGCTGCTGTTCGACGGCTACCTCGCCTCGGCCGGCGACGTCCTCGGTGAGGTGCCCGGGCGGGGCTTCGCCCAGATGATGGACGGCGTGGAAGTGGGCCGCGTCAACGTGGCCGCCCGCGCCTGCGGGGTGGCGGTGCGGGCTTTCGAACTGGCGGTGCGCTACGCCCAGCAGCGTTCGACGTTCGGCAAGCCGATCGCCGAGCATCAGGCCATCGCTTTTTCGCTGGCCGAGATGGCCACCAAAGTCGAAGCGGCACATCTGATGATGGTCAACGCTGCCCGGCTCAAGGACTCCGGTCAGCGCAACGACCTGGAGGCCGGGATGGCCAAGTACCTGGCCAGTGAGTTCTGCGCCGAAGTCACCCAGGCCAGCTTCCGCATCCACGGCGGCTACGGATACTCCAAGGAGTACGAGATCGAACGCCTGATGCGCGACGCACCGTTCCTGCTCATCGGCGAGGGCACCAGCGAAATCCAGAAGACCATCATCAGCAAGCGGTTGCTGAACGACTACCGGATGTGACGATGACGAACGAGCATGAGACCGAGTTCAAAACAACGTACTGCCGGATCTGTGAAGCGCTGTGCGGCATGGTCGCCGAGGTGCAGGACGGCCGCCTGGTAGCGCTGCGCCCCGACAAGGATCATCCGTTATCGACGGGGTTCGCCTGCCCGAAGGGCATCGCCTTCACCGAAGTCGTCAATGACCCCGACCGGGTCACCACGCCGCTGCGCCGGCGCCCGGACGGTGGATTCGACCAAGTGAGCTGGGACGAGGCGATGACCGATATCGCCCAGCGACTCAGCGATATTCATCGACGGCACGGATCCAAAGCGGTCGGCTGGTACTTCGGCAACCCGGGCGCCTTCAGTTACGCACACCTGATGGCGGTGGTGCTGTTCGTGCACGGCCTGGGTCTGGGCACCCACCTTTTCAGCGCGTCCTCCCAGGACACCCACAGCCGCATCAAGGCCAGCCAACTGCTCTACGGCATCGGCTCGGCGATCCCGATCCCGGACCTGTCGCGCACCGATCTGCTGGTGGTCATGGGCGCCAATCCGGTGGTGTCACACGGCAGCATCCTGACCGCCCCGCGGATCTCCGACCGAATGCGCGACATCGTCAAGCGCGGCGGCCGGGTCATCGTCATCGACCCGCGGAAGACCGAAACCGCTGCGCAGTTCGAGTGGCTCGGTATCGCGCCCGACACCGACGCCCTGCTGCTGCTGTCACTGCTGCAAGTGATGTTCGCCGAGGATCTGCTCGACCGCCAGGCGATCGCCATACAGGCCACCGGACTGGGCTGGCTGGCAACCCAATGCGCGCAGTTCACTCCCGAGCGCACCGAGGCGGCCACCGGGATTCCCGCCGCCACAGTGCGCGACTTGGCGCGCAACTTGGCCACCAACCCACGCGCTGCGGTATATGGACGGATCGGCACCTGCGCCGGCCGATTCGGCACGCTCACGTCCTACCTTCTCGACGCAGTCAACCTGGTTGCCGGAAACATCGACGTTCCCGGAGGTTCGGTCTTCGGTTCATTCGGCGTACCGGGGGAGACCTGGGCATTCACCGCGTTGGGTGCGCTGCTGCGCTACGACAACCGGCGCAACCGCTCGCGGGTGGGCGGGTTCGGCAACCTCATCCGCACCGAACCGTCCACCATGATGGCAGGAGAGATCACCACACCGGGCGACCGGCAGATCCGGGCGCTGTTCGTCAGCGCGGGCAATCCGGTGCTCTCGGTGCCCAACGGTGCCCAACTGGCCGATGCCATGCAACACCTTGAGCTATCGGTCGGTCTCGACATCTACGTCACCGAGACCACCTCGCGGTGCGACTACGTCCTGCCCGTCACCACCATGTACGAGCGCGACGACTTCCCCCTGTTGTTCCAGCCGTTTCACGCCACCCCGTTCCGGCAGGTCACCGAGGCGGTGGTGCCGCCCCGCGGTGAGGTGCGCACCGAGTGGGAGATCATCGACGACCTGATGCGCCGGATGGCAGGGCGTTCACCGATTTTCGCCGGCCTGGCGGTGGCGCGCGCATCGGCCGGGCTGCTGGGCCGCAAACTCGGCCCGCGGCAGTTGGCCGACATTTTCATCAGGGTGGGCCGCCGCGGCGACCTGTTCGGGCTGCGCCGGGGCGGGTTGTCCTTCCGCAGACTGGCCGAACGCGACCCGCACGGGGTCGTGCTGGAACCCGAACTGCGCACCGGGGTGCTGGGCAGCGCGGTGGCGTACCCGGGTCGGCGAATGCGTTTGATGCACACGGAGATCGCCGCCCAGATCGAGCAACTCGGAGGCAGGGAAGAGCCTGTCGGATACCCGCTGCGACTCATCGGTATGCGGCAGGCGCGGTCGGAGAACTCCTGGTTGCACAACGCGCCGTTGCTGATGCGGGGCGACCGCAGCCCACGCGCGCTGATGCACACCGACGACGCCAAGCAGCGCGGCATCTCCGAGGGCGATGAAGTCGCGGTGCGCTCGCCGTTCGGGAAGATCTCGCTTCCGGCGCGGCTGACCGACGACATCGTCGCGGGCGTCGTCGCCATCCCGCATGGCTGGGGGCACCGTGGCGGCGGCTGGCGGCTGGCCAACCAGGTCGGCGGTGCCAACGTCAACGATTTGACGTCCAACGACCCCGACGACGTCGAGTCACTGTCCGGAATGGCCTGGCTCACCGGTGTTCCCATCGAGGTCGAGCGCACGTGACGAAACGCCTCGGCGAACTCGGCTACTACCTGCTGGCCGGCGCCGGTGGGGAGGGCCCGTCGACGCTGACGCACGAGGCCCGCCGCGGCGAGGAACTCGGTTTCGGCACCGCCTTCATCTCCGAGCGCTGGAACGTCAAAGAAGCCGCCTCCCTCACCGGAGCAGCCTGCGCGGTCACCGAGCACATGCAGATCGCCACTGCCGCAACCAATCCCAATACCCGGCATCCGCTGATCACCGCGTCGTGGGCCACCACCATGCATCGGCTCTCCGGGGGCAGGTTCACCCTGGGCGTCGGCCGGGGTATCGCCCCGATGTTCCAGGTGTTCGGGATTCCCATGGTGACCACCGCGCAACTTGAGGACTTCGCGGTGATGATGCGCAGGCTGTGGCGCGGGGAGGTCATCGTCGGCCACGACGGACCGATGGGGCGCTACCCGGTCCTGGCGCTGGACAACGAGTTCGACGAAGACATCCGGCTGGCGCTGGTGGCATTCGGCCCCAGGACGCTGGCGCTGGGCGGCCGGTTGTACGACGACGTCATCCTGCACACCTACTTCACCCCCGAGACGGTGGCGCGCTGTGTGGCCACGGTCAAGCAAGCCGCGCAGGAGGCCGGACGTGATCCGGCCGAGGTGCGGGTGTGGTCGTGCCTGGCCACGGTCGGCGACCATTTGCCCCAGGAGGTTCGGCTGACCAAGACGGTGGCCCGCCTGGCCACCTACCTGCAGGGCTACGGCGATCTGATGGTCGCCACCAACGGCTGGGATCCCGCTGTGCTGCAACGCTTCCGGGACGATCCGGTGGTCTTGTCGGTCCGCGGTGGCATCGACCACAAGGCCACCCGCGAGCAGATCGAGCACATTTCCACACTGATTCCCGACGAGTGGCTGGAGCCGGCGGCCACCGGTTCGGCGACCCAGTGCGTCGACCGGATCCGTCGCGAGTTCGACTACGGCGCCGACGCCGTCATCCTGCACGGCGCCACCCCCGACGAACTGGAGCCGGTGGTTGCCGCGTACCGGGACTCGGTACCTTAACTCCCCCCTCGGCTCGATACTGTCGATCCCATGGCAGCCACCGATTCACGCGAAGTCGTTATCGAAGCGACCCCGGAAGAGATTCTCGATGTGATCGCCGACGTCGAGAAAGCACCGGACTGGTCGCCGCAATACCAGAGCGCCGAGGTGCTCAGCACCTACGACGACGGTCGGCCGAAGCGGGTCAAGATGAAGATCAAGGCCGCCGGCATCATCGACGAGATGGAAGTCGAGTACAGCTTCACCGGCACCACCGCCGGCTGGACATTGATCAAGTCCGGCCAACTGAAGAAACAGGACGCCACCTACACGCTAACCCCGGCCGGGGACAAGACCAAGGTGCGCTTCGAACTCACCGTCGACCCGTCCATCCCGATCCCCGGTTTCCTGCTCAAGCGGACCCTCAAAGGGGGGTTGGAGACCGCCACCGAGGGTCTACGCAAGCAGGTGCTCAAGCTGAAGAGGGGCGGCTAAGAAGCAGCCAGCCCCCGCAGTCGGCGGATGCCTTCGTCGAGGGTCTCGTCGCGCTTGCAGAATGCGAAGCGCACCAAGTGGTTCCAGGCCTCCGGCTCGCCATCGCAGAACGCCGACATCGGGATGGCCGCCACCCCGGCGCGGTGCGGCAGCTCCTCGCAGAACGCGGTGCTGTCCTCGAAACCCAGCGGGCGGGGATCGGCGCACAGGAAGTAGGTGCCGGCGCTGTCGTGCACCTCGAAACCGATGTCGGTCAGCGCGGCGGCCAGCCGGTCCCGCTTGGCCTGCAAGGAGTCCCGCAGCCGGTCCACCCAGTCGTCCTCGTGGTCGAGCGCGTAGGCCACCGCGGGCTGAAACGGTGCCCCGCCGACGTAACTCAAGTACTGCTTGGCGGCCCGCACCCCGGCGGTCAACTCCGGGGACCCGCACGCCCACCCGATCTTCCAACCGGTGCAGTTGAACATCTTCGCCGCACTGGAGATGGTCACCGTGCGCTCCGCCATCCCGGGGTAAGTAGCCAGTGGCACATGTCTGCGTCCGTCGAAGGTCAGGTGCTCGTACACCTCGTCGGAGATCACCAGCAGGTCCGCCTCGACCACCACCTCTGCCAGTGCCCGTGACTCCTCGTCGGAGAACACCAGGCCGGTGGGGTTGTGTGGGGAGTTGACGATCAGGGCCCGGGTCCGCGGGGTGATCGCGGCGCGCACCGCGTCGACGTCGAGGGCGAAGCCGCGCCCATCGCGCACCAGGGGCACGGCCACCCGCTGTGACCCGGCCATTGCGATCACCGGGGCGTAGGTGTCGAAGAACGGCTCGATGACGATCACCTCCGAGCCCGGCTCGACCAGCCCGAGCACCGCGGCGGCGATCGCCTCGCTGGCTCCGACGGTGATCAGAACTTCGGTGTCGGGGTCGAATTCCTGGCCGTAGCGGCGACGGCGCTGGGCGGCGACCGCCTGGCGCAGCTCGGCGATGCCGAGACCCGGCGGGTACTGGTTGACGCCGTCGGCGATCGCCTGCCGCGCCGCCTCTAGCATCGCGGCCGGGCCGTCTTCGTCGGGAAAGCCCTGACCGAGGTTGACGGCGCCGACCTGAGCGGCCAGCGCCGACATCTTGGCGAAGATGTTCACGGTGAAGGGGCGCAGGCGTTGGACCGTTGTCATCGCTGGGCCGATGACATTCGGGTCAGTCGCCGGGCCGACGACATCGGACTCGGTCATGGGCGTCGAGCCTACTGCGACAGCTCCCAACCAACAGGTTGGCCGAGGTCAATTGTTACTGTTCAGTAGTGACGACTAGGCTCTCTAGCCGCACCCCTTACCAATTACTCACGAGGGAAAAACCATGTCCGAAGAAGCCTTCATCTACGAGGCCATCCGCACCCCCCGCGGCAAGCAGCGAAACGGCGCCCTGAACGAGGTCAAGCCGATCAACCTGGTCGTTGGCCTGATCAACGAGATGCGTTCGCGCCACCCCAACCTCGACGAGAACATGATCAGTGACGTCGTCCTGGGCTGCGTCTCGCCGGTCGGCGACCAGGGCGCCGACATCGCCCGCACCGCCGTCATCGCGTCCGGTATGCCCGACACCGTCGGCGGCGTCCAGCTCAACCGGTTCTGCGCCTCCGGCCTGGAGGCCGTCAACACCGCCGCCCAGAAGGTGCGCTCGGGCTGGGACGACCTGGTCTACGCCGGTGGCGTGGAGTCGATGAGCCGGGTGCCGATGGGCTCCGACGGCGGCGCGCTCTTCAGCGACCCGGCCACCGTCTACGACGCCTTCATCGTCCCGCAGGGCATCGGCGCCGACCTGATCGCCACGCTGGAGGGCTTCTCCCGCGAGGACGTCGACGCCTACGCGGCGCAGTCTCAGGAGCGCGCCGCCGAGGCCTGGTCGGGCGGCTACTTCGCCAAGTCCGTGGTGCCGGTTCGCGACCAGAACGGCCTGCTGATCCTCGACCACGACGAGCACATGCGTCCCGGCACCACCGTGGAGAGCCTGGGCAAGCTCAAGCCCGCTTTCGAGGGGCTTGCCGCGATGGCCGGCTTCGATGATGTGGCGCTGCAGAAGTACCACTGGATCGAGAAGATCAACCACGTCCACACCGGCGGCAACAGCTCCGGCATCGTCGACGGCGCCGCGCTGCTGCTCATCGGCAACGAGAGGGCCGGCAAGGCCAACGGCCTGACCCCGCGCGCCCGGATCGTGGCCACCGCCACCAGCGGCGCCGACCCGACCATCATGCTCGTCGGGCCCACCCCGGCAGCGCTGAAGGCCCTGGACCGGGCCGGCCTGACCGTCGACGACATCGACCTGTGGGAGCTCAACGAGGCATTCGCCTCGGTGGTGCTGAAGTTCCAGAAGGACCTCAACATCCCCAACGAGAAGCTCAACGTCAACGGCGGCGCCATCGCGATGGGCCACCCGCTGGGCGCTACCGGCGCCATGATCACCGGCACCATGGTCGACGAACTCGAGCGACGCGGCGCCAAGCGCGCCCTGATCACGCTGTGCATCGGCGGCGGTATGGGCGTGGCCACCATCATCGAGCGCGTCTGAGCCTCGCGAAACTTTTAGGAGCAAGTAATAACCATGGCAGAGAACACAATTCACTGGGACAAGGATGCCGACGGCATCGTCACCCTGACCCTCGACGACCCCACCGGCGGGGCCAACGTGATGAACGAGCACTACAAGGAGTCGATGCACAAGGCCGTCGAGCGCCTTGTGGCCGAGAAGGATTCGGTCACCGGCGTGGTGATCGCCAGCGCCAAGAAGACCTTCTTCGCCGGTGGCGATCTCAAGAGCATCGTCCAGATCACCCCGGAGCACGCCGGTGAGGCATTCGCCGAGGTCGAGGAGATCAAGCGCGACCTTCGCACCCTGGAGACGCTCGGCAAGCCGGTGGTCGCGGCCATCAACGGCGCCGCGCTCGGTGGCGGCCTGGAGATCGCCCTGGCGTGCCATCGGCGCATCGCCGCGGACGTCAAGGGCGTCCAGATCGGCCTGCCCGAGGTCAGCCTGGGCCTGCTGCCCGGCGGCGGTGGTGTCACCCGCACCGTGCGGATGATGGGCATCCAAAACGCCTTCGTCAACGTGCTGAGCCAGGGCACCCGGTTCAACCCGAAGAAGGCCAAGGAGACCGGTCTGGTCGACGAGCTCGTCGGCAGCGTCGAGGAGCTGATCCCGGCCGCCAAGGCGTGGATCAAGGCCAATCCCGAGGCCTGCGTGCAGCCGTGGGACGCCAAGGGCTACAAGATGCCCGGCGGCACCCCGTCCACCCCGGCGCTGGCGGCAATCCTGCCGTCGTTCCCGTCGTTGTTGCGCAAGCAGATCAAGGGCGCGAACATGCCGGCCCCGCGGGCCATTCTGGCCGCCGCGGTCGAGGGCGCGCAGGTGGACTTCGACACCGCCAGCCGTATCGAGAGCCGCTACTTCACCGAGCTGGCCACCGGGCACGTCGCCAAGAACATGATTCAGGCGTTCTTCTTCGACCTGCAGGCCATCAACGCCGGCGGTTCGCGGCCCGACGGCATCGGAAAGACCCCGATCACCAAGATCGGCGTGCTGGGCGCGGGCATGATGGGCGCCGGTATCGCCTACGTGTCGGCCAAGGCCGGTTTCGACGTGGTGCTCAAAGACGTCACCATCGAGTCGGCGAACAAGGGCAAGAACTACTCCGAGAAGATCGAGGCCAAGGCGCTCGAGCGGGGCCGCACCACCCCAGAAAAGTCCGAGGCTCTGCTGGGCCGGATCCATCCGACCGCGGACCCCAAAGACTTCGCCGGCGTGGACTTCGTCATCGAGGCCGTCTTCGAGAACCAGGAACTCAAGCACAAGGTGTTCCAGGAGATCGAGGACATCGTCGAGCCCAACGCCATCCTGGGCTCTAACACCTCCACCATGCCCATCACCGGGCTGGCCACCGGTGTGAAGCGCCAGGACGACTTCATCGGCATCCACTTCTTCTCCCCGGTGGACAAGATGCCGCTGGTCGAAATCATCAAGGGCGAGAAGACCTCTGATGAGGCGCTGGCCCGGGTGTTCGACTACACCCTGGCCATCGGCAAGACCCCGATCGTGGTCAACGACAGCCGCGGCTTCTACACCAGCCGCGTCATCGGCACCTTCATCAACGAGGCGCTGGCGATGCTGGGCGAGGGTGTGGAGCCGGCGTCGATCGAGCACGCCGGTTCGCAGGCCGGCTACCCGGCGCCGCCGCTGCAACTCTCCGACGAACTCAACCTGGAGCTGATGCACAAGATCGCGGCGGCCACCCGCAAGGGCATCGAGGACGCCGGCGGCACCCATGTGCCGCACCCGTCCGAGGCCGTCGTGGAGAAGATGATCGAGCTCGGCCGGCCGTCGCGGCTGTCCGGTGCCGGCTTCTACGAGTACGTCGACGGCAACCGCACCCAGCTCTGGCCGGGTCTGCGGGAGACGTTCAAGTCCGGCAGCTCCAAGATTCCGCTGCAGGACATGATCGACCGGATGTTGTTCGCCGAGGCGCTGGAGACCCAGAAGTGCTTCGACGAAGGGGTCATCACCACCACCGCGGACGCCAACATCGGCTCCATCATGGGCATCGGCTTCCCGCCGTGGACCGGTGGCGCCGCCCAGTTCGTCACCGGGTACCCGGGTGGCAAGGCCGCGTTCGTGGCCCGCGCCAAGGAACTGGCCGCGCGCTACGGCAACCGCTTCAACCCGCCGGCGTCGCTGCTGAGCTAGCAGCCGGCTGATCCGCGAAGGGCCCTCGAAACGATTGTTTCGGGGGCCCTTTCGCAATGCCCGGTGCCCTTGGGGCTGTTCGGCTTGGGTCGTGGCCGTAATGTCGAATGATGCGATTCGGACTCTTCATTCCCCAGGGCTGGCGACTGGATCTGGTCGGTATACCGGTGGAGAAGCACTGGGAGACGATGCGGGACCTCGCCCAGCACGCCGACGCCGGACCGTGGGATTCGCTGTGGGTCTACGACCACTTCCACACCGTGCCGATGCCCACCAACGAAGCCACCCACGAGGCCTGGACGTTGATGGCCGCCTTCGCCGCCAGCACTACGCGGATCAAGCTCGGCCAGATGTGCACTGCCATGAGCTATCGCAACCCCGCGTATCTGGCCAAGGTGGCGGCCACCACCGACGTCATCTCCGGTGGCCGGATGCAGATGGGCATCGGCGGCGGCTGGTACGAACACGAGTGGCGCGCATACGGATACGGCTTCCCGTCGGCGGGGGTGCGGCTGGCGCGCCTGGACGAGGGTGTGCAGATCATGCGCGACGCCTGGCGCGACGGGCAGGTGACCTTCGCCGGCAAGCACTATCAGGTCGACGGCGCGATTGTGGCGCCCAAACCGCTTCAGTCCGAGGGCATCCCGCTGTGGATCGCCGGCGGCGGTGAGAAGGTGACGTTGAAGATCGCCGCCAAATACGGGCAGTACACCAACTACAGCGCCGACCCCGACGAGTTCGCACACAAGTCGGAGATCCTCGCCGGGCATTGCCGCGATGTCGGTACCGACTATGACGCGATCGTCCGGTCGGCCAACGTCAACGCGATCCTGGGGGACTCCGACGCCGATTTCGCCCAGCGGGCTCAGCGGGTTCGGGACCGGCTCGCCGGAATCTGCGGCGACCCTGCCGCCGACGCGATGATGGCGATGAACGACAACCCCGGATCGGCGACCGGAACCCCCGACCGGGTGATCGAACGTCTCACCCGGTTGCGCGATCTAGGCTGCGAGTACGTGATCTGCTACTTCCCCGAGGCGGCCTACGACCGGTCGGGCATCGAGATGTTCGAAAAGCAGGTCATTCCCGCGCTGGGCTGAAATCCGGTGACGCGCCGGCAGCAGCGATGGGATGGCTCCCAAGCCAATCCAGCAGAAGATCGGCAATGGTGGCGGGGCATTGATCCGGCATCCAGTGCGTCGCGCCGCGCTCGACTTCGAATCGGTACTCGGCGTCGACGTAGTTGCCGGTGTTGCGAGCCGCCTTCTCCAGCAGAGCTTTATCGCCGTCGCTCCAGATATGCATGGCGGGTACCCGCGTTCTGGAGTTCATGAGTTTCGGCTTGTTGAAAGGAGTTGCCCGGTACCAGTTGAGTCCATCAGCCACTCCGGCACCTTGGTGGACTTTTGACAACCCCAGTGCGTCGATGAGGGCCACGGCATCTGCGACCAGTTCCTCGACGACGTAGTCAGCAATCAGCTGTCGGCGGCCATCGAATGCCTAGTCGACCACCCCGACCAGTGGGCCCTGCTGGCGGCGCAACCCGACCTCACCGCGCACGCAGTGGAGGAATTGGTGCGCTTCTATCCGGTGGTGTTCGGCGCGATGCGGTGCGCGACCGAGGACGTGGAACTGGCCGGTGTGACCATCCCGGCGGGAACCCTGGTGTTGGCCAACACCGCGGCCGCCAACCGCGATCCCGCCGTCTTCGCCGACCCCGACCGTCTGGACATCACCCGGGAACACCCCTCACCCATACTCACGTTCGGTGGCGGCGTTCACTATTGCCTGGGTGCCCACCTGGCCCGACTGGAACTCAATGAAGGTCTGCGGGCTTTCGCCGCCCGCTGCCCCGGATTGCATCGCACCGGACCGGCGCCCTGGAAGATGCTCACCGGCGTGACCGGACCCGCCACCCTGCCCGTTGCGACCGCGGCGGCATAACCCGCTCACCGATGCACGCCGGGCGCGCACCGCGGGTGAACCGCTGACGTCAGATCGCCGGGCCCAGCAGATCGTCGGCGTCGGTGATGATGTAGCCGTAGCCCTGCTCGGCCAGGAACCGCTGCCGGTGCGCGGCGTAGTCGGTGTCGAGGCTGTCCCGGGAGACCACCGAGTAGAAGATCGCTCCGCCGCCGTCGTGCTTGGGCCGCAACAACCGGCCCAGCCGTTGGGCCTCCTCCTGGCGTGAGCCGAAGGTGCCCGAAACCTGCACCGCCACCGACGCTTCCGGCAGGTCGATGGAGAAGTTGGCCACCTTGGAGACCACCAGCGTTTTGATCTCACCGCGCCGGAAGGCGTCGAACAGAGCTTCGCGTTCGGCGTTCTTCGTCGACCCCTGGATCACCGGCGCATCGAGTTCTTTGCCGAGTTCGTCGAGTTGGTCGAGATAGGCCCCGATCACCAGGGTCGGCTCGCCGGGGTGCTTGGCGAGGATCGACTTCACCACGGCAACCTTGGTGTGGGCCGTCGAGCACAGCTTGTAGCGCTCCTCGGGCTCGGCGACGGCGTACTGCATCCGCTCGTTGTCGGTCATGGTCACCCGGACCTCGACGCACTCGGCCGGGGCGATCCAGCCCTGTGCCTCAATGTCTTTCCACGGCGCGTCGTACCGCTTGGGGCCGATCAGGCTGAACACGTCGCCCTCACGACCGTCCTCGCGGATCAGGGTGGCGGTCAGGCCCAGCCGGCGGCGGGACTGAAGATCGGCGGTCATCCGGAACACCGGGGCGGGAAGCAGGTGGACCTCGTCGTAGATGATCAGCCCCCAGTCGCGGCTGTCGAACAACTCCAGATGCCGGTACTCGCCCTTGGTGCGGCGGGTGATCACCTGGTAGGTCGCGATGGTGACCGGCCGGATCTCCTTGCGTTCCCCGGAGTATTCGCCGATCTCCTCATCGGTGAGCGACGTCCGCGCGATCAGTTCGCGTTTCCACTGCCGGCCGGCCACGGTGTTGGTGACCAGGATCAGTGTGGTGGCGCCGGCCTTGGCCATCGCAGCCGCGCCGACGATGGTCTTACCGGCACCGCAGGGCAGCACCACCACCCCGGAACCGCCGGCCCAGAACGACTCGGCCGCCATCTGCTGGTAGTCCCGCAACTCCCAGCCGTCCTGCGCCAGGCTGATCGGGTGGGCTTCACCGTCGACGTAGCCGGCGAGATCCTCAGCGGGCCAGCCGATTTTGAGCAGCATCTGCTTAACCCGGCCGCGTTCGCTGGGATGCACGATCACGGTGTCGGTGTCCACCTGGGCGCCGAGCATCGGGGCGATCTTCTTGTTGCGCAGCACCTCGGCGAGCACAGCCCGGTCCAGGCTCACCAGGCACAGCCCGTGGGCGGGGTGCTTGACCAGTTGCAGGCGGCCGTACCGGGCCATGGTGTCGACGATGTCGACCAGCAGCGGCTGGGGAACGGCATAGCGGGAGAACGTCACCAGCGCGTCGACCACCTGCTCGGCGTCGTGCCCGGCAGCGCGGGCGTTCCACAGCGCCAACGGGGTGATCCGGTAGGTGTGGACGTGCTCGGGTGCCCGTTCGAGTTCGGCGAACGGCGCTATCGCGGCCCGGGCGGCTTGCGCCTGCTCGTGGTCGACCTCCAGCAGCACGGTTTTGTCGGACTGCACGATCAGCGGACCGTCACTCATTAGCGCCGCACCCCGCCGGATAGATCATGGGCCCCATTATCCGGACTCCGCCGACATCACCGAAGTCACCCTGTGCACCGCGAACTCCCGTGGCCGGCCCTGAGCGGAATCCCAGGCCACCAGTTGTCCGCCGTGCACAGCCAGCGGCCGTACCACCCGTTGGGTGGCCACCCCCGCAGCGTCGACGTAGCCGATCAGCACATCCTTGCCGTGCACGGCGGCCTGCTGCAGCAGTGCCATCGCGACGGCCGGGTCCACCCGCATCCCGCCCAATGGGGATGAGTCGACCCGGCGCAGCACCGAGACGACGGCGGCCAAGGTGTCCGGGCTGGGTCGCGACACCGGCCGCAGCGACCGCCGGACCGGGTTCACCGGCACCCGCGCTCCGCGGCGGCGCAGATCCACAATCGCCCCCGAGGAGTCCTCGGCCGCCGGTGCGAAACCGTCCTGGCGCAGCGCGGCCAGCAGGTCGGCGATGGGCGCCGGGGACACCGCCACCGTGGGCGCCAACAGGCGCACCTCGCACTGGGTGACCGCCGGGGCGGTGACGGCGTGCGACAGCAGAACCGGATCGTCGCAGCGGACGAACGAGCTCGCCATGCCGACCCGCAGTTGCCCGTGTCGGCGGGAGACGTCGTTGATGAGGTAGCTCAAGCCCTGGGGCACAGGGGTTTTCGAATACCGCTCGAAGAATCTCTGCAACCCCTCGGAGGTGTGCCCGGTGTCAAGGGCGTGGCGCACGGACTGTTCGCTGATCCGGTACACCATCGCCGCGCCCGCGGACTCGACGGTGGCCACGGCGGCCAGTTCGTCGGCCAGGTCGCGATGCAGCGGGCCTGGCACCACCACGGTGAGGTCGGCCTGGACCATGAAGTAGTCGATCGGCGCCGGCAGCGCCGCGGCCATCGCGGCCAGCGGGTCGGAGTCCTGCAGCAACGTCCGCGCCGGTGTGCTCAGGGCATTGCGGCCGGTGAGCCCCACGGCGTGGGCCTCGTCGAGCAGATGGCCGACGGGGGCGGGCTGTAACCGGGCCGCCCACCGCGGTCGCCGCCAGACGAGGGCTCTGGAGGCGCTGAACGCGTCGACACCGCCGCCGGCAGGCAATTCGGCCAGCATGCCCAGCAGTAGCCGCCGATCCAGGGGAGCGGCGGTGGAGTACAGCGAATCTGACAGCGCCGCATAGGGTTTGCCGTCGGGGCCACGATCGCCGATCAGGCCCGGGCGCGACGGCAGGTCCAGCCAGGCGGTGGCCAGCTGAAGCCAGCGTGAGGCCGCCGCCGACTCCAAGAACCGGTCGGCGCCGACGGTGGGCGCCCAGTAGGTGGTGCCGTCCATCGTCGGCGCCGGGTCGGGAATCCCGCTGGCGATCAGGCCGGCGGCGGCGGCCAACTCCAGGATCAGGCCGAGCCGCCGCTCGTCGATGCCGGTGGTCTTACTCAGCCGCTTGGCCTCCCGAACGCCGAGGCCGCCGCTGCGTAACTCGGGAACCGGTGCCGCAGAGAGGGCTTCGAGTACCACCTCGACCTGGCGCAGCAATTCCATCGCTCCGCCGGCCGCCGACGCGTCGACGTCCTTGGCGGTGGCCGTGCCCACCACCGGATCGGGTGGACTGAGGTCGGCCGGGCCGGGCTCCTGCCCGCGCAGCACCTGCCCGATGGCGCGCGGCAGGACGACGGTGTCGGCGTCGACCTGGCGGAGCAGTCCGGCGGTGAGGAGTCGCTGCACCGGTCGGTCGGGCGGGGCGTCCGGTGCGGCGTCGCGGGTGCGTCCGACCGGCGAGCCGCCCACCAGGCGTTCGAGGACGTCGCGCGCCGGGTCGTCCAGCGCGTCGAGTGCTTCGGCGAGCTCGGCGCCTGACCGGCGTTCGTCCTCGGCCATCGCCTGGCCCGGATACCAGGGCAGAGCGGCCGAGGCCTCCGCGGACACCCGCAGCGCGGCGTCGCCCCACACCAGCGCCCGGTCCCGTAGCTCGTCCAGAGCGGTCAGGACATCCGCCGTGGGCGCCCGGTCGCCGATCAGTGCGACCAACTCAGCGCCCGCCACCGCCTCGGAATCGGCGCGCAGCACCAGCAGCGCGTCCAGTACCGCCAAGTGCAGGTAGGCCAGGTCGTCGGCGGCGGCCTTGATCGACTGCCGGGAGCCGGCCCGTGCCGCCAGCGCGGCGACACTGCCGGGGGCGGGTTGAGCCAGGTCCGGGCGCAGTTCCAGGAGGCGGATCAACTGCTCGTCGGCGAGCTGGGACAGCCAGGAGCCCAGTGGCACGCCTCGGATGGCTCGCGGCTCGGTCATTGCTGATCAGGGTAAAACAGCCCGCATAGGCGCGAGTTCGCGCGGCAGATGTCAGAATGATCGCGTGGCACAGAACTCCCAGAAACAGAGGTACGTCGACAACGGCTGGCCGACCCAGGATCCCCAGGACCATCCGGTGAGCGAGTTGGCCGCCGACCGGGTGGGCGCGCTGTCACCTTTCGGTGACCTCACGTTCCCGCTACCTGCGTCGACTCTGCCTTACGTGCACCCGGTTACCAACGTCAACCGGTAACGGTGAGTAGCGGCCCGCACCGGCTGTCGCACCTCGACGACCACGGCGCGGCCCGGATGGTCGATGTCGGTGACAAGCCTGCGGCCGCCCGCCGGGCCGTGGCTGCGGGCACTGTTCACACCACCGCCGAGGTGGTGGGTCTGATCACTTCCGGCGGTTTACCCAAGGGCGACGCGCTGGCCACGGCGCGGGTGGCCGGCATTCTCGCCGCGAAACGAACCAGCGACCTGATCCCGCTCTGTCATCAGCTTGCGCTCAGCGCCGTCGATATCGACTTCGATATCCGCGCCGAAGCCATCGACGTCACCGCGTCGGTACGGACCACCGACCGCACCGGAGTCGAAATGGAGGCGCTGACCGCTGTCTCCGTGGCCGCACTGGCCGTCTACGACATGATCAAGGCCGTTGATCCGGCCGCCCGCATCGACGATGTCCATGTCGTGCGCAAGGAGGGCGGCAAGACCGGTACCTGGGTCGCGCAGCCTTGAGCCGGTCTGCTCGCGTGCTGATCGCCTCGACCCGTGCCGCAGCGGGAACCTACCCGGACCGGTGCGGCCCCCTCATCCGTGACTGGCTCGCCAACCGCGGCTTCGACGTCCCGGCGCCGGCGGTGGTCCCGGACGGCGAGCCGGTGGGGCTGGCGCTGCGCGCCGCGGTGGCCGAGGGTGTCGACGTCGTCATCACCTCTGGCGGCACCGGGATCTCGCCGACCGACGCCACTCCCGAAGCCACCGCGGCGGTGCTCGAATACCAGATTCCCGGACTGGCCGACGCCATCCGCCGATCCGGGCTACCGCAGGTCCCCACGGCCGTGCTGTCCCGCGGGGTATGCGGGGTGGCAGGACGGACCCTGGTGGTCAACCTGCCCGGCTCCACCGGCGGTGTGCGCGACGGACTGGCCGTGCTGGCTGAGGTCCTCGACCATGCGCTGGATCAATTGAGCGGAGGTGACCACCGATGAGCCGGATTCTGCGGGCGGCGGTGACGACGGAGCCGCTGCTGCTCTCCGAGCATGAGCAACTCGTCGCCCATGCGGCGGCGGGTGCCGTCGTCGGGTTCGCCGGGGTGGTGCGCAACCACGACGGCGGCCGGGAGGTGCTGCGGCTGGACTATGAGGCCCACCCGCACGCCGGGGAGATCCTCTTCGAGGTGCTCGCGGAGGTGGCGGCCCAGGCGTCCGGGGTACGCGCGCTGGCCGCCAGTCACCGCGTCGGTTCGCTCGCCATCGGTGATGCCGCCCTGGTGGCGGCCGTGGCGGCCGACCACCGGGAAGCAGCGTTCATCACCTGCGCCCGGCTGGTCGACCTCGTCAAGGAGCGACTGCCGGTGTGGAAGCACCAGTTCTTCGCCGACGGAACCGACGAATGGGTGAACTGCGCCTGAGGCCTAGCCGGCCGGGACCGGGAGCGGGGCCGGGGCCGGAGCGGGTGCCGGCGCACCCGGCGGGGTGTCGACCGGGATCGGACCGGTGAACGACCGCTGGGCCAGGGCCAGCAGCAAGTCGTTCTTGTCGATGTCGTTGTTCTGCACCGCGCGCCACAGCTCCCTCAGGTAGGACACGTTCGGGTTCGACATGCCGACCGGGTCGGTGGTGGTGCCCGGGGGCAGGTTAGTCGGGCTCGGCAGGTGCGGCACACCGTCCTGCGGCGCGGCGGCCGCGACTACCGTCGGCGCTTCGCCCGGTGCGGGCAGCTGCGCGGCGGCTGGGGCCACGGCTGGGGGAGCTGCGGCATCGGCCGGAGCCGGCGGAGCCGGGACCGGGGTGGTCGGCACGATCGGCGGGACGGCCGGATCAGCCGGAGCCAGCGGCGGAGGCGACGACATGCTGGCCTGGATCACCGTGGCGTCCGCCGAGCCGGTATCGGCGATCGTGATGATCTCCAGCTGCGGCGCGGTCGGAATCTGCTCGGGCATCGGTGCCGGCGCTGGTGCCGGAGCTGGGTTGGGCGCGGGTGCGGGGGCGGCGGGTGCGGGAGCGCCGGCCTGGGGAGCCGGAGCAGGCGCCGGCGCGGGTGCTGCGGGTACCAGAGGAGGTGCCTGCGGAGCAGCGCCGTCCTGCGGAACCGGCGGAACTACGGGCAGCGGGTTGTCCAGCGGCACGGCCGGCGCTGCTGGGGCCTCGGGTGCTGCTGCAGCGGCAGCGGCCTGCGGAGTCTCGGTGTTCTCCTGGGCGGCTGTCACGGTGCGCGGGGTCGGTCCGGAGAGGCCGCGTCCGCACACCGGCCAGGCTCCCCGGCCCTGCCCGGCGAGCACCTGCTCGGCGATTGCGATCTGCTCTTCACGGGAAGCCAGATGAGCGGCCGAAGCGAACTCGCCGCCGCCGAAGCCCAACCAGGTGCTGGGCGCGAACTGCAAGCCACCGTGGTAGCCGTTGCCCGTATTGATCGCCCAGTTACCGCTGGACTCACATGCCGCGACGGTGTCCCATTCGTCGTCGCTGGCGGCCTGTGCCGCAGCGGCCAGGCCGATGCTGCTGCCGCCGATCACTGCGCCGGTGACGGCAAGCTTGGCGACGCTGACGGATGACGTGGTGGGCTTGCGATGGCGTCCGCTCATGTGTCGGTCCTCTCTCGAACGCACCTGCGAGGTCAGCTGTCGGGTTCGGGCTGGAGAGTTGCCCCGGCCGCGGCGCTGATGCCGGGCGTCACCCTGAGCTCCTGCCTCTGGGATCGGCGGACCTGGTGATCCACGAGTCCATCCCCGTCTCCATCCGAAAGTGCTCGGCGTTCTCTCCGCTCCGTGGATGGAGTTCGGCGCGTGGCGCGGAGAGGACCTGCCAAACGAGGGCTGGCCAGAGACGACGGTAACGGCTGCCCAGCAAAGAGTCACCTTTTCGACAGAGGCGCGTTTCCGCAGTTGGCAAACTCTAATAAAGCCCTAAACCCCCAGCGTCAGCCCAGGTCGAATGCCGGGTTGACCTTCCCGTGGCCACGCCGTGACCGCACCGTGATGTGATCTAAATCACGACTAGCCGCCCGCAAACGGGGGCAGTACATCCAGGGTTTGATGCGGCCGCAGCACAGTGGCGCGGTCGCGAACTGCAACGCCGTCGCACAGGTATGAACACTTCTGTAACACCAGTGCTATTCCGTCACTCTGACCACATAATTCACGGATGGCGTCCGACACCGTCGCGCCCTGGTGAAGCGTCAGTTGGCCGCTGTCGGTTCCCGCGGCGTCACGGGCCGCAGCAAAGAAGCGGACGGTCACCGGAATGCCCGTGGTGATGTCGGTCATAGTCAGCCCCCGATGGCGCTCATCGGGCGGCGTGGCTGCACGAAACCGGGCTCGTTGATGCCGTGCCCGGCAGCCTTGCGCCACATGGCCGTGCGCCAGGCGAGTTCGATGTCGGCGTCGCTTCCGCCGGCGCGCAGCACGCCGCGCAAGTCGGTCTCCTCGGCGGCGAACAGACAGTTGCGGACTTGGCCGTCGGCGGTCAGGCGGGTGCGGTCGCAGGCCGCGCAGAACTCATCCGACACCGAGGCGATGACGCCCACCGTGGCGGGGCCGCCGTCGACCAGCCACAGCCGAGCCGGCGCCGATCCGCGCGGAGCCGGGTCCGGTCGCAGGTCGAAGGCGTGCCGCAGGGCGGCCAGGATGGCGTCGCCCTGCAGCGCGGAGTCCCGGCGCCACTGGTGGTCGGCATCCAGCGGCATCTGCTCGATGATGCGCAGCTGGTACCCGTGGAGCAGGCAGAACCGCAGCAGATCCACGGCATCGGCCGGACCGGACGCCGGATCGAGGACGGCGTTGACCTTGACCGGGCCCAGGCCTGCCTCAGCTGCGGCGTCCAGCCCGTCGAGGACCGCGCCTAATCGGTCACGGCGGGTGATCGTCGCGAAGTATTGCGGGTCCACGGTGTCCAGCGACACGTTGACCCGATCCAGTCCGGCGGCGGCCAGCGACCGGGCACGCTGGGCCAAGCCGACCCCGTTGGTGGTCAGGGCAATCTCCGGGCGGGGCTGTAACCGGGCGGCCTCGGCGATCACGTCGTCGAGCCGTCGGTACAACAGCGGCTCACCGCCGGTGAACCGGATTCGCCGAATGCCGAGCCGGGTGACCGCCAGCCGCAACAGCCGGGTGGTTTCCTCGAAGCTCAGCAGGTCGTCAGCCGGCAGCCAGTCCAGGCCCTGCGCCGGCATGCAGTAGGTGCAGCGCAGGTTGCACCGGTCGGTCAGTGACACCCGCAGGTCGGTGGCGGCCCGCCCGAAGGTGTCCAGCAGCGGTCCGCTGCGGGGCATGTCCGCGGGGACGGCTTGCCGATCGCGCCGGACCTCAGGCAGTCCCAGCGTGGTCACCGTCATGGACGACCCCGTCCGGCGGTGCTGGCCCAGTCGTTGGCACGGTCGACCGGGACGATCTCCTTGCCCAGCGGCATCAGCGAGACCGGGATGAGCTTGAGGTTGGCCAATGCCAAGGGAATTCCGATGATGGTGACCGCCATGGCGATCGCGCTCAGCACGTGGCCGATCGCCAGCCAGATGCCGCACAGCAGCACCCAGATCACGTTGCCGACCGTCGCTCCGGTGTTGATGCCGGGTTTGTCGACGATGGTGCGACCGAAGGGCCACAGCGCGAAGAGCGCGATACGCGCGGCGGCGAATCCGAAGGGAATGGTGACGATGAGCAGAAAGCAGACCAGAGCCGCCGCGAGGTAGCCGACCGCCAGCCACAGGCCGCCGAAGACCAGCCAGATGATGTTCAGGATTGCGCGCATTTCTCCTCCAGCGGTCAGGCCAGCCTACCGAACCAAAAGCGCCTGTCTGTCGTGGCGGGGAGTTGAGTAGGATCGCTCACGCGCCCATAACCTCACGTCAAGCAAGCAGGGGAGATCCAGTGCCGACCGGCAAGGTGAAGTGGTACGACGCCGAAAAGGGTTTCGGCTTCCTCTCGCAGGAGGACGGCGAGGACGTGTACGTGCGTTCCTCGGCCCTGCCCAGCGGCGTCGAGGAGCTCAAGGCCGGCCAGCGGGTGGAATTCGGGGTGGCCACCGGTCGCCGCGGCCCGCAGGCACTGAGCCTGAAGCTGATCGACCCGCCGCCGAGTTTGGCCCGCACCCGCCGGGAGGCCGCGCCCGCGGTGGAGCACAAGCACTCACCCGATGAACTGCACGGCATGGTCGAGGACATGATCACGCTGTTGGAGGGCGCGGTTCAGCCGGAACTGCGACGTGGGCGCTATCCCGATAAGAAGGTCGCCCGCCGGGTCTCGGAAGTGGTCCGGGCCGTCGCCCGGGAGCTCGACGCCTGACGCTTCGAGCCCGGTCAGTGGGGGAACACACCCGGTCATGAGCTTGTACGTTGCGACCGGTGATTTCGACCGCGACGCGGACTACATCAGTACCCGCATCACCGCCGACGGCCGCGACGGATACCCCGTGGAGCCGGGCCGCTACCGCCTGATCGTCGCGCGTGCCTGCCCGTGGGCCAACCGCGCCATCATCGTCCGGCGGCTGCTCGGTCTGGAGGACGTGCTGTCGATCGGATTCTGCGGGCCCACTCACGACGAACGCAGCTGGACCTTCGACCTCGACCCCGGCGGTGTCGACCCGGTGCTGAAGATCGCCCGGCTGCGCGACGCCTACTTCGCCCGGATACCCAACTACGGCAGAGGTATCACCGTGCCGGCCATCGTCGAGGTGGACAGCGGGCGGGTGGTGACCAACGACTTCCGCCAGATCACCGTGGACCTCAGTACCGAATGGTCGGCCTACCACCGTCCGGGCGCGCCGCAGCTCTACCCGGAGCCGCTGCGACAGGAGATCGACCACATCTCGGCCCGTATCTACGAGCAGGTCAACAATGGGGTGTACCGCTGTGGATTCGCCGGTGCGCAAGGCTCCTATATATCCGCGCCTACAACCGGTTGTTCGCCGCCCTGGACTGGCTCTCCGAGCGGCTGGCCGACCGCCGGTACCTGGTGGGCGACACCATCACCGAGGCCGATGTCCGGTTGTTCACCACGCTGGTGCGCTTCGATCCCGTCTACCACGGGCACTTCAAATGCAATCGCTCCACACTCACCGAGATGCCGGTGCTGTGGGCCTATGCGCGCGACCTGTTCCAGACCCCGGGCTTCGGCGACACGGTGGACTTCGTTCAGATCAAGCGGCACTACTACGTGGTGCACTCCGACATCAACCCGACGCGGATCGTGCCGGTCGGTCCGGACCTGTCCAACTGGCTGACACCGCACGGCCGGGAAGCCTTGGGCGGCAGACCTTTCGGCGACGGAACCCCGCCGGGGCCGGTGCCCGACGGGGAGCGGGTGCAAGCCGGTCACGGTGCCGGGTAGGCGCTACTTCCAGTCCAGCCGTACCGACCACTCGGCGTGTGGCAGGTCGTACAACTCGCCGTTCTGGTCCTGCACCAGCGTCAGCAGTTGTACGACCAGTCCGACCACCCGGCCGCGATTGGGGTCGACGGTGGGGACGGTCACCGCAAGCTGGGTTCCGGGCCGGTAGGAGGTGGTGGTGGTGTCGCGCTCGTCGGAGTAGACCTTCAGCAACCGCCACGGCGCGCGGCTGATCTCGGTGGGCACCGACAGCTGGACGGGATACCGCTCGCTGACCGAAAGTTGGCCTTGAACAGGCTCTTTGGTGCAGTCGTTGAGGTCCACGATGTTGCAGTACAGATACGGGCCGACCCGGGTCGTGGTGCCCTCGGTGTAGGCGCTGATCTGCGGGAGCCCGGAGTCGTGGCCGCGCGCCAGCGACCAGGCGCCGACGCCGGCGCCGATGGCGGCCACCGTGACCAAGGCCGCCAGGACCCACCGGAAGTGCCGTTTCATCGGGGCGCCACCGTCGGCCGGCCCTCCGGCTCGGCCACCACCGGCCGGTTGCCGCCGAAGCCGGGAATCAGCGATGCGCCCCGATAGCTCACCACCGTCTGCGCCAGGCCCGGCAGGATCATGGCGGCGATCGCGGTAAAGCCCACCCACAGTTCGGTGTACACCAGCACTCCCATCGCTCCGCCCAGAACCCAGGCCAGTTGCAGCACCGATTCCGACCGCCCGAACGCCGACGCGCGCGACTCCTCGGGCAAATCGTCCTGCAGCGAGGCGTCCAGCGACGCCTTGGCGACCGCACTGGCGCCGGAGGTGACGAACGTCGCCAGCGCGGCGACGATCAGATTCCCGGTGACCGCGGCCACCACCGCCATGACAGTGACCGCCGTTGCCGCCCGGACCACCAGCACGGCGGGCCGTCCGAGCTGCATCCGCGCGGCGGTGAAATTGCCGGCGAAGTTTCCTATTCCGGCCGCCACCCCGATGGACCCGAGGATACCCAGCTGAACCCATCCGCTGGCGTCCTGCGCCTTGGCGACAAAGGCCGGGTAGAGGAACAGGAACCCGACCATCGCCTTGATGGTGCAGTTGCCCCATAGCGCGGTGATGATGTTGCGGCCCAGCGGTTGTCGCCGCGGGCCGGTGGTCGCGATGACTTCGGTGGGCTGGTCGAGCCAGTCCCATCCCCCGGTGCCGCCGTGGTAGGTCAGGGTGGCCGGCACCTCGCCCTCGGTGACCTCCACCCACTTGGGTATCCGCATGGTCAGCGACGCCCCGGCCAGCGTGACGAAGACGACGACGAACAGCGCGCCGGGCAGGTGCAGCAGGGTCGAGAAGACGTACTCCACACCGGCGGCGATCCCGCCGCCCACGATCGTCCCGCCGATCAGCCCGAACATCGTCAACCGGGAGTTGACCCGGACCAGGTCGATCGTCGGCGGCATCACCCGTGGAGTGACCGCGCTGCGCAGTACCGAGAAGGACTTCGACAGCACCATCATTCCCAGGGCGCAGGGGTAGAGCACCCAGGACGGGTAGTTACCGGTGGCCGGGTCGAAGTGCGCGATCATGACGACGGCCAGCACTGTGCGCAACAGGAACGACACTGCCAGCGCCGCGCGCCGACCGTGCTGGACCCGGTCGAGTGCCGGCCCGATCAGCGGGGCGATCAGCGCGAACGGTGCGATGGTGATCAGCAGATATAGCGCGACGCGGCCCTTGCTTTCCCCGGTCGCCGCGGCGAAGAACAGCGTGTTGGCCAGCGCCACCGCCATTGCGGAGTCCACCGCGAAGTTGGCCACCACCGGCCAGGTCAGGGCGGTCAGACCGGACTCTTCAGCGCCGTCGGCCGTCGCCGCCCGGTGCACCATCGAGTACATCCGCGAGCCCACCTCGGCGGCTGCCCGGCTGACGCCGGCGCGTTCGGCGCCGTCATGCTCGGAGCTCGACCTGCCGTCGGCGTTGCCGTGGGCCCGACGGCGCTCATCGTCCAGTGGAGGTAGGTAGGGGTTGCCGCGGGGCTGCTCGGTGTGCGGCTCGGCGTTGTCTCCGGATCGGCCGGCATCGCCCGGACGGAAACCGGGAGTGTCGCTGGGGTAATTGGCCATGCCGGGGTGTTCGCCGCGGTGGCCGGCGGTCGACGCCGGTCCCCGGTATCCACGCCGCGGTGCTGACACGTCCTCGATTGTCCCTCATGACGCCCCCGGCCGTGGCCAGCCGCGCGACGATCAAGCGGCGACGAAGGAGCCGCGGTGAGGAGCGGGGCAATCGGGTCCAGCCGCGCGACGATCAAGCGGCGACGAAGGAGCGGGGCAATCGGGTCGCGCCGACCGGTGTAGTCGCGGGGATGCCGGGTGAGGCAAGATTGACGACGATGGACAGCACGATCGACGTGGCCGAACACCCGGCCGACCCCGCGGCAGCCGCCCCCCCGGCGCAGCCGTCGGCTGAGGTTGCCGCCGTCTTGGAGGGTTCTGCCGACCTGGCCCGCCAGGCCATCGTCGAGTTCAGCGGCGAGACGGTCGGGGCGTATCTCGGCGTCACCGTCGAGGACGAGGCCGCGGCCACCCACCGGTTCCTGACCACCATGCCGGGTTATCAGGGCTGGCAGTGGGCGGTGGTGGTGGCGGCCTGCCCAGGCGCCGAGCATGCCACCGTCAGCGAAGTGGTGCTGGTCCCCGGCCCGACGGCACTGTTGGCGCCGTCATGGGTGCCGTGGGATCAGCGCGTCAAACCAGGTGACTTGGGCCCCGGCGACCTGCTGGCGCCGCTGCCCGACGATCCGCGGCTGGTGCCCGGCTTCTTGGCCACCGGTGACCCGCTGATCGACGAGACCGCGCTGGAACTCGGGCTCGGACGGCGCCGGGTGCTCAGCGCGTTCGGCCGCGACGACGCCGCGCAGCGCTGGCATGACGGCGACCACGGTCCTGATTCGGCGATGGCCAAGGCCACCAAACGGCTGTGCCGGGACTGCGGATTCATGGTCCCGTTGGCCGGCGGTCTCGGTGCGATGTTCGGGGTGTGCTGCAACGAGATGTCCGCCGACGGACAGGTCGTCGACTTCTTCTACGGCTGTGGGGCCCACTCCGACACTCCGGCGGCGCCGCTGTCCGGATCGCCGGCGTTCGAGCCGTTCGACGACGGCGTCGTCGAGGTCGTGCAGGTGGCCGTGCAGGCGGCCGCCGTAAGCATGGAGGCAGCGGCTGAGCCGGAGCCCGAGGCAGTCGTCGCGGAACCTGAGCCCGCCGTCGAAGAGACGGACGTCGCCGCCACCGAGCCGGAAGCGGCTGCCGAGCCGGAAGCGGCTGCTGAGCCCGAAACGGCCGCCGAGCCGGAGGCGGCAACCGAGCCGGAAGCCGCCGCCGAGCCCGAAGCCGGAACGCCGGAAAGCTAGCGTTCCGCGGCGGCCTTGATCCGGGCCAAGCCCTGGTTCATACCCTCGACGAGCTCGCGCTCGAAATTGTCCATGCCGCCCAGAACGGTCTTGGTGAGCCCGGCGGAGAGCGGCGTCACACCGTTCTCTGCAATGCGGGTCTCAGTGAGCCGAGTGCCGGTGGCGGTGGGTTCCAGCTCGTAGCTCCACACCGTGGTGTTCAACGGAATCCGGAAGGCGAATTTGCGCTCGGGCAGCACCTCGGTGATGACGGCCGTCGTCGGCCAGAACAGCAGACCGCGGCGGTTGAGGTTGACCGTCTTGGTGCCGGGGCGAATGGGGCCGAGCGCCTTCATGACTCGGCACTGCGGGCTCCACTTCGGCATGTTGCCGACGTCGGAGACCAGATTCCATACCTTGCTCACCGGTGCGTTGATCTCGATCTCAGCCTTCAGAATCGGCGCAGCCATGGGTTCTCCTTTGATCTAGGGTTGGCTCGGTTCGAGCCCGGTCTGTGCTCCGCGGGCTCCCCGCCGGGCGGCGGAGCGCTGCCAGAGGAAGAGGCTGAGCCCGAAGACGCCCACGGCCAGGCCCGCTACCGTCACCGGGCGCCACGTCTCCAGCGCGGGAATAATGAACGACACCAGGGCTGCCAGCGCCCACAACAGCGCACCGGCGCCGATCACAGGCCGGGGGTCGAGCAAGGCGGCCGGTAGTTGCGGCGGCCTCTTCTCGGCGGACTGATCGGGCGGACTCATCACCGATCACCGTAACCGACTCCTCGACGCGTACGTTATCGGCGTGCAGGTAGTCGACATCACCGATCCCGGTGATGCCCGAGTGGACGACTTCCGCGACCTCAACAGCGTCGACCGCCGTCCGGACCTGCCCACCGGCAAGGGTCTGGTGATCGCCGAGGGTGTGCTGGTGGTGCAGCGCATGCTGGCGTCGCGGTTCGCCGCGCACGCCTGCCTGGGTACCGACCGGCGGCTCGACGAACTCCATACCGACCTGGCCGAGGTGGACATTCCGTACTACCGCGCATCCGCGGAGGTGATGGCCGACGTCGTCGGGTTCCATCTCAACCGCGGCGTGCTGGCTGCCGCCCGCCGGCCAGCCGACCTCACCCTCGCCGAGGTGCTGACCGGGGCGCGCACCGTCGCGGTACTCGAAGGCGTCAACGACCATGAGAACCTCGGCGCGATCTTTCGCAACGCCGCCGGCCTCGGCGTGGACGCTGTGGTGTTCGGGCCCGGTTGCGCCGACCCGCTGTACCGCCGGGCTGTGCGAGTGTCCATGGGGCACGTCCTGCTGGTGCCCTTCGCCCGCGCCGCGAACTGGCCGGCTGATCTCGACGCCCTGCGCGGCAACGGTTTCCGGCTCCTGGCCATGACGCCGGACCCGAAGGCCCGCGCCCTGGCCCACGAGGTCGACAACCTGGGCGACGAGAAGGTGGCGGTGCTGGTGGGCGCCGAGGGGCCGGGTCTAACCGAGACGGCGATGCGGGCCGCCGACGTGCGGGTGCGCATTCCGATGTCACGGGGCACCGACTCACTCAATGTTGCGACCGCGGCCGCGCTGGCGTTCTACGAGAGGGTCCGGTGCGGCGGGGAAGCGCCGGGCGCGCAGCGCTAACCTCGACTCTGATGTCCGACGAGGTGCCCGACGAGGCGGTGTTCGACGAGGTGTCCGACGGGCCGACTCCGTGGGGAACCGGGCTGACGGTCTCGGCTTTCGTTGCGGCGCTGGTCGCGGCGGCGATCGTCGTGCTCAGTCTGGGCATGACGCGGGTGCATCCGCTGGTGTCGATCGGGCTGAACCTGGTGGCCGTCGGCGGTTTGGCGCCAACGCTGTGGGCCTGGCGCAAGCGGCCGGTCCGACGCTGGTTCGTCCTCGGTGCGGGTGTGGGCGTCGCGATCGGCTGGACGGCGACGCTGGCGCTGATGCTGCGTTAACTCAGCGTTCGCCGCTGGAACGCACCCCGAGCAGGACGTCCTCCCAGGCCGGCACAGTGGGCCTGCGGGCCGCCCGCTTGGCCGAGGTCGGACGTGCCTTGGGCTGCTCGACGGCCGGCGTTGGGATGGCGGCCGCAGCGGTGGCGGCATTGAGCGCCGCGGACGGCGAGTTCACCAGCGCCGCCGGGACGGAAGCCACCGGTGCCGCCGCATTGAGGAACGCTGCGGGCGCCTTGACCAAGGCGGCCGGCGGCGTAGCGGCAACGACGGCGGGTTGCTGTTCGCGCACCGGGGCGGGGGCCGGCTCGTCGAACTCCAGTTGCGATACGGGTGGCACCTGCCGCAGCGGGCGCTCGAACTCCGGGTCGACCAGCGCGCTGGCCTCCTCGTCGATCGCCGTGGCGGTGCCGCCGTGCGCGCCGGGGGTGAAGCGGAAGTGGGCGAAGTTCTCCGACAGGCCGGCCTGCCAGCCCATCCGGACCGTCCAGCGGCCGTCCTCGCCCTTCCATGAATCCCAGGTGGTGTCCTTGGCGCTCAGACCGCGTCCGGCCAGCGCGGAGGTGATGGTCTCCAGCAGCGTTGCGACCGTCGGGCCGTCAGCGAGTACGGGGTGCGCGGCGGTGGCCAGTTCCGCGGCGCGCTGACGCTCCAGCAGCACCGGGTGGGCGAACCGCTCCACCTTGGAGACGTCCATCCCGGAGCTCTGCGCGACCTCCTGAACCGACGCGCCTGCCCGAATGCGGGACTGGATGTCCTTGGGACGCAACATTCCTCTGACCTCGCTGTCTCGGGTTGCCTGGGTGGCTCGCACACCGTCGCCGCGCACGGCTGCGCGCAGCCGGTCGTCGAGGCGGATCAGGAACTTGTCGGCGGGGTTGCCGCCTTCGCAAATGATGTGCTTGCCATCGACATCGAGGCCTATCAGTGTCAGTTCCCTCATGTCGACCTCCTTCAGCCGGGACCGTAACGCGGCGTCCGCTGACATAACGAAAGCGACACGCCCGTGTTACAGATGAGGCTAAAGGTGTTCGACGACCCAGTCCACACAGCTGGTCAGGGCGGTGACGTCCTCGGGGTCGACGGCCGGGAACATGGCGACACGCAACTGGTTGCGGCCCAGCTTCCGGTACGGCTCGGTGTCGACGATGCCGTTGGCGCGCAGCACCGTGGCCACCGCCGCCGCGTCGACCGTCTCGGCGAAGTCGACGGTGCCCACCACCTGCGAACGCAACGCCGGATCGGTGACGAACGGAGTGGCGTACTGCGACGCCTCGGCCCAGGAGTACAGCCGCGACGACGAATCGGCGGTGCGCTTGACCGCCCAGTCCAGGCCGCCGTTGCCCAGCATCCAGTCGATCTGCTCGGCCATCAGCACCAGCGTGCCGATCGCCGGGGTGTTGTAGGTCTGGTTCTTCAGGCTGTTGTCCACCGCGATCGGCAGCGATAGGAATTCGGGAACCCACCGGCCCGACGCCGCGATCGATTCGATGCGGGCCAGTGCCGCCGGCGACAGCACGGCAAGCCACAACCCGCCGTCGCTGGCGAAATTCTTCTGCGGGGCGAAGTAGTAGGCGTCGCAATCGGCGACGTCGACGGGAAGGCCGCCGGCCGCCGACGTGGCGTCGATCAGCACCAGCGCGTCACCGGAACCCGCCGGACGGCACACCGGGACGGCGACGCCGGTCGAGGTCTCGTTGTGTGCCCAGGCAATGGTGTCCACCGACGGGTCGGACTGGGGCGCGGGGGCACTGCCGGCGTCGGCCTTGACGACGATCGGATCGCCGACGAACGGGTTGGCGGCCACCGCGGAGGCGAATTTGGAACTGAACTCGCCGTAGGTGAGATGCAGCGACTTGGTGTCGACCAAGCCGAACGCGGCGGCGTCCCAGAACGCGGTGGCGCCGCCGTTGCCGAGGATCACCTCGTAGCCGTCGGGGGCGGAGAACAACTCGCGCAGCCCCTCGCGGACGCGCCCCACCAGGTTCTTCACCGGCGCCTGCCGGTGCGAGGTGCCGAAGAGCGCGGCGCCTGTCGTCGTCAACGCGGACAACTGTTCGGGCCGTACTTTCGACGGACCGCAGCCGAAGCGTCCGTCGGCGGGCTTGAGGTGAGCGGGAATCGTGAGCTGGGCAGGGTCAGCCATGCCCACAGCGTAGGGAGCAGGGTGCTCGTCCGAAAAATCGAGGCGGATTCGGGACCTTTTCGGGTATGGACATGTATGCGATACCTGCGGTACCGTCTGCCGCAGCGGCTGTACAAAACCTATCCCTATGTAAACCAAACGCGGGAGGCTTGTGATGGCGAGGACCAAGATGGTCAGGCGCTGGCGCCGCAACATGGAGGTACGCGACGACTCGGCCTACGTCGACCTGCTGACGACGCTGTCCGAGGGTTCGGTGCGGCGAAGCTTCAACCCATACACCGATATCGACTGGGACTCGCCGGAGTTCGCGGTCACCGCCGACGACGAGCGCTGGATCCTGCCTGAGACCGACGTCTTCGGCCGGCATCCCTGGTACCAGGCCCAGCCGGTGGCGACCAAGATCGCGATCGGGCAGTGGCGGCAGGCCAACGTCGCCAAAGTCGGTCTGCAGTTCGAGTCCATCCTCATCCGAGGACTGATGAACTACGCGTTCTGGGTGCCCAACGGCTCACCGGAGTACCGGTATTGCACCCACGAAGCGATCGAAGAGGGCAACCACACCCTGATGTTCCAGGAAATGGTGAACCGGATCGGCGTCGACGTGCCGGGGATGCCGCGGCTGCTGCGCTGGCTCTCCCCGGTGATCCCGCTTGTTGCCGGTCCGCTGCCGATCCCGTTCTTCTTCGGCGTCCTAGCCGGCGAGGAACCCATCGACCACACCCAGAAGGCCGTGCTGCGCGAGTGCGGTGAGGGGAAAGAACTGCACCCCATCATGGAGAAGGTGATGGCCATCCACGTGGCCGAGGAGGCCCGTCACATCTCCTTCGCCCACGAGTACCTGCGCAAGCGCCTGCCCCATCTGAAGCGCGGTCAGCGGCTCTGGTTGTCGGTGAACGTGCCGCTGATCATGCGCGTCCTGTGCCAGGCCATCCTGGTGCCGCCGCGTAGCTTCTTCCGCGAGTTCGGCATTCCGCTCGAGGTGCGCCGGGAACTGTTCTTCCGCTCGCCCCACTCGCGAAAGTGGCTGCAGGACATGTTCAGTGACGTGCGGATGCTCTGCCACGACACCGGCATGATGAACCCGCTGGCCAAGCTGGTCTGGCGGCTGTGCAAGATCGACGGATCGCCCAGCCGGTACCGCAGCGAGCCGCAGCGGCGGCACCTCGTCAGCGCCGCCTGACACCCGCACGCTCCGCGTCGTCGATCTCGCCATGCCCCACGTCATCACGCAGTCCTGTTGCGGCGACGGCTCTTGCGTCTACGCCTGCCCGGTCAACTGCATCCACCCCACCCCGGACGAGCCGGAGTTCGCCAGCGCGGAAATGCTCTACATCGACCCGCATGCCTGCGTGGACTGCGGGGCCTGCGTGAGCGCCTGCCCGGTCGGGGCGATCCGCCATGACAGTCGGCTGACCCCCGAGCAGTTGCCGTTCATCGCGGTCAATGCCAGCCGCTACCCGGACCGCCCAGCCGGGGAGAAGCTGCCGCCCACCTCCAAGCTGGCCCCGGTGCTGCCGGCGCCCCAGGTGCGCGGCCGCGGCCTGACGGTGGCGATCGTCGGTTCCGGACCGGCCGGGATGTACGCCGCCGACGAACTGCTGACCCAGTCGGGGGTGCGGGTCAACGTCTTCGACAAGCTGCCCACCCCGTACGGTCTGGTGCGCGCCGGGGTGGCACCCGATCACCAGAGCACCAAGTCGATCACCCGGCTGTTCGACCGGATCAGCACCGCGCGCGGCTTCACCTACTACCTCAATGTCGAGGTGGGGCAGGACATCTCCCACGACGAGCTCCTGGCCCACCATCACGCGGTGGTGTACGCCGTCGGTGCCCCGGGTGACCGCCGGCTCGACATCGACGGCATGGATATGCCCGGCACCGGCAGTGCCACCGAGACCGTCGCCTGGGTCAACGGTCACCCCGGCTTCGCCGATCAGCCGGTGGACCTGAGCCACCGACGAGTGGTGGTCGTCGGTAACGGCAACGTGGCCCTCGACGTCGCCCGCATTCTCACCAGCGACCCGGAAACCCTTGCCGCGACCGACATCTCGGATACCGCCCTGCAGGTGCTGCGGCAGTCGGCGGTGCGTGAGGTGGTGGTCGCCGCCCGCCGCGACCCAGCCGACTCGGCGTTCACCCTGCCGGAACTGATCGGGCTCACCACCACCTCCGAGGTGGTACTCGACAGCGCGAATCACGCCCTGGTGCGCGCCGATCTGGAGACGGCCACCGACCCGGGCATCCGCGACAAGCTGACGATCCTGGCGTCGCTGCCCGATGCGTCCGCTCCCTCCGCCGGCCGGCGAATCCGGTTGGCATACCGGCTGACTCCGCAGCGCGTTGTCGGTTCGGATCGGGTGCAGGGAGTCGCGTTCCGCCGCACCGGGACGTCCGACGAGGTGACGGTGGAGGCCGGGTTGGTGCTCACGTCCATCGGCTACCGCGGGGCACCGGTCCCCGGCCTGCCGTTCGACGAGGCCGCCGCGGTGGTGCCCAACCAGCAGGGGCGCGTCGTCGACCCGGTCACCGGCCGCCCCGTTCCCGGCGCCTACGTGACCGGCTGGATCAAACGCGGCCCGACGGGCTTCATCGGCACCAACAAGTCCTGTGCCATGCAGACCGTGGCGGCCCTGGTGGACGACTTCAACGCCGGCCTGCTCAGCGACCCGGTGGCCAAGCCGCCGGCGCTGGCCCGACTGGTGCGCGAGCGCGCCCCAGACATGGTCGACGCCGCCGGGTGGCGGGCGATCGACGCCGCGGAACTCGCCCGGGGCGAGGCGCAGGGCCGTCCCCGGGTGAAGTTCACCTCGGTGCCGGACATGCTGGCCGCGGCGGGGCGTGCGGCGCGCTCGCGCAGGTTTTCCCTGCCGCTGGGCCGCTAACCCTCGCGTCAGGTGTGCGAGATGCCGTCCCACCCGGGCACGGACGCCGCGGGCCGGGGACTCGGCCCGACGTAGACCGCCGCGGGGCGGATCAGCTTTCCGAGCCGTTTCTGCTCCATGATGTGGGCGCACCACCCTGCGGTCCGCCCGCAGGTGAACATGGCCGGCATCATCGTCGGGGGAACCTCGGCGAAGTCCAGAATCACCGCCGCCCAGAATTCGACGTTGGTTTCGATGGCCCGGTCCGGCCGCCGCTGCCGCAGTTCCGCCAGCGCCGCCTGCTCGAGCGCGGCGGCCACCTCGTAGCGCGGCGCGTCCAGTCGCTGCGCGGTGGCGCGCAGCACCCGGGCCCGCGGGTCCTCGGCGCGGTAGACCCGGTGGCCGAACCCCATCAGTTTCTCGCCGCGATCGAGGATGCCGCGCACCACCGCCGCTGCGTCCCCGGTGCGCTCGGCCTCGGCGATCATCGGGATCACCCGGGCGGGAGCGCCGCCGTGTAACGGCCCGCTCATCGCCCCCACCGCGCCGGACAGCGCGGCCGCGACATCGGCCCCGGTGGAGGCGATCACCCGGGCGGTGAACGTCGACGCGTTCATGCCGTGCTCGGCGGCCGACACCCAATAGGCGTCGATAGCCTCGACGTACCGCGGATCGGGTTCGCCGTGCCAGCGGGTCATGAATCGCTCTGTGATGGTGGTGCATTCGTCGATCACCCGCTGCGGCACCGCCGGCTGGCTGATGCCGCGGGCCGATTGGGCCACGTAGGACAACGCCATCACCGCGGCGCGGGCCAACTGCTCGCGTGCGGTGTCGTCGTCGATGTCCAGCAGCGGCCGGTACCCCCAGATGGGGGCGAGCATCACCAGGCCGGCCTGAACGTCCACCCGGACATCGCCGGTGTGGATCGGTAGCGGGAACGGCTCGGCGGGTTTGAGGCCGTCGCCGAACGTGCCGTCCACCAACAGGGCCCACACGTCCCCGAACGTCACCCGGTGGCCCACGAGATCTTCGATATCCACGCCGCGATAGCGCAGTGCGCCGCCGTCCCGATCGGGCTCGGCGATTTCGGTGGTGAAGGCGACGACGCCTTCCAGGCCCGGGACGAAGCCGTCCGGCAGCACAGTCATAGCCGAATTCTTCCACTCGGGCGGCCTCCCGGGCGGCGTCAGGCGGCGTACCGTGAGCCCGTGGCTGATCACGATGGCACGACACATCCACACCGGCTTGCCGTCATGCGGGTGGAATACGGCTCGGTGGAGAAGGACGGCAGCAGGGACCTCGATACCGACTGGCTGGCCGATGGCTGGCTTGCATTGCTGCACAACTGGATCGACGACGCCGAAGAGGCCGGAATCGTCGAGCCCAACGCGATGGTGCTGGCCACCGTCGAAGACGGCCGTCCGGTCACGCGGACGGTGTTGTGCAAGAGCGTCGACGCCGACGGTATTACCTTCTACACCAACTACGACTCCGCCAAGGGTGCCGACCTCGCGGCGACGCCGCACGCGTCAGTGACCTTTCCCTGGTACGTGCTGGGGCGCCAGGTGCACGTCCGGGGTGCGGTCAGCAAGGTCAGCCCGGAGGAGACCGCCCAATACTGGGCCCGCCGCCCCCGCGGATCGCAGTTGGGCGCGTGGGCGTCGTCGCAGTCCCGCCCGATCGGTTCCCGCGCCGACCTGATGGCCCAGCTGGCTGAGGTCACCCAACGGCTCGCCGCGCTCGATGAGGTTCCGGTGCCGCCACATTGGGGCGGCTACCGGATCGCTGCCGAGGCGGTCGAATTCTGGCAGGGCCGGGAGAACCGGATTCACAACCGGATTCGGGTCATGCCTGGCGGTGGCCCAGACGGAGTCGATCGCATCGACCGCCTGCAGCCCTAGGCGTGCGGCGGCTGTTCGCCCCGTGTCGATTGATTGCTGCGCAACGGTTTTGCGTGGGTTTGCGCGTACGGCCCGCCGGGTTACTCGTCGCTCCACGACCTCGGTGGCAGTGACGAAGTGGTCGACGAGGTCGCAACCGCGGCAGCCTATGCGATGTGGCGCCTGCCGTCACCGCCGACCAGAGGTGACCCGCGTTTCATCCTTTCGATGTAGCACGTCGTGCCGCGCGCCTACTATCACTAGGTGTCTCAACGCCCTGGGGAGGCGGCCGTCGGGCTGCGGGAGCTGAAGAAACAACGAACCCGGGCAACGCTGGTCGATGTCGCCGCCCGGCTGTGCGCGGAGCAGGGCTACGAGCACACGACGGTGGATCAGATCGCTTCGGTGGCCGAGGTGTCACCGCGGACTTTCAGCCGCTATTTCCACAACAAAGAGGCGGTCATCGCGGCGCTCATGGAAGAGATCTCCGAGGAGGTCGCGCAGGCTTTGACCGCCCAGCCCCGTGATATCACCGAGCACGAGGCACTGGTTCGGGCGCACACCCAGGTGCTGCGGGCCGCCGAAGTCGGTCAGCCGCAGGCCATGTCTTTCCACCGGATGCGCGGTTTTCTGAGCATCGTCACCAGCACCCCGATGCTGAGCCTGGCGACCTTCACCTTCCGACCGGACGGCTCAACGCACGCGGTGGTCGAGGCCATCGCCGGGAGGATGGGCCTGCCGGTGGCCGACCCGGCCGTCCGCGTCGTGTTCGACACCTGGGCCGTGCTGATGGCCACCGCCCTCGGAAGCCCGGGTAGCGATGCCAGCGATCCCGGTGCGGTCAGCAACCGGATCGAGGAGACGTTCGCGATTTTCACCAGGCTGTGGCAGCCGTGGCGCCGCCAGGACCAGACCCCCGCGGGCGAGCCGGGACAGTAGCGACTACCTTCACCTAGAACGCACAAGTAGCGTGTCCTCACTACGGACCGCCTCCGATGCTGTCCAAACAGGCAAGAAGGGGTTGAAGTGGCCGCAACCGACGACACCGCCACGCTGCGGTATCCCGGCGGGGAGTTGGACCTCGAGATCGTCCATGCGACCGAGGGTTCCGACGGGATCGCGCTGGGGACTCTGCTGGCCAAGACCGGCTACACCACCTTTGACCAGGGGTTCGTCAACACGGCGTCGACCAGGAGCGCCATCACCTACATCGACGGCGACGCCGGCATCCTGCGCTACCGCGGGTACCCGATCGACCAGCTGGCCGAGAAGTCGACCTTCATCGAGGTCAGCTACCTGCTGATCTACGGGGAACTGCCGAGCGCCGCCGAACTGGCGGCGTTCACCACCAGGATCCAGCGGCACACCCTGCTGCACGAGGACCTCAAACGGTTCTTCGACGGCTTTCCCCGCAACGCCCACCCCATGCCGGTGCTGTCCAGCGCCGTCAACGCCCTGAGCGCCTACTACCAGGATTCGCTGGACCCGCTCGACCACGCACAGGTGGAGCTGTCCACCATCCGGTTACTGGCCAAGCTGCCCACCATTGCGGCCTACGCCTACAAGAAGTCCGTCGGGCAGCCATTCCTTTATCCGGACAACTCGCTGAGCCTGGTGGAGAACTTCCTGCGGATGACCTTCGGGCTGCCGTCGGAGCCCTACGTTCCCGACCCCGAGATCGTGCGGGCGCTGGACATGCTGCTGATCCTGCACGCCGACCACGAGCAGAACTGTTCGACGTCGACGGTCCGGCTGGTCGGTTCGTCGCAAGCCAATCTGTTCACGTCCATCTCCGGCGGTATCAACGCGCTGTGGGGTCCGCTGCACGGCGGTGCCAACCAGTCCGTCCTGGAGATGCTCGAAGGCATCCGCACCTCCGGCGGTGACGTCCACGAATTCGTCCGCAAGGTCAAGAACCGCGAGGACGGCGTGAAGCTGATGGGCTTCGGTCACCGGGTGTACAAGAACTACGACCCGCGGGCTCGCATCGTCAAGGAGCAGGCCGACAAGATCCTGGGCAAGCTCGGCGCCCACGACGAGTTGCTCGACATCGCCAAGTCCCTGGAAGAGGTCGCGCTCACCGACGACTACTTCGTCGAGCGCAGGCTCTACCCCAACGTCGACTTCTACACCGGGGTGATCTACCGCGCGATGGGCTTCCCCACCCGGATGTTCACCGTGCTGTTCGCCCTCGGGCGGCTGCCCGGCTGGATCGCGCACTGGCGGGAGATGCACGAGGAGCCGAACAAGATCGGTCGTCCGCGTCAGATCTACACCGGTTACGGCGAGCGCAACTACCTGAGCCTCGGCGGGCGTCGCGATGTGCCCCCCAGGGTTGATGCTGCTGTCCGGGAAGGCTAGTACAGCGGTACCCGTCGCCAGGGCCGGACTTCGATAGTTTCCATACCCCGCCCTGTAGCCGCAATCGGCGATGGTCTGGTGAGCAGCCCCGGGAGCGCGCCGCTCTTGTCGAGTCGAGCGATCTAAAATCCGTCGTGGCAGACCCGTTCTTGTGGTGCGATCCCACCATGGTCGCCATGCCACGCGAAGTCGTCACCCAACGATCGAGAGTGCGCAAAGCCGCGCACAAAGCCATCGCGCCGCAGAAACAGGACAACGTCATTATCGGCACGTGGAACCTGCGGGCGTTCGGCGGACTTAGTCAATCGTGGCAGGCTTCGGCGACGAGCTCGCCGAAGCGCGACTGGCGAGCTGTCACGCTCATCGCTGAGGTCATCCGCTGCTGTGACGTTGTGGCCATTCAAGAAGTACGGCGCAATACCGCCGCGCTGCGGTTCCTCCTTGAAGTACTCGGCCCGGCGTGGCGGGTGATTGTCTCCGATGTCACCGAAGGCGCTGCGGGCAATGAGGAACGGCTGGCTTTCGTTTATAACTCCGCACGAGTTCAACCGTCTGGGCTCGTTGGCGAACTGGTGCTCCCCGATGTTGACGGAACTCCAGTTCGCCAGTTCGCCCGATCGCCGTACGCTGCTAGCTTCACCCGCGGGGGAGTCGACTTCATCCTGACTACCGTGCATGTGCTGTGGGGCGATAAGCCCGATCAGCGCCTCCCGGAAATCACGGCCTTCGCGCAGTGGATGCTCGCGTGGGCTACCCGCAAGTCTGACTGGAATGCCAATCTGCTGGTGCTTGGAGATTTCAACCTGGATCGCATTGGAGACCCGCTGTTCGAGGCGTTCCTGTCATCGGGACTATGGCCACCGATGGAACTCAACAAGGTGCCCCGCACAATCTTTGACAATGACCTGAAACGGCACTACTACGACCAGATCGCCTGGTTCTCAACCCCCTCTGGGAGGCAGCTGCTGGAATCGTTGACCTATACGAACCGCGCCGGCTATTTCGATTTCGTGCCGCACTGCTACCCGAGCCTGACCAAAAATGAAATGTCATGGCGAATCTCAGACCACTACCCACTGTGGGCGGAGTTTCGCATTGGCTGAGTGCCAGAGATCCCATCATGGTGTCGAGTCTGATTCCGTAGTGGCAGACAACTATGTCGTCAGGAAAAATGCTCCCGCTGATTCATCCCGAGTGCATTGGGGTAAGTCCCCTGGGATGGCGGGCTTTCGGGCCTTGAGGTCGACTGCGTCCGGGGCTGTGCCGGGTTGAGAACTACTGGCGATTTTGGTTGGTCGGTAGCCTGGCTGCTCAGCGAGCGGACACTGAAACCCTGGCCCGTGACGCTGAAGCCCGCGGCTGGGCCGGTGAAGCCGAACGCCATCGCCGCCTCATTGCCCGCCTAGACGCCCACATCAGTCAGACACAGACCGGATGACCCCCGAGCAACACCGACAAGACGTCGAAGATGCTTGCGCCACAACGATTCTCGAAGGACGAAACGTGACCTTCGACGACATCGCTGCACGCACCGGTCTCGGCCGCGCCACCCTCTACCGCAACTCCGACCTACGAAGAATTATCGAAGAACACCGCGCCCGCGGCAAGGAGACACACACCCTGTCCGGCCTCACCAACGAGATCGCTCACCTCCGCATCGCACTGGGCGCCCTCGCTACCACCGTGCGCCGCCACGAAGAAGAAATCCGACGCCTACGAAAGTCAAAAAGCTAACGAACCGACCTGCTGCACAGGCCCGAAACTCGGCCAAGATTAGCCGGATAACCGCAGGATCAGGCCTCTCCGGCAAGCCCGCCGCGACGGCCTGGACCGCGCCCGCCAGCAACGCCTGCACGACCACCGCACCCGCACAACACACCCACCCCGACGACCCACCCCGACGACGCCATAACCTTGCCCCGCCGTCATCAGGGGGTGTGCTTGCGCTGGGAGTCGTGTGGCCTGAGTGACGGCAGTGGCGCCCCTGGCCGCGGACATCCGAAAAAGTTTGCTGTTTCCCTTCTTTTTGACGTTGTTGCAGGTTAGTGTTCCGCCACTTTGTTGGCTGTGACAGGAGGGCGGGGCGATGAACGCATCGGTGTGTGTGGGTCGGGTCGGGGGTCTGGCCGTGGCCTTGGGCGTCGGGGTGGCGTTGTTCTCCGGGTCGGGGGTGGCGGTGGCGGATCGCTCCGACGCCGACGGCGGGCAGAGCAGTAGCGCCTCGGCCGGTGATGGTTCCGGGGCGGCTTCGACGCGGGCCGGCCGCAGCGCCCGCACGGCATCGCCAAACAGCCCCTCGCAGGCCGCTGACCCCGCTGATAGCGCTGATCCCGCGGAGGCGGCCGGGGCGGCCCGGCCGGTGCGGGGCCGCCCGGCGGCCTCGGCGGCGGTGGATGCCGCCACACCGGATGTTTCGGATGTTTCGGAGAGCGCCGGTCGCGCCGGTGTGCCAGGGGACGGGGCTGGTCAGGCGGGCTCGCCGGTCGCGGCGGTGCACACCGACACCACCACCGCGGCGGTGGTGGTCGAGGAGCCGGGGCTGTCGGTGGGGCGGCCCGCCCCCGCGGCGGCGGTGGTGCGCCCGGCGGCGACCGAACCGTTCACCGCGCCGCCGGTGGTGGCCTCGCTGCCCGCGCAGGGCATCGCCGAGGTCGTGGTCAGCGCCCCCAAGGCCGCCGCGCCGGCGGCCACCGCCCCGGCCGGTCAGGTGTCGGGATTCGCCGCGGGTGGGGTGGGCGGTTCGCAGGGGGCCGGTACCGGCTCCGGTGTGCCGGTGGACTCCCCGTTGTCCTGGGCGTTGCTGGCCTTCAGCCGCCGCCACGGGTTGGCCGCGGCCAGTATCCAGACCCCCCCGGCGGGGCTGGTGACAACCTCCCAGGCCAGCACCGCCCCGGTGGACCCGTTTACCGGGCTGTTCGACATGTTCAACGTCAGCGTGTCCTTCTCCGGGCTGCAGCTGCTGCAGCTGGGATCGGCCAGCGCCACCACCGACGGGATGGGATCGTTCGCGGTGGCGTTTTTGCCCGGGGCCACCGCCACCGCCGCGGGCCAGGGTGCGACCGCGCAAGCGTTCGGTTACCAGGCGACCGCGTTGGCGTCGGGGACCAAGGCCTCCGCCTGGGTGCGGGGCAACGCCAGCACCGCCACCGCCCACCACGGGGTCGCCAACTCCGCGAAGGTCACCGGTGATCGCAGCAGCGCCGAGGCCGGCTACGGCGATGACAACACCGCCACCGTCACCGGCAACGACGCCGCCGCCCAAGCCCGCCTGGGTGCGACCAACACCGCCACCGCCCGCGGTGACGGGGCGCGGGCATCGGCTGGAATCGGTGACCGTAACACCGCCACCGCCGACGGCGCCCGGTCCAGCGCCACCGCCCAGTTCGGCGATGACAACACCGCCACCGCCACCGGTGAGGGCAGCAGTGCCACCGCCGAGCGCGGTGACACCAACACCGTCTACGTCACCGGCCCCGGCGCGCGGGGTTCCGTCAGCGTCGGTAACCACAACGCGGTCAAGATTGTGGGCGCCGGGAGCACCGCCACGGTGCACCACGCCAATGACACCACCACCCGCATCGAAGGTGCCCGCAGCACCGCGGTCAACGAAGACAGCGATGACAGCACCCTGGACATCACCGGTGATGACAACACCGCCGAGGCCAGTTTCGGGGCATTCAACACCGCGATCATCACCGGGTTGGGGTCCACCGCGAACACCGGTAAGGGCAGTTTCAACACCGCGACGGTGACCGGGAACAACAGTGTGGCCAACGCCGGCGGCGGTAACCACAACACCATCACCGTCGGCGGCAACAACACCACCGTCACCGCCAACGGCTCGGACACCACCATCAGCTTCGGCACCCCCACCGCCACCGCGAGCACCGCGGCCGGACTGCGGGCCGCCGCCGCCGGGCAGGCCCAGGCCCTGGCCGAGGAGCCGCGCACCGAGGTCACCGTCTCCGGGACGGGCAATGAGGTCTCCGGCGGCGGGGCCGGTCAAACCCTGACCGTGGCCGGCACCGGGAACGCCGTGACCCTCGGCGGTGCCGGTAACACCCTCACCGTGCAAGGACTCGACAACGACCTCGCCGTTCAGGGCAGCGGGAACTCCTTCACCCTGGCCGACGGGGCCGCCGGCAACAGCATCCGCACCGGAACCGACAGCACCGGCAACCAGATCACCCTCACCGGCGCCGACAACACCCTCGACATCGGCGGCAACACCCTGACCCTGGAGGTGCGCGGCACCGGCAACGCCGTCACCTACCCCGCCGCACCGGCAGCCCCGCAAGCCGCCACCAGCGCCGCCGCCGCCACCAGCAGGACCACACCCGGCACCGCCGCGACCCTGGCCGCCCCCACCGCCAACGCAACCACCGACGACAACAACAACACCGTCACCATCGACGGCGACGACAACACCGTCACCATCGACCCCGACAGCCACGACAACACCGTCGAGGTCACCGGGGCGGGCAACACCACCACCATCACCGGCGGCAGCGACCGCAACCGCCTCACCATCGCCGGCGACAACAACGAAACCCTGCTCGCCACCAACAACGACGACAACACCATCACCACACACGGCAACAGCAACCTGGTGCGCCTGGAGAAGGAGAACCACACCAACACCATCGACGTCAGCGGCGAACGCAACACCGTCTCCCTGGGGTTTTTCGAAGCGTTTGTGAACCTCAACCCGGGGGACGGGCCGGCGGTGACGGCGGTTAGGCCGGCGGATTACGACTACCAGATTCTATTTCGCGGCTGGGCGACGGAGAACACCGTGAAAATCGTGGACTCGTCGGACACCACCGTCGAACTCGGATCCGGCAATTTTAACCCCACGTCCGGTGCCGAGCTGCCACACGAAAGCATAATGACAATCGACCATAATCGGGTCGAGGTCACGGCCTCCAAGCACGTTTCCGTCAGGCTGGACAACATCGACGATCTCGGCTATCCCGACGGTTCTTGCGGCCTGAACACCGTGTTGTTGAAATTCGTTGACACCGCCGACATCCACCTGGGTTATGCGCGGGGAGCGTCGGTCATGTATTCCAACAGCGCTTCGTTGGCGTTGACGGTGCAGGGTCGGTTCGAGGACGGAGAGAGAAAAAGTATATTCGCCCGTCGTACCACCGTTGACGGGCTGGGCAGCAACGTCGTCACCAATGTCTATGCCAAAGGCGACACCGTGTACGCGGCCACGGCCGGGGGGTTGAGCGTCTCCACCGATGGCGGCCTGACCTTCACCAACCGCACCACCGCCAACGGGCTGGGCAGCAACCAGGTGAACAGGCTCTACGTCAACGGCGACCGGGTGCTCGCCACCACCGCAGGCGGGTTGAGCATCTCCACCGACGGCGGGAAAACCTTCACCAACCGCACCACCGCCAACGGGCTGGCCGCCGCCTTCCCCAGGTGGGTCTACGCCGACGGTGACCGCATCTACACCTCAACGGCCAACGGGTTGAGCATTTCCACCGACGGCGGGGAAACCTTCACCACCCGCACCACCGCCAACGGGCTCGGCAGCAACGACACCCGCGGCATCTGGGCCAGCGGCAACAACGTCTACGTCGGAACCAGAAATGGTCTCAGCGTCTCCACCGACGGCGGGACAACCTTCACCACCCGGACCACCGCCGACGGACTCGGCGTCGTCGAGGACTTTGGCCGAACACCTTCGAAGAACTCCAGCGAGGTTTTCGATGTCTATGTCCACATCGAACCGGCGGAGTATGACTTCGGCGGGTACGTGGTGCCCGGGGGCCCTGTCCGTGAGGGCGAGGACATCACGCAAAGGAGGGTCAAACGGAGCGATCAGCATTGGGTCGAGGGGGACCCGCTTAAGGTGGTGTACGCCGGCACCCTCAACGGCGTGGCCGTCTCGGTCAACGACGACGGCTTCGTCACCGCTAAATTGCCCGGTGGGAGGCCTGCGTTCGCACTGGCAGTCGACGACGGGTCGCCGGGGAACCTGCGGGCCAACACCGTAGTGGCGGCATTACAGTCCCCCGGACACCAACACTGGGCAGGTGTAGCTATCCCCTGGAACGGGATTTCCGGCCAATGGTTGTGGTCAGGGGTAGCGCTTATCATGCCCATCACAGGGAGTTCCGGCCAAACAGTGTGGATAGTCGATCCGGCACTCTATTCTCGATTCGACCCGGCCATCTCAGCCGGGTATCCGGCTTCGTCGCTTCCCTACCCGCCAGGCGGGTCTCCTTCTGATCTGGGCCTAACAAAGTTGGATGGCCTTACCCCGCTCGACAAGGTCGGGCCGGTCGCGTTGGACGACACAATCGTGTACCTCGGGACCCCGGGAGACGGCCTCTTCATCAACCATAAAGCGGTCGGGGTGCAACTGACTTAGGACATTTGGCTTAGTAAGCCATTTTGATGCCGAGGCCGGTGAGGATTTTGCGTTGCGGTTCGGGGATGTCGGGCGGGAAGGTCTGGACGGCGCCCGTTGATGGTGATGGTCGCTGATCGCAGGGGTCGGAGCTGTTTGATGACGTTGGCGATGGCCAGTCCGCTGCGTTCTTGGATGCAGTGCGCCACGGCCAGTGCGGTGAACACGATGGTCAGGTGGGCTTCGATGGCGTCGCGGGTGCGGTGGAATATGGGGCGGGCGGCAAGGTCGGTTTTGGACATGCGGAATGACTTTTCGACGTGCCAGAGGTCGTGGTATTTCGCGAGTATTTCGGTGGCGGGCATGTCGGTGGGCATGTTGGTGACGTAGCCCTTGAGGCCGACCAGGGATTGGGCGCGGGCCAGGCTGGCCTCGTCCAGGACGCGGTCCCCGGCGTGGGTCTTGACGAAGCGGGTGGATTTGACGGTGCGTTCGCCGTTGATCACTTCCCGGGCGCGGGTTTCCTGGGCGTAGAGGGTTTTCTGGTCGCGGCGTGCGCGTTTGGCTGAGTAGGCCCAGGTCGCCCGCCATGCGCCGCCGCCGCCACCAGTGGGGCCGCACCCGGCACCGCCGCGACCCTCGCCGCACGCAGCGCCGCCAGCGAAACCGTCACCCGCGAGTCCACCAACGACGAGAACAACAACACGGTCACCATCGACGGCGCCGACAACACCGTCAGCATCAGTTCCGACAGCAAGAACAACTTCGTCGACATCCTCGGTGGCAACACCACCACCATCAATGCGTCCAACGGCAACCGGCTAGAGATTGACAACGGGACCTCCAACCGGATCGCGCTCAAAAACAGCAGCATCAACAACGTCTACGTGCGAGACGCCACTGGCAATGCGATTTCTCTGGACAACAGCAACTTCACTGTGGTGACGATGGTCCCCGGCATTTCCCCGTCTGGCGACATAGCCCCACCGGTCAGCGGCGTCACGTTGGAAGTGCGCGATAGCGCCGCCGGCGGCGCCGCCACCGCCAGCAACGCCAACAACATCACCGTCCACGGAGATCTCGCCCCGCTAGAACTGAGTCTCGTCGGGCTGACCAACCAAATCTACTGCCAGAACGACAAGGACTGCTCCCAAGGACGCTTCGTCCGCGCCAACCTGAAGGAAAGGGACTTCGGCGGCTACAACTTCAACGGCGCCGACCTGACCCGCGCCGACCTGACCGGCGCCAACCTGACCGGCGCCACCCTGAACAACGCCAACCTGACCGACGCCAACCTGTCCGAGGCCATCCTGTCCGACGCCAACCTGTCCGGCGCCAACCTGCCCTACGCCAAACTGTCCGACGCCACCCTGTCCGGCGCCAACCTGCCCTACGCCAAACTGTCCGACGCCACCCTGTCCAACGCCAACCTGTCCGGCGCCAACGTGTCCGACGCCGACCTGGACTACGCCAACCTGTCCGGCGCCAACCTGTCCGGCGCCAACGTGTCCGACGCCGACCTGGACTACGCCAACCTGTCCAACGCCAACCTGACCGACGCCAACCTGACCAACGCGAGACTGATGGACGCCAGCCTGACCGGCGCCAACCTGTCCGGCGCCAACCTGACCAACGTGAGACTGATCAACGCCAACCTGTTCGGCGCCAACCTGTCCGACGCCAACCTGACCGACATCGACCTGCTCTGGGCCATCCTGGAGGGCGCCAACCTGACCGGCGCCAACCTGACCGACGCGAACCTGAACAGCGCCAACCTGTTCGGCGCCAACCTGTCCGGCGCCACCCTGATCAACGCCAACATGCTCCAAGCTAACCTGCGCTACGCCGGCCTGTCCTACGCCAACCTGACCGGCGCCACCCTGTCCGACGGCTTCAAGGAACGCGGCGCCGACCTGTTCGGCGCCAACCTGACCGGCGCCGTGATGTCCAGCGGCATCGTCTCGTTCGAAACCCCGTCGGGCACTTTCAACAATGTCTCCGACTACATTTCGGGCCTCTCGGAACTTGGCCCAGCTATACCCCCTGACAACAGCTACCCGTTCGACTACGTCGTTGCCGCATTCACGGCGGGCGCGGCCGGGGACGTTACGTTCGGAGTGAAAAAAAGGGCACTGACACCGTGATTGCCATCTACAACGGGTCTTTCAACCCGCAAAACCCCGGAGAAAACGTGTTCGCGTACAACGACAATGACCCCACGGTAACCCCGGGGTCCGCTTACCTGGTTAACTCGCGGGTGACAGTGGCCCTCACTGCAGGGGAGACAGTGGCAATTATGGTGACCCTCAGCGGCGACCCCTACGCCGCTCTCGCCTACCCAGGCATCGCTCCGTCAAGGATTTACTCCGAGGGTCTAGGCGTCTTGACGAACTGGTAGTGCGGCCTGACATGGCTGTGGCGACCCGGATCGACACAGTGTCGATCCGGGTCACTTCGGTTCACATCAGCTTTGTGGCGGCGGGTCCTGGGGCTCGGGGGTAGTCGCGGGCGACCTTGACCGCGGCGTAGATCGGCACCTGGTAGCGGCGGGTCGGGGCGGCCAGCAGCAGCGCGGCTTCCTCGTCGGCGAACACCACCGCCGGTCGCGCACAGGTGCTGCCGTGGATTGACCCCGCCAGGGCGGCTCACCCGCAGGACAACCACGTGTGGAACGGATGGTTTCCTACGTGCGGGACAACTTCTTCGCCGGGGTACCGGGACAGTCGGGCCTCGACCCCGTCGAACGCCTGCGCCGACACCGCCGCACCGCCCACCTGCTGCAGTTTCTCCAGCAACCGGACCCGCAGACCCGCCCGCGCCAGATATCCGGCTGCCACCAGGCCGTTGTGCCCGCCGCCCACGACGACGACGTCGACGTCACGCCCGCCGGCGCCCAAACCCGAAGCCATGCCTCAGCTTAGGTAGCGGGTGACCTCCTCGGCGGGCCGAATCGACGCCGCGGCCGGATCGCCGCCGGTTGCCCGCAAGGCCCGGCGCTGCCGTAAGAGATCCCAGCACTGATCCAGCGCCGCCTCGACCGCGCGCAGCCGGTCCTGCTCCTCGGCGGGATCGACCTCCCTCCGCTGCAACCGTTCCCGCAGCCGGTGCTCTTCGGCGACGAGGTCGCGAATGAGCGCCAGGGTGTCGCGGTCGGCCGGTTGCGGCGGCGGCGCCGCGCAGTGGTCGGATTCCACCGGAACCGGGCGATCAAATTCCACCGGAGGGGTATGCCCATCGGACCGGGCACGGAAACGGGCTATCAGCCGCTACGGTGATGCGGTGACGAGCAAACCCGAGATCGAGTTTCCCGGCGGCCCGGCCCCCACCGAACTGGTCATCAACGACCTCGTCGTCGGTGAGGGCGCGGAAGCCAAGCCCGGCGACACCGTCGACGTCCACTACGTCGGCGTCGAGTTCGACACCGGTGAAGAGTTCGACAGCTCCTGGAATCGCGGTGAATCCATCTCGTTCCCACTGCGCGGACTTATCCAGGGCTGGCAGGACGGCATCCCCGGAATGCGGGTTGGCGGACGCCGTCAACTGGTGATTCCGCCGGAGCTGGCCTACGGGCCGCCGGGCGCCGGGCACCGGCTGTCCGGCAAGACCCTGATCTTCGTGATAGATCTGCTCGGGGTGCGCTGAACGCGAGGCACGAACGGCGAGGAGGAACCGGCCCCCATCGGTCGATGCCGAACGGCGGATTGAGCATTGGATTTTCCGTTCGGTTGGCATATGTTGCTCGCGGCTTGCAATGAGCCTGGCAATGAGCCTTGCAATGAACTGAGGCATCACAGCGCCCTGGACGGGGCGGGGAGGGGGACCGATGGCGGGTTCCGGAGACGCGAAGCCGAGCGCTGAGTCGAGCGCCAAGGCCACCGAATGGCGAAGGGAGTCGCGGTTCTATCGTCGTTCGCCCGGCTGGGGCTGGTTGCTGGGTCTGCTGCTCATCCCGCTGCTGTTCGGGTGGTTGGGATGGAGCAACCTCAAGCCCTCGGTGAACGCCCAGCTGCCCAGTGCGGGCGTCACGGCGCCGAGCGTTTCGGCCCCGTCGCTCAACCTGTCCCCGCTGTCGATTCTGCGTAACGGCAACGACTTCACCCTCGCCGGAATCCTGCCGGATCTGTCGGTGAAGAACAGCCTGCTTGCGACCATGAAGGGGGCGCTCGGGCCGTCGGTCAACCTGATCGACAAGATCGACGTCGCAACCGGCGCGAAGGCACCGGCTTTCGACGGCCTGGACGCGGTGCTCAAGGCGGCCGCCGACATCCCGAACTTCAACTTCACCGTCGAGGGCGGCACGCTGACGCTGACCGGCACCGCTCCGTCGGAGGAAGCCAAGGCCGCCGTCGAGGCCGCCGCGAAAGCGGGCTGGCCCAACCTCCAACTCATCAACAACATCTCCGTCAAGGGCGCGGCGCCGTCCTGTGACAATCTGCAGGCGACGGTCGACGCCTACCTCGCCGCTCCGATCAAGTTCCAGACCGGCAGTGACAAGTTGACCAAGGACGGACAGCAGCAGCTGTCCAGCGTCGTCTCGGCGGTCACGGCGTGCCCGGACGTGGAGCTGATTGTCATCGGTCACACCGACAACACCGGCACCGATGCGATCAACAATCCGCTGAGCGAGCGCCGGGCGAAGGCTGTCTCGGGTTTCCTTGTGGCGCAGGGCATTCCGGCTGATTCGGTCACCAGCGAGGGCGCCGGATCCACCGAGCCGGTCGCCGACAACGACACCGAAGCCGGACGTGCGCAGAACCGGCGCACCGAGATCAAAGTCAACTAGGGGACGACAGACATGGGCTTCTTAACACAGTGGTTGTGGTATCTGGTGGCTTTTCTGGCCGGGTCAGCGGTGGCCTACGTGATCACCGTCCTGACCGTCCACCGCACCAGCGCGGAGCAGGCGATCACAGACCTGCCGGCCGGCTCTCGTGAGATTGGAGTGCGGTGATGCACAACGTCAACGGATGGATGCTCGGCCTGGCGTTCCTGCTGGGTCTGCTGCTGACGTTCGCGATGATGATCCGCCGGGTCAGCCGCGAGGTCCCGGTCACCCATGCGGTGGCCGCGCGGGTGCCCGACGCCAAGCCCGACGCCAAGCCCGACGTGAAGAAGCCGCACGTCGCCGATGCGGTAGCCGCCGCCGCGGCCACTGGTGCGGTAGCGAAACTGCACGGCGCGGTTGAGAAGGTGGAGCACGCCGAGAAGAGCGTCGCGAAGGCCGTTCACAAGGTCGCCGAGACGGCCGGCGAGAAGGTCGACGAGATGCGCCGCGGCGATGTCATCGAAGCCGTGCCCTACGGCGCCGGATCGGTCCGGGTGTCGGCGCGCACCAAGGCGCCGGCCGGCTACACGATCAAAGGTGACAAGGACACCGGGCAGTACTTCACCGCGGACAGTCCGGATTACGAGACCATCGAGGCCGAGGTGTGGTTCGTCAACGAGGAGAGCGCCCAGAAGGCCGGCTTCGCGCGCTGGGACGCCAAGGGCGATCGTCCGGCGGATCCGGTATCCGACGCGGCCGCCGCGGTGATCACCGAGGAGCACGCCGAAGCCACGACGGTCATCACCGAGGATCACTCGGCGGGGGATTCCTCCCTCGTGATCGTGGACCACGGTGGCGAACTGCCGGTCTCGACCGTCCGGGTGCTGTCCGAGGCCGACGCACGTGCCGAGGAAGCCGCCAACCCCTACGGCGCGGGCTCTGCCCTCGCGGCCGCCGACGGCAGCGGCCCAGCTGGCTGGCTGATCAAGGGCAACGCCAACTCGATGCTCTTCCACGGCCCCGACAGCCCGTCCTACAAGCAGACGGTCGCCGAGGTGTGGTTCGTCGACGAGGCTGCGGCCACCACGGCCGGATTCCGGCGCTGGGACACCAACGCCACGAAGTAGCGACGGTCAGTGCGGCGCCGGCAGGCGCAGCACCAATCGGGCACCGCCCAGCGGGCTGTCCTCCAGAGCGGCTGTGCCGCCGTGCAGTTCGGCCTGCTGAGCCACCAGGGCCAGCCCCAGGCCAGAACCGGAACGCGACGCCGTCGAGCCGCGGGCGAACCGCCCGAACACCGACTTACGCTCGGCTTCGGGCACGCCGCAGCCGTTGTCGTCGACGGTGATCTGCACACCCTCGCGGGACGTCACCGCCGACAGCTCTACCCGGGTCGCTCCGCCGTGCTTGACCGCATTGGCGATCGCGTTGTCCACCGCCAGCCGTAGTCCGGTCGGCAGACCGATGATGATGCACGTCGGCGACGGCGCCAGCGACACTTCCAGGCCGGGATAGACCCGCATCGCGTCGTGCGCGGCCCGGTCGAGCAGCTCGGTGATGTCCACCGGCACCTGGTCAGCCACGGTGGACAGCTCGCCCTGGGCCAGCCGCTCCAACGCGCCCAGCGTCGCTTCGATCCGGCTCTGGGTGCGGATGACGTCTCCGATCACCTCGCCGCGCTGCTCGTCGGGCAGATCTAGGGTGGACAGCACTTCCAGGTTGGTCCGCATTGCGGTCAGCGGTGTGCGCAGTTCATGCGCGGACACCGCCGCGAAGTCGCGCGCCGAGGCCAGTGCGGCCTTGGTGCGGTCCTGCTCGGTCCAGATGCGCTCCAACAGGCCTTTGAGCGCCTCGCCGATCTCGACGGCCTCGGTGGCCCCACTGACGTCGACGTCGGGAGCGACGTCTCCGGCGTCGATCGCCCGGGTCTGCTGGGCCAGGCGGCGCAGCGGGCGGACGGCGAAGGCGGCCAGCATCCAGCCCAGAACCGCGGCGGCGCCGATGGCGGAGGCGCAGATGATCAGCACCCGGCGGTGCAGGTTGTTGGTGTCGGCGATGGTGTCGTCGTAGGTCGCGCCCACCTGCAGCAGGGTGGGCGGCGGGGGGTACGGGATCGCGACGGTGCGCACCCGGTATCGGACCCCATCGATCACGGTGGTCGCGTAATCGGTGTCCAGTACCGGCAGCACCACATCGCTGTTCGACCGCACCTCGGCGCCGCGGTGCACCGTGATCACCACATCCCGCACGTTCGGCGAAAGCGGGATCTGCTCCAGGCCGCGGGGCACGAAGGGCACCGCGAATCCGGCCGCTTCGTCGAGCCGGCGGTCCAGCCGCTCAAGGCGGTCGTTGGTGATGCCGATCCACACGATGGTCCCGACGATGGTGACCACGATCGCCGCGCCGATGGCCGTCGCGAAGGCCACCCGGGTGCGCAGTGACGGTGTGCGGCGCACGATCCGCGACAGCATCAGCGTTGTGTCACTGCGTCCGCAGGACGAAGCCGACTCCGCGCACTGTGTGTAGCAGCCGCGGCGCGCCACCGGCCTCCAGCTTGCGGCGCAGGTAACCGATGAAGACGTCGACGACGTTGGTGTCGGCGGCGAAGTCGTACCCCCACACCAGTTCGAGAAGTTGCGCTCGGCTCAGCACCGCCGTCTTGTGCTCGGCGAGCACGGCCAGCAGGTCGAACTCCCGCTTGGTCAGGTCGACGTCGAGGCCGTTGACCCGGGCGCGCCGGCCGGGGATGTCGACCTCCAACGGGCCGACCTGGATGGTCTCCGAGGAGAACGTGGCCGTGGCGCCCCGGCGGCGCAGCAGCGCCTTGACCCGCGCCACCAACTCTGCCAGCACGAACGGCTTGACCAGGTAGTCGTCGGCCCCGGCCTCCAGGCCGGCCACCCGGTCGTCGACCGAGCTGCGGGCCGAGAGCACACAGACCGGCACATCGTTGTCCATGGCGCGCAGTGCGGTGACGACGCTCACCCCGTCGAGCACCGGCATGTTGATGTCGAGCACGATCGCGTCGGGCCGGGTCTCGGTGGCGCTGCGCAGCGCCTCGGCGCCGTCCACGGCGGTGGACACCTCGAAACCGGACAGCCGCAGACCGCGCTCCAGCGAGGCCAGCACGTCGGGGTCGTCGTCCACCACCAGCACGCGCGGCGCCCCACCAGAGCCCAAAGCGCTGTCCATGCCCCCATAGTGCCGGATGTGCGGGTATACGGGTGTTAGGCGTGGCCGTGCCAGGATCACCCGGGTAGCCCCGGAATTGGCCGGAAGAGCACCGAGGAGGCACTGACGGTGGTGGACAGTCGCTGTGCGGTGTCCATCGCCGCCCGTCCTACGCGTGTCCGCGGGTTGACCGACCTGCTGCGTCTGCTGCCTTACCTCAAGCCCTATCGGGCGCGCTGGATCGCGATGATCGTGATCGCGATCGTCAGCCTGGCCGCCACCGTCGCCATCCCGCTGATGACCAGGGCGGTGATCGACGGGCCGGTGCGCGACCGCGATCCACACGGCCTGTGGGTGCTGGGTTCGGCCGCGATGGCCGTCGGGGTCGCTGAAGCGTTGCTCTGGTTCATCCGCCGCTGGCTGGTGTCGCGGGCCACCATGGGCGTCGAGGCCGACATCCGCAAGGACCTCTACGCGCGGCTGCAGATCCTGCCGATGGCGTTCCACGGTCGCTGGCAGTCCGGGCAGTTGCTCTCGCGGATCATGAACGACCTGAACACGATTCGCAGGCTGTTGTCCTTCGGGCTGGTGTTCCTGATGCTCAATACCCTGCAGATCATCGTGGTGACCGCCATCCTGCTGGCGATGTACTGGCCACTCGGCGTGGTGGTGGCGGTTTCGGTGGTGCCGGTGACCCTGACCATGTTGCACTTCGAGCGGCAGTTCACCACCCTGTCGCGAGCGGCCCAGGATCAGGCCGGTCACGTCGCGACCCACGTCGAGGAAGCCGCATTGGGCGTGCGCGCGGTGAAGTCGTTCGGCCGTGAGGACTACGTCTACGAGCGGTTCGACCGGGAAGCGAGCCGGCTCTACGAGACCCAGATCCAGAAGGTGGCGGTCTCGGCGCGATTCTGGACGCTGCTGCAAGTGATTCCCAGTGTGACCCTGATCATCGTGCTGGGATTCGGCGCGTACGCTGCCGGCCGCGGGCTGGTGACGCTGGGGACACTGGTGGCCTTCATCACCATGATGCTGTCGCTGGTCTGGCCGATCGCGTCGCTGGGCTTCCTGCTGTCGATGGTCCAGGAGGCGATGACCGCCGCGAACCGGATCGCCGAGATCTTCGACGCCCCAACCGAAATCACCGACGGCCCGCGGCCGGCCGCGCCGCGTGGGGGCCGGCTGGAGTTCGACGACGTCGGGTTCCGGTTTCCCCCCCCGGACGGTTCGGGCACGGCAGAAACCTGGGTGCTGCGGCACCTCACGTTGACGGTCGAACCGGGGGAGACGCTGGCGCTGGTCGGCGCCACCGGTTCGGGCAAGTCGGTGCTCACCGCGCTGCTGCCGAGGCTGTACGACGTCACCGAGGGCGTCATCCGGCTGGACGGCATCGACATCCGGGAGCTGACGCTGCCGGCGCTGCGCGATGCGGTGGCCGTGGCGTTCGAGGACCCGACGCTGTTCTCCATGTCGGTGGACGAGAACCTGCGACTCGGCCGGCCGGACGCCGGCGACGACGAGGTGCGCCGCGCCATCGAGATCGCCGCCGCGCAGTTCGTCGACGAGTTGCCGTTCGGCCGCCAGACCCGGATCGGGGAGCAGGGCATGAGTCTGTCCGGCGGCCAGCGGCAGCGGCTGGCGCTGGCGCGGGCGATCCTGGCCCGGCCGCGCGTGCTGGTGCTCGACGACACCCTGTCGGCTCTGGACGTGCACACCGAGGCGGTGGTCACCGAGGCGCTGCGGGAGGCGCTGGCCGGCGTGACCGCGATCGTCGTCGCCCACCGCGCCTCCACCGTGCTGTTGGCCGACCGGGTCGCGCTGCTCGACTGGTCCGACGGCGGCGGTAGTCCGGCCACGATCACCCACGTCGGCACCCACGAGGAACTGCTGGCCGAAGTCCCGCGTTACCGCTACCTGCTGGCCGCCGACGACGAACTCGACGACGGATGTGAGCCCCGGCCGGCGTGGGAGGACGACGCCGATCGCCGGCGGTTGCAGGACATCAGCGAGGAGGAGCGCGAGGAGCGTCAAGCCGGCAGGCGACCGGCCGGGTACGTGGCCTCCGAGGGCGGTTCCCGGTGACTGATCCTCTCTGGCGCGGGCGGCTCGACGAGCAGGCCGACCTGCCGGTGGACGAGACAGTTCCGCGGCGGCGGGAGGCACGGGCGTTGCTTGGTGACCTGCTTCGCCCCTACCGGATGGTGCTTGGTGTGCTGGCCGTGGTGGTTGTGGCGGAAAACGCCGCACGCCTTGCGATTCCGCTTCTGGTCAAGCGGGGTATCGACGATGCCATCCCACCGTTGCTGGCCAACGGCGCGGCCGGTGAGCTGATGGTGGTGGTGAGCGCACTGTGCGGGCTGGTGGCCGTGCAGGCGGTCACCCGGCTGGTGTTCCTCAACGGGTCGGGCCGGATCGGCCAGCGGGTTCTGCTGGAATTGCGCCGGCGGCTGTTCCGGCATTTCGGCCGCCTCGACGTCGCCTTCCACGACCGCTACACCTCCGGCCGGGTGGTCAGCCGCTCCACCAACGATGTCGACGCCATCCAGGACATGCTGGAGACCGGATTCGACAGCCTGCTCACCGCGCTGCTCACCTTGGGCGGTACCGCAATCCTTCTGGTGGTGCTGGACTTTCGGCTGGGCCTGATGTGTCTGGCGGCGTTCCCGGTGCTGATGCTGCTGGTCCGCTGGTTCGCGGCAGAGTCGGCGAAGACCTACCGGAAGGTCCGGGAGAGCGCGGCGCTGGTGATCGTGCAGTTCGTGGAGACGATGACCGGCATCAAGGCCGTCCAGGCCTACCGCCGCGAGGCGCGCAACCAGGAGATCTTCGACGAGGTGGCCGACGGCTACCGGGACATCAACGAACGCTCTTTCCGGTTGCTGGCGATCTTCATGCCCGCGGTGAAACTGGTCGGCAACCTGACCACCGCCGGGGTGTTGCTCTACGGCGGGTACCTGGTGCTGCACGACCAGATGACCATTGGCACGCTGACGGCGTTCCTGCTCTATCTGCGGATGTTCTTCGAACCGATGCAGGAGATCTCGCAGTTCTTCAACACCTTCCAATCGGCGTCGTCGGCGCTGGAGAAGATCGCCGGCGTGCTGGCCGAACAACCGCGCATCGCCGACCCGCCGCAGCCGGTGCGCCTTCCGGCGGTCCGCGGTGACATCACTCTGGCCGACGTCTCCTTCGGCTACCTGCCCGACCACCCGGTGCTGTCGGGGATGAACCTGACCGTTCCGGCCGGCCAGACCATCGCGCTGGTGGGCACCACCGGCGCGGGTAAGACCACCATCGCCAAGCTGATCGCACGGTTCTACGACCCGGGCTCCGGCTCGGTCACCCTTGACGGCGTCGACCTGCGCAGGCTGTCACAGAGCGAACTGCGCCGGCACGTGGTGATGGTGACCCAGGAGAACTTCCTGTTCTCCGGAACGGTGGCCGACAACATCCGGTTCGGCCGCCCGGAGGCCACCGACGCACAAGTACGGGCCGCCGCCGCGGCGGTCGGGGCCGACGAGTTCATCGCCGCGTTGCCCGACGGGTACGACACCGACGTCGCCAAGCGTGGCAGCCGGCTGTCGGCCGGCCAACGCCAGCTGGTGGCGTTCGCGCGCGCTTTTCTCGCCGACCCCGCCGTGCTGATCCTCGACGAAGCCACCTCATCGCTGGACGTACCCAGCGAGCGGATGGTGCAGCGTGCCCTGCGCACGGTGCTGGCCAGCCGCACCGCGCTGATCATCGCCCACCGGCTGTCCACCGTCGAGATCGCCGACCGGGTGCTGGTCGTGGAGCAGGGCCGCATCATCGAGGACGGCACGCCGTCCGATCTGATCGGAGCGGGTGGCCGCTACGCGGCGCTGCACCGGGCCTGGATCGACTCGCTGGCCTGACTGAACCGAGCGCTCATCAGTCCCGGCCGTTGCGGGCAGTGATAAACACCATCTCGTCGCCGTCCGCGAGTGTGTCATCGGCCGGCGGGGTGATGACGCGGCCGGCGCGCACGACAGCCGCCAAGATCGTGTCCTCGGTGAGCGCGATATCGCAGATCCGCTGCCCCACAAGCGAACTATCCGCGCCGAGGGTCAGTTTGGCGACGTCGGAGCGGCCCTGTCGCAGCCCCAGCAGCCGGATCAGGTGACCGACGTCAATGGCGCCCTCGACGGTCGCCACCATGGCGCGCGGAGTGGAGACCGCCTGGTCGACGCCCCACGCGTCGGTAAACAGCCACTCGTTATCCGAGTTGTTGACCCGCGCCACCACCCGCGGAACGGCGAACTCGGTCTTGGCGAGCAGGGACGCCGCGAGGTTGGCCTTGTCATCGCCGGTGGCCGTGACGAACGCGTCACAGTTCTGCAGTTCGGCTTCTTGCAGTGCGGACAACTCGCAGGCGTCGGCGAGTAGCCAGTCTGCGTCGGGAACGATGCCGGGCCGGTAGCGGTCGGGATTGCGTTCGATCAGCAAGACCTTGTGCCCGTTGCCCAACAATTCCACCGCGACGGCCCGGCCGACGGCGCCGGCGCCAGCGATCGCGATCCGCATGGTCTGAGTTCCTCCCGGTATCCGGGTGCATGCCGCTACGAACTTATCGCAATGAGGTCGTCACGGCGGGCCGTGCGGTCGGGGCACTGATTTACTGACACATAACCAGGTGGTCGTACCGTTCGCCGGAGCCGCGGGCACGACAACGTCAGCCCCCCCCGCGAACGAGGATTGAATGGATCTGCAGCAGCTGTACGTGGTGCTGCTGGGCGGGGGCTTGGTCTTGCTGGCCAGTATCGGCGCCACCAGGCTGGCCACGATTGTTGGGCTGCCCAGTCTGTTGCTGTTTCTCTCGGTGGGTATCGCGATCGGAGAGGACGGCCTCGGGCTGAACTTCGACGATGCGCAACTGGCTCAGACCCTGGGTACCGCCGCGTTGGGGGTCATCCTGGTGGAAGGCGGGCTGACAACACGCTTCGGTGACATCCGGCAGGTGCTCGCCCCGGCGGGTGCCCTGGCCACCGTGGGGGTGGCCTTGAGTACGGCGCTGACCGCGGCGGGGGCTCATTTCCTGCTAGGTCTGGAATGGCAACTGGCCCTGCTGCTCGGGGCGACGGTTTCCTCCACCGACGCCGCGGCGGTGTTCTCGGTGCTCCGCGTGGTGCCATTACCCAAGCGGGTCGCGGGGCTGCTGGAAGCAGAGTCCGGCTTCAACGACGCCCCGGCGATCATTCTCGTGCTGGTGTTCAGCGCAACCCCGTTGACGCTGGCGCCGGGCAGCATCGTCGCCAATCTGCTCTATCAGCTGAGCGTCGGGATAGCGATCGGTTTGACCTGCGGGTTCCTCGGTGCCGCCGCCTTGCGCCGCATCGCGCTGCCCGCCTCGGGTCTGTATCCGTTGGCCACCTTCGGACTGGGGATGCTGGCCTTCGCCGCCGGCGGCGCCGCCAACGCCAGTGGAATCATCGCCGCCTACCTCGCCGGAGTGGTGCTGGCGAACTCGGGTCTGCCGCACCGTTCCGCGATCCGCTCCTTCGCCGAGGGGGCCGGGTGGCTCGCACAGATCGCCCTATTCGTCCTTCTTGGTCTGCTGGTCTCGCCCGGCGAGTTGCCCGGCGAGATCGTTCCGGCCATCGTCATCGGGCTCGTGCTGCTGCTGATCGGGCGCCCGGTGTCTGTGCTGGTATCGCTGCTGCCGTTCCGGACGCCGTGGCGCGATCAGGCCTTCGTGTCCTGGGCCGGTTTGCGCGGGGCGGTGCCGATCGTGTTGGCCACCTTCCCGATTGTCGGGGGTGTACCGAGCAGTGACCGCCTGCTCAACATCGTGTTCATCCTGGTCGTGGTCTTCACCCTGGTTCAGGGACCGAGCTTGCCCCTGATCGCGCGGAAACTGGGATTGATTCGCCGCGACGCCACCCGGGAAATTCAGGTGGAATCCGCGCCGCTGGACGTACTGGAAGCCGAATTGCTCACCTTGACGGTGTCGCCGGGATCGCGACTGCACAACGTGTCCGTGCTCGAACTGCGGTTGCCTGACCCCAGCGTGATCACCTTGATCATCCGCGACGGTCATTCGTTCGTACCGGAACGCGCCACCCTAATCGAGGTCGGCGACGAACTGCTGATCGTCACGACCTCGAAGACACGCGAGGCCGCCGAACGGCGACTGCGGGCGGTCAGCCGACGCGGCAGACTCGCCTACTGGCTCGACGAATATGGTGAACCGGATTGATCAGGGATCTCCGGATGCACCGGCGCCGCAGCACGCGGGACAATGAACCTGTGACGCGTTTTGCCGACCGGGCCGATGCCGGCCGTCACTTGGCGGCGGGACTGCAAAGGTACCGCGACCGGGATGTCGTCGTGCTCGGGCTGCCGCGCGGGGGAATACCGGTGGCCTATGAGGTGGCCGCCGCGCTGGATGCACCGCTGGACGTTCTGGTGGTCCGCAAGCTCGGCGCTCCGTTTCAGCCGGAGCTGGCTTGCGGTGCCATCGGCGAGGGTGGTGTGCGGGTTCTCAACGAGGCGATGCTGCGTCGGATCGGTCTGAGCGCTGCCGATATCGCCGCCGTCGAAGACGCCGAACGGGCCGAGCTGCGGCGGCGGGTAGACGCCTACCGCGGTGGCCGGCCCGCGGTGCCGTTGGACGGCCGGGTGGCCCTGATCGTCGACGACGGATTCGCCACCGGTGCCACCGCTCGGGCCGCCGCACTGGTCGCGCGGGCCCAAGGGGCCGCCACGGTGGTGCTCGCCGCTCCGATCGGGTCCATCGACACCGTCGCCGACCTGCGGACCGTCGCCGACGACGTGGTGTGCCTGGGTGCACCACCAGGATTTCAGGCCGTCGGGCAGGGCTACGACGACTTCAGCCAGACCTCCGACGAACAGGTCTGCGCCCTGCTCGCGGCGGCGCACCGGTCCTGATTGTTCACGGTCCTGATGGGTCACGGTCCCTCGCTTACCATCGAGGGGCCATGTTCCTATCCAGCGACGACTTCGCGCACGTCCTGAACTGTGCGCCCCTCGTCAGCATCGATCTGGTCGTCCGGGACGGGGATGCGCGCGTCCTCGTCGGACGGCGTCTTAACCGCCCAGCGCGCGGGTTCTGGTTCGTGCCGGGGGGACGGATTTACAAAGAAGAGCGGCTCGACGACGCGTTCCTGCGGATCTCGCAGGCAGAGCTGGGGCGGACTCTTGCCCGTGAAGAGGCGGACCTCCTCGGCGTCTACGAGCACTTTTACGACGACAATGCGCTCGATGTCCCGGGTGTGAACACGCACTACGTCGTGATCGCGTACCAGCTGCACCTGGAAGCGGCGTCACTCGCGCTCCCAGGCGACCAGCACGGGCAATTTCAATGGATGGACGTCGACCAGATACGGACCAGTGCGACCGTCCACCCGAATACGAAGGCATATTTCTAACGCGCCAGCGGCTGCTCGTACCGCAATCCGGTCATCAGACCCGCGCGAACCGGACAGTAGGCTGAACTCTCATGATCGGTATCGAGCGAGTCGGTGACGTCACAACCATCGAGCTCCAGCGCCCGGAACGGCGCAATGCCCTCAACTCCGAACTCGTCGACACGCTGCGCGACGCGGTGGAAAAAGCCGCCGCCGACGATGTCCGCGCCATCGTGCTGACCGGGTCGGGCACCGTCTTCTGTGCGGGCGCCGACCTTTCCGGCGACGTGTTCGCGGCCGGCTTCCCAGACAAGGCCATCGCCCTGAACAAGGCTATTGACGCCGTTCCGGTTCCGGTGATCGCCGCCATCAACGGTCCGGCGATCGGTGCGGGTGTACAACTGGCCATGGTCTGCGACCTGCGGGTGGTCGCGCCGGGTGCCTACTTCCAATTTCCCATCGCCAGGTACGGCCTGGCGCTGGACAACTGGAGCATCCGGCGGCTGGCCTCCCTGGCCGGTCATGGGCGTGCCCGGGCCATGCTGCTGGCCGCCGAGAAGCTGGACGCCGACACCGCGCTGACGACCGGGATGGCCAACCGAATCGGCACTCTCGCCGATGCACAGGCCTGGGCCGCGGAGATCGCCGGGTTCGCTCCGCTGTCTCTGCGGCACTCCAAGCGTGTCCTCAACGACGACGGCGCGTATGAGGAACAGGGCGAGGAGCACAAGAGCCTTTTCGACCGGGCGTGGAGCAGTCACGACGTGATTGAGGCTCAGGTCGCCCGGATCGAGAAGCGCGCCGCGAGGTTCCAGGGGGCCTGACCAAAACCGCTGCAAAAATTGGTGGCAAATTTCAGTTCAGCAGCAGAATCGCCACGCACATCAGCAGCACTGAAAGCGCCGGTAGGAATTTCGTTGCCGGATCCTTGACCTTCGCATGCATCGCCAGTGCGCCGACCATCAACAGCGTGACAACGGCCGCAGGCACGCGGACAAGCCCGGGATACCAAATTCCCGCAATCAGTAGCGCTCCGCAGACGATCTTCAAGCCGCCGACGAGGTAAAAGGTCCAGCCAGGGAGACCGTAAACCGCGAACTCATCCTGGAGCGATTTCGCCGCGCCGCCGCGGTAGGCCGTCGTTGAGCGGGCCCTCACCAGCCAGACGTTGAGGAGACCAAGTCCTGTGATGACCTGAAGTATGTTGGAGACCCAATGAGCTGACATGGCGACCTTGCTGCCGAGTGATGTCTCGCGACCATAACCGATCGGAACCGCATGGGGACGCTCTACCAGATATTGAAAGTGGTTTCGATCGTTGCTTTTCTCTATTACGGCTTAAGCGTGCTCTTCGCCAACGCCATGGAAAAGGAATTCACACGCTATGGGATGGCCGGATTCCGCAAGCTGACCGGGGCGTTGGAGGTCGCCGGTTCGCTGGGCTTGATCGCCGGCTACTTCGTGCCCGGTCTCACCGTGGCCGCGTCCGGCGGACTGAGTCTGCTGATGGCTGCCGGGATCGTCGTCCGCTTCCGATCCGGAGACTCAGTTCCTGAGGCGCTCCAGGCCGGCGGAATGCTGCTGGTCAACCTGTTCATCATGGTCTTCGCCTGGAGATTCGCCGGGTATTAGCCGCCAGTAGGCTTGGGTCCCACGAGCGGTATCGAGCGCGTCCCGCTGTTCTGCGAGGTTAAGAGGAGATAGATAGTGCCCGGCTTTCCCGACGTCTCCGCGATCGTGCCCGGCGGCAAAGCCGCTATTCGCCTGGCGGCCGGAACAGCCTCACTGGCGGCCGGCGGGTGGGTGCTGAAAGCCCTGAGCGGTACGCCGGCGGCGCTGGGTGCCAGTGAGGCGGCCATCCGGGCGGCGGCGGCAGCCGGTTCACCGAATTACCGCGACGGAGTGTTCCACAATGTCGAGCCGTCCTCGCCGCTGCGTATGGACGCCGAAGAGAATCGGTTGGCGATCTTCGAGGTAATCTCCGGCAACGTCGCGAGTAAACCGCCAGGTGAGATACCCCTGACCGAGGCGCCCACCCGGTTCAGCTCCGACCCGCTGGCAGTGACCTGGCTCGGGCACGCGACGGCACTTCTGGAGGTCGACGGCTACCGGTTGCTGACCGATCCGGTGTGGAGTGAGCGGTGTTCGCCGATACACAACCTGGGGCCGCGGCGGCTGCACCCGCCGCCGGTTCCGCTGGAAACCCTGCCCGCACTGGATGCGGTGGTCATCAGCCACGACCACTACGACCACCTCGACATGCCGACCATGCGCGGCCTGGCGCGCAGTCAGCGCGCACCCTTCGTCGTGCCACTCGGCGTCGGCGCGCACCTGCGCGAATGGGGTGTGCCGGACTCGCGCATCATCGAACTCGACTGGCACTCGCAGACCCGCATCGGCGAATTGACCCTGACCTGTACCCCGGCCCGGCACTACTCCGGACGGTTCCTGTCCCGCGGCAACACGTTGTGGGGCTCGTGGACGATCAGCGGTCCGCAACACCGCGCCTTCTTCGGCGGTGACAGCGGCTACACCCGCAGCTTCGCCGACATCGGCGCGGCATACGGCCCGTTCGACCTGACTCTGCTGCCGATCGGCGCGTACAACAAGTCCTGGCCGGACATCCACATGAACCCGGAGGAAGCGGTGCGCGCGCATCGCGACGTCAACCCCGACGGCGGCGGTCTGCTGCTGCCGATCCACTGGTGCACCTTCCGTCTCGCGCCCCACCCATGGGGTGAGCCTGCCGACCGGCTGGTCGCCGCGGCCGCGGATGCCGGCGTCGACATCGCGGTGCCCAAGCCGGGCGGTCGGGTGGTGCCGGGTATTCCGGGCACCACCGACCCCGCCGCGGTGGATCCGTGGTGGCGGCTTTGACGCTTGCCCGGCGCGCCCCGGTGTTCGCGGCCCTGGTCGTACTCACCGCCTGCGGCGGCACCGCTACCGGTCCGGCTTCGCTGCCCCAACCCGGTGAGCCGCCGCAACTGGCCGTCGCAATGCCGTTGCCGGACAATGCTGTTGACAACGCCGTCGCCAAGCTCGACGGCATCGCCGCCGAGCTGATGGAGTCCTCCGGCATTCCCGGCATGGCGGTTGCAGTGGTGCACGGCGGGAAGACTCTGTACGCCACGGGTTTTGGAGTGCGGGACACCCGATCCCCCGAAAAGGTCGACCCCGACACCGTTTTCCAGCTGGCCTCGTTGTCCAAGCCGATCGCCGCCACCGTGGTGGCACACCAGGTCGGTATCCGTGATCTCGGCTGGGATGCCCCGATCACCGCGCACCTGCCATGGTTCGCGCTGTCCGATCCCGCGGCGACCGGCATGCTCACCGTCGCCGATCTGTTCGCGCACCGGTCCGGACTGCCCGACCATGCCGGGGACCTGCTTGAGGATCTTGGCTACGACCGCCGCGCAGTCCTGGAACGCCTGCGCCTGCTACCGCTGGCCCCGTTCCGAACCTCCTACGCCTATACGAATTTCGGGGTGACCGCCGCAGCCGAGGCGGTGGCCGTGGCCGCCGGTAAGCCCTGGGAGGACCTCAGCGAGCAGGTGCTCTACCGCCCACTGGGCATGGTCTCGACCAGTTCTCGCTTCGCCGACTACCAGAGCCGGCCCAACCGGGCCGTCGGCCATGTCCTCGTCGACGGTCGCTACCAACCGCGCTACACCCGCGACGCCGATGCGCAGTCGCCGGCGGGCGGGGTCAGTGCCTCGCTGACAGACATGACGCACTGGCTGACGATGATGCTCGCCGGCGGCAGTTACGACGGCGCCCAGATCGTGGAGCCCTCGGCCCTGCTGTCGGCACTGACGCCGCAGATGGTGTCCAGCCCGCCGAGCGAGCCGGCCATGCGGTCGGGGTTCTACGGGTACGGCTTCAACATCAGCACCTCCGCGGCAGCCCGGATGCAGTTCAGCCACTCCGGTGGCTTCGAGCTCGGTGCGGCAACGAATTTCGTCATCATTCCCTCCGCCGACGTCGCCATCGTCGTCCTGACCAACTCCGCTCCGGTCGGGGTGCCGGAGACGCTCACCGCCGAGTTCTCCGACCTCGTCCAGTTCGGTCAGGTCCGACAGGACTGGCGCACGCTGTACGCCGGCGCCTTCGCCGGGATGGACCGGCCGTTCGGTGAACTGGCCGGCAAGCAGGCTCCCGCCGACTCCTCACCGCCGCGCCCGTTGCAGTCCTACGCCGGCAGCTACGCAAACGACTACTGGGGACCGGCGAAGGTAACCGTCAAGGACGGCGCGCTGACACTGTCGCTGGGGCCCCGCCCGGAGACCTACCCGCTCACGCACTGGGACGGTGACGTGTTCACCTTCAGTCTGGTCACCGAAAACGCCCCGCCCGGAAGCGTTTCCCGAGCAACGTTCAACGGCGACCGGCTGACGCTGGAGTACTTCGACCAGGACAAGATGGGGACCTTCTCCCGCCGATGAGCGCTTGCGCGAAGAGAATTGGTCCCGATGAGCGCTTGCGCGAAGAGAATTGGTCCCGATGAGCGCTTGCGCGAAGAGAATTGGTCCCGATGAGCGCTTGCGCGAAGAGAATTGGTCCCGATGAGCGCTTGCGCGAAGAGAGAAAGCTGATGAGCCGCTTGCCCGAAGAGCTAGAGGAACCCGTGACCCTGAGCATCGCCACCGGACTGACCGACGCCGAGGTCGCCGCCCGGATCGCCGACGGCAAGACCAACGACGTTCCCAGCCGTGCTTCGCGCAGCGTCGGCGAGATCGTCCGCGCCAACGTCTTCACCCGGATCAACGCGATTCTCGGTGTGCTGTTTGCGATCGTGCTGGCCACGGGTTCCCTGATCAACGGGCTGTTCGGTCTGCTGATCGTCGCCAACAGTTCCATCGGCATCATTCAGGAACTGCGCGCGAAGAAGACGTTGGACAAACTGGCCATCGTCGGGCAGGCCAAGCCGGCCGTGCGCCGCGCGTCGGGGAGGGTCGAAATCCCACCCAACCAGGTGGTGCTGGACGACGTGATCGAGCTCGGCCCGGGCGATCAGATCGTCGTCGACGGCGAAGTGCTGGAAGCGGCAGCGCTGGAGGTCGACGAATCGCTGCTCACCGGTGAGGCCGATCCGATCCCGAAGTCGGTCGGCGACCCGGTGATGTCGGGCAGTTTCGTGGTCGCGGGCACCGGCGCCTACCGCGCCACCAAAGTCGGCCGCGAGGCTTATGCTGCCCGGCTGGCGGAGGAGGCCAGCAAGTTCACCCTGGTCAAGTCCGAGCTGCGCAACGGCATCAACAAGATCCTGAAGTTCATCACCTACCTGCTCCTGCCGGCCGGGCTGCTGACCATCTACACCCAGCTCTTTCTCGCCGGCGGCGGCTGGCGGGATTCAGTGCTGCGGATGGTCGGTGCGCTGGTGCCGATGGTCCCCGAGGGCCTGGTGCTGATGACCTCCATCGCGTTCGCCGTCGGGGTGGTGCGACTGGGCCGGCGCCAGTGCCTGGTTCAGGAACTGCCCGCCATCGAGGGGCTGGCCCGGGTCGACGTGGTGTGCGCCGACAAGACCGGAACACTGACCGAGAACGGCATGCGCCTGGCGCAGACCACCAACCTTGCCGAAGTCCGCGACGACCAGATCGCCGCGGTACTTGCCGCCATGGCGGCCGACGATCCCCGGCCGAATGCGAGCATGCAGGCCATCGCCGAGGCCTACCCGGAGGATCCCGGCTGGACCACGACGGCGGTGGCGCCGTTCAAGTCCGCCACCAAGTGGAGCGGCACCTCCTACGGCGAGCACGGCAACTGGGTGATCGGCGCCCCGGACGTTCTGCTCGAACCGGGCACACCGGTGGCCGCCCAGGCCGAGGAGATCGGCGCGCAGGGCCTGCGGGTGCTGCTTCTCGGGTCGTCGGACACCCATGTCGACGCCCCCGACGCGCCCGGACTGGTGACTCCCGTCGCCCTGGTGGTCCTGGAACAGCGGATACGCCCCGACGCCCGGGACACCTTGGAGTACTTCGCTTCCCAGCACGTCACGGTGAAGGTCATCTCCGGTGACAACGCGGTGTCGGTGGGTGCGGTCGCCGGCTCGTTGGGGCTGCACGGCGAAACTCTCGACGCCCGCGACTTACCCACCGAACCCGACGGCCTGGCCGACACGATGGAGCAGTACACGACCTTCGGCCGGGTCCGCCCAGACCAGAAGCGCGCCATGGTTCATGCCCTCCAGTCCCGAGGGCACACCGTGGCCATGACCGGTGACGGCGTCAACGACGTGCTGGCCCTCAAAGACTCCGACATCGGCGTGGCGATGGGCTCTGGCAGTCCAGCATCCCGCGCGGTGGCTCAGATCGTGTTGCTGGACAACAAGTTCGCCACGCTTCCCTACGTGGTGGGTGAGGGCCGACGGGTGATCGGCAACATCGAACGTGTCTCCAACCTGTTCCTCACCAAGACGGTCTACTCGGTGCTGCTGGCGCTGCTGGTCGGGTTTGCCGGGCTGATCTCCCATCTCGGGCACAGTGATCCGCTGCTGTACCCGTTCCAGCCCATCCACGTCACCATCGCGGCCTGGTTCACCATCGGAATCCCGTCGTTCATCCTGTCGCTGGCGCCCAACAACGAACGGGCCAAGACCGGATTCGTGCGGCGGGTGATGACTGCCGCGCTGCCCGCCGGCGCGATCGTCGGGCTGTCGACGTTCGTCTCCTATCTGATCGCCTACCCCGGTCGGCTGGGCAGTGCGGTGCAGCAGACCCAGGCCTCCACGGCGGCGTTGATCACCCTGCTGATCGGGGCGTTGTGGGTACTGGCGGTGGTGGCCCGGCCCTACCAGTGGTGGCGGATCGCACTGGTGGCCGGCTCCGCGGCGGCCTACCTGCTGATCTTCGCTCTGCCGCTGGCTAGGGAGAAATTCATGCTCGATCCGTCCAATACATCGGTCACCGGCACCGCGGTGCTGATCGGCCTGGTGGCCGCGGCGTTGATCGAGGCGTCATGGTGGATCCAAGGCCGGGTCCTCAGCGAACCGAGGCTGCTGTGGCGGGGGTCCGATGAGGGTGCGTAAATTGTCGGCGGGGACCGCTGTCCGTTACGGATGGCGCCCGTTCCATCAGGTCACCAGGAAAGGGTGAAAACTATGTCGTTCCTCGACAAGGCCAAAGAAGCTCTCGGCGACGCCAAGGAGGCGATCAGCGAGAAGCTTGAGCAGGGCAAGGAAATGCTCGGCGATACCGTCGAGAAGGTGCAGGACAGCACCCACAACGCGGTGGAGAAGGCCGGCGAGGTCGCCGGTAACGCCAAGGAAGCTGCTGAGGGTGCCGCCGACAAGGTCAAGGGCGCCGCTGAGGGTGCCGCCGACAAGGTCAAGGGCGCCGCTGAGGGTGCCGCCAGCAAGGTCGAAGGCCAGTAAAGAGCAGGCCAGTAACGAAGGTCGGTAACAGATGGCGAAAGTCTCCGTCTCTGTAGACGTTCCGCTGTCTCCCGAGGTGGCGTGGCAACACGCCTCCAACCTGTCCCGGTACAAGGAGTGGTTGACCATTCACCGGGTCTGGCGTTCCACACTGCCCGAGACCCTCGAGAAGGGCACGGTCGTCGAGTCCATCGTCGAGGTCAAGGGCATGGCCAACCGGGTCAAGTGGACCATCGTCAGCTTCACACCGCCGCAATCGATGACGCTCGACGGAATCGGCGTCGGCGGAGTGAAAATCAAACTGATCGGCAAGGTCCGACCCGGACCGGTCGGCAAGGTCCGACCCGGACCGGTCAGCACGGTCCGACCCGGACCGAACGAAGGGGACGGGGCCGCCTCGGTCGTCACTATGGACGTCCATCTCGGCGGCCCCGCCCTGTTCGGGCCGATCGGCATGATCGTGGCCGCGGCGTTGCGCGGCGACATCGCGCGGTCGCTCGACCGCTTCGTGGCGACGTTCGCTTCGCAGTAACCGGTCAGGACCGACATGACCGCCAGCCGGTACGAGTACGGGATCGATTTCGACGCGGTGGCTGCGATCGACATCCACACGCACGTGGAGATTGACTCCGCGGGTGGGTGTGCCTACGACCCGGAACTGGCTGAGGCCACCGGTCGCTACTTCAAACTGGGACCCGATCACTTCGCGCGGGTCGACGATCTCGCCGATCAGTACCGCCGCAACAACACCGCGGCGGTGGTCTTCACCGTCGATGCGCGCACCGCCTCGGGGCACATCCCCAACTCGATCGAGGAGTTGATCGAGGGCACGATCCGCAACAACGACGTGCTGATCCCGTTCGGTTCCGTCGACCCGTTGACCGTTGACACGGCGGTGCGGCGGGTCAACGAACTGGTCGACGACTGGGGCGTCAAAGGATTCAAGTTCCACCCCAGCTTGCAGGGCTTCGAGCCCAACGACCGCACCTTTTATCCGATCTACGAGGCTATCGCCGCCGCCGGTGTGCCCGCACTGTTCCACACCGGCCAGACCGGCCTGGGCTCGGCGTTGCCGGGCGGGCACGGGATCAAGCTGCGCTACTCCGACCCGATGTTGCTCGACGACGTCGCCGCCGACTTCCCGGACTTGACCATCGTGATGGCTCACCCGGCGGTGCCCTGGATCGACGCCCAGATCGCCATTGCCGCGCACAAGGCGAACTGTTACATCGACCTCTCCGGATGGTCGCCGAAATACTTTCCGCCCCAACTGGTCCGGGCGCTCGGCCGGCAGCTGCGCACCAAGGCGCTGTTCGGTACCGATCACCCCTACATCACGCTGGAACGGTGGCGGCGGGATTTCGAGACCCTTGACGTCGACGCCGAGACGCTGGCAATGATCCTGAAACGCAACGCATTACAGGTGCTCGGTATCAGCGCGGTGGATCGCTGAGCCCCAGCCCCTCGGTCATATTCATCGGCGGCCGCGCCCTGTCCGGATGGCCGATCTGCCCCTTGCGCAGCATGCTGAGCAGATCGTGGTACGGACCCACCAGGTAGGCGGTGTCACCCGCCCGGAACCGGGTTTCCCGGCGCGGGTAAAGATCCGGCGCGCTGCTACCGCTGACCACTGAGATCACCCGCGTCCGGATGGGCAGGTCGGCGATCCGCATCCCGTCCAGTTCGCTGCCCCGGGCCACCACCAACCCGCCCACCATGAACGACTGCTGGCCCACCGAGAAGGTGCCCACCACGTCCAATCCCATCGCGGCGCCGATGAACCACGGCGTGGCCAGGTCCACGGTGGAACGGACGTGGTTGAAGTCCAGTCGCTGACCGACGGCCGTGCCAAGTGCCTTGTCGTAGATCCGCAGGACGATCGGAGTCCGCGACTGCGGCGAGGACCTCGTCAGCTGCCGCAGGACCAAGCCGGTCTCTATATTGACCATGTCGTCCTCGGTCAACACGGCCACCGCGCGGGCGCGGTCGGCGCGAGCCGCCGCCAGCGTGGTGGGCAGCGTCGCGTCGCCGACGATCACCGGGATGTTCGCTTCCGCGGCTGCGGACAGATACCGGCTGTCTTCGTTGCGTTCGATGACGGTGACCGCATGCCCGAAGTCCTTGAGCATGCCGGCGACCCGGACGCCGAACGATCCCAGGCCCACCACGACGAAGTGGTGGCGCAGGTGGCTGACCCGCTGCCGGTCGGCGGCCTGCGCCAGTCGGCGGGACACCAGCACATCGGCGACGAAGGCGACGTTCACCGATATCAACGCGATGCCGCTGAGCATGAGCGCGACGCCGAACAGCCGGAGCCACAGCGGCTGGCCCAGCAGGTCGAATTCGCCGTAGCCGACGGTGGTCATGGTCTCGGTGACGAACGACAACGCGTCCACCCAGCCCATGCTCGGCTGGAACGCGAACCGCATGACCAGAGTCGAGACCAACAGCACCGAACCGGCGACAGCCAGCGCCCGGTAGAACATCGGATTGACGTCCTCGCGGAACGCCCTGGCGCCGTCGAAGGCCCGCACCGGAGGCGATCGGTGCGTGGGCGATTCCCCGGTATCGCCGGTCTGCAGGCCCTGGGCGCTGATCTCCTGCGCGCGGCCCATGACGGTGGTGCAGTCGCCCTCGAACACCTCGTCGTCCAGGCGTGGGCAGGCGACGATCTCACCGGGGTTGGGTGACCTGTCGCCGCGGATGATCGCCACCGGAGCCAGTCGGCCGTACAACTGCCGCAGCGTGCCGTCCCGTACCGCGGTGTCGTTGGCGACGACGAAATCGACCCCGCCGGCGGTGAGGGTGTGCGCGGTGCGGCCCAGCATCGCCGCGACCACCGACGGTGCGGCCAGATCGGCGACATCGAGCACCGCGCCGGGGCCCATACCGTCATTCATGGCCTGGTACAGCACCCGGTTGGACAGCCGTGCCACCACTCGGACCTCGGGGTTGGCGTGCCGGGCCAGCAACGCCACCTCGAGATTGACCGAATCGTCGGCGGAGGCGGCGATCACCGCGTGGGCGGTCGTCACCCCCGCTGCATCCAGAGCCGTCGGGGTCTTCAGTCGCACCACCGCGAGGTCGTCGGCGTGGAGTTCCTCGATGATCCGCATCGCCAGTGCGTCGTCCCCGCACACGATGATGTGTCCCCGCATGGGCAAACGCTACTGCGGACTGAGGCCGGCGCGTGGGAGGTAGTGGTGCGATTAGGGTCTGGGGTTATGGCACGTCTGCGCCCCGGCTGGCTGGTCGCGCTATTCGCCGCCGGGTTGTCCGTGGCGACCTGGCTGCCGTGGCTGACCGCGCCCGGTGGTGGTCGGTCCAGCGCCATCGGCGGCTCGTTCGGCGATATCTCGGTGCCGGGCCGGTTCGGTGCCGGTCAGCTGATCGTGCTGCTGGCGTCGGTGCTGGTGGTGCTGGGGGCGATGGTGGCGCGGGGAGTGGCCCCGCGCGTGGCAGGGATCGTTGCCGTGGTGACATCGGTCGTCGTTGCCGGGCTGACGTGGTGGTACTTCGACGCCAAGGTGGTTGCGCCGCTGACCGCCGGGTACGGGTTTTACGTCGGTGCCGGCTGCGTGCTGGCTGTGCTGGCCTGTTCGGTCTGGGCTCTGGTTGTGGTGCTGCTCGACGACTGAGCGGGCATCGCGGGGATGTTTGCCCTATCTGCGCCGGTAGGCTGTTGCGGGTTTCGAAGGGATGGGTATGCGGACAGTGATGGAGCCCGCCCGGGCGGCGGTTGTGGCCGGGTTGGCGGTCGGCCTGGTGGTGTCGGGGTGCTCGGGCAACAAGCCGAGCGCGGAGAAGTGCGAGACCGTGTCCGCTCAGCTGACCGACGTTCCCACCCGCACCGATCAGGAGCCCAAGCTACGCGTCCCGGTGCCGGCAGGCTGGGAGCGCAGCACCCAGATGGATTCCGAACAGATCCGGTTCGCGCTGCGCAGCCCCGGGCTGGCCGCCGACGGGTTCACCCCCAACGCGGTGGTGACCCTGCAGAAGGTGAACAGCGACTTGGGCAAGCCCGAGCAGATCCTGAAGGCGCAGTCTGACCAGCTCGCCAAGAAGCTCAACCTGACCGACGTGACGTCGACGTCGACCAGGGTTTGCGGCGCCCCGGCGCTGTCGTCGAGTTACACCACTCCGGAACTCAAGCTCGGCCCGAAGATTCCGCCCATTCCGCCGCGCAAGGCGACGTCGTTGGGCGTGGTCTACCGCGGCGGTGACGCCAACTACGTCGCGACGGTGACGGTGCAGAGCGTCAAGGCCGACAACCCGACCTATGTGAAGGACTCCGAGGAGATCCTCAAGGGCTTTCAGATCCTTCCGCCGGCCTGACGGTCACCTCCGCGCCGATCAGCCGGCGGCCGCACCGGCCGCAGGCGAGTTCAGCGGTGAGCGGTCGGCCGCAGTCGGTGTGCCGGGTGACAACGGCCGGTCCGTCCGGGGTGGCGAACCACCGGTGTGCCCACTGGACCGCGGTCAGCAGCACCCCGAAGAAAGCCCGGCCTTTGTCGGTGAGCAGATAGACGCCCCGCTGCGTCTTAGTTGTGGGGGGCCCGCGCAGCACCCCGATGTCGCCGAAAGTTTTCAACCGCTCGGCCAGCAGGGTCGGCGGTATGCCCAGTTGTGATTGGAAGTCGGTGAACCGGGTGGTGCCCAGGAACGACGCCAGCAGCAGCGCCGCAGCCCACCGGTTGCCCAGCACGGACATGGTCTCAGGAAACAGGCCGGCCTGGCCGGCGGCGGGCTGACCTTCGGCGCGACGCCGGGTCGACGCCACCGGCGCCGACCGTTCCCGTGCGCCGCTGGGCCCCAGCGTCAGGTCGACGTTCTCCGGCGTCGCCGGGCGTTGACAGCTGCCGCACCGCAGCACGGGCGAGAAGCCCTGGCCGCACCTGGCGTGGCACATCGCCGGAAGCAGACCGGCGTGGTCGGGCACCCAGGTGCGCTCCCACTCCCAGATGAGCATCAGCATTGGCCACAGCGACCTGCTGCGGGCGGTCGGCAGGTACTCGCCGTCGCGGTGCGCCAGCAACTCCGCACCGGTCAGCACCCGCAGCCGATTGGTCAGTACCGCATGGGATATCGGCAGCCGGGCCGCGAAGTGGCCGTATCGGCGGGCGCCCAGTACGGACTGCTGGATGATCAGCAGGTTCCATTCGTCGCCGAGCAGCCCCAGCATCCGACCGATGGCGTTGGTGCCGCCGGCGTGCAGTGCCGCCGGAGGGTGCCGCACTACAGTCCGACGGCGGCTGCGGCGTCGTCGGTCTCGCGCCAGCGCCGCAGCTCTGAGCCGGCCACCCAGGTGGAATGGGTACCGCTGGAAATCCGTTCGGGCAGTTGAAGTTTGCACACCGGCCCGTCGGCGATCCGGGCGGCGTCGAACACCAGGCAGTAGGACGCGTCGTCGTTCATGTCGGTGGTCAGGGTCACCAGGTAGCCGTCGTCCTCGGCGCTGCTTCCGACCCTCGGCGCCATCGCGGTCTCGCTGCCGTAGACGCCGTCGCCGAAGGAGATCCGCTCCTCGTTGCCGGTCTGCACGTCGTGGCGGACCAGTCCGTCGAACAGGAACCAGCCGGGCTTGCCGGTGGCCGCATAGGCGTAGCGGTACGGCTCGCCGCTGTGGGCGGCGTTGATCATGCCGAACTCGGAGATGGTGTCGCTCAACGGTTCTTCGGTGCAGGCGCCGGTCTTGAGGTTCAGCCGCCAGCGGTGCAGCCGGGTCTGCATCCGGTCCAAGGCCAGGAACCGGAATGTCCGCTGCCACTTGGTGCCGGTCGGGTCGTCGGCGGGATCCGGGTCGCCCTGATAGAAACCGTCGAGCACGATCTCGTCGCCGTCCTCGTAGGCGTTGGTGAAGTGCAGCACGTAGGTGGGGTCGGCTTCGAACCACTGGATCTGTGCGGTAGTGCCCAGGCGAGGAATGACGGCGAAACGCGAGGGCATGTCGCGGTGGTAGCGGGGGAGGTGTAGGCCGCGTTCGAGGAGTTCCGGATCCCAGAAGATCGGAAAGTCGTTGAGAATGGCGTAGTTCCGGGTGAACGCCATGTCGTGCGGCAGCCGCGGACCGGGCAGTGGGACGTCGACGTAGTGCGCCAGGTCGCCTGCGGCATTCACCACGCCGTAGTGCAGATAGGGCGCCTGCTTGCTGTAGTTGAAGAACAGCATCTCGCCGGTGCGGTCGTCGACCTTGGGATGCGCGGAGACGCCCCAGGGCGTCGGGAAGGAGCCGTTGAAGGTTTCCTTGCCGTGGGTCTGGCCGCTGTACGGGTCGACGCGGTACAGGTCGCCGCACTGGTAGAAACTGGTCAGCGCGTTACCCCGATGTACTACGACGTCGGTGCTGGACGCGTCCTTCATCAAGGTGCGGGCGCCCCAGCCGTAGTCGACCTGGGCGACGTTGAGTGGTTCGGCCAGGCCCGGCCACAGCGAACCGCCGGCCTCCTGCTCGGCCTCGAAGCCGTCGGTACGCACGAACCGGTTGCGGTAGAACGCTTTTCCATCGCGGAAGCCGACGATGTGCAGCATCCCGTCGCCGTCGAAGGGGTGGTAGAACTTCAGCGCGGGATGCAGTGGGTTCTCGGTGTTGCGCAGGTAGATACCGTCCAGGTCGGCGGGGATTTCGCCCTGAACCGCAATCAGGTCGTCGGCCCGCCACTCGGTGGTCTGTGGCCGCCACGGCCCGGTGCGGTAGGGGTGGTCGTCGTCCTCCGGGAGGGTGGACAGAAACTTACCGACGATCTCGACGTCCATGGCGGGACCTCTCACTGCTCCGGCGAACCGATGACGAAACTGACTGTGGTGGCGGTACTTCCGCCGAGGTTGAGCGTGCCGAACCGGCGCGCGCCGTCCACCTGGTAGTCACCGGCGAGCCCGCTGACCTGCTTTGCGGCGTCGAGCATCATCCGCACGCCGGTGGCTCCGACCGGATGGCCCCCGCCGATCAGACCGCCGCTGGGATTGATCGGCAGCCGGCCGCCGATCTCGATGTCGCCGTTCTCGATCGCCTTCCACGACTCGCCGGGCCCGGTCAGGCCGATGTGGTCGATCGCCACGTACTCGCTGGGGGTGAAGCAGTCGTGCACCTCGAATCCACCCAGGGCGTCGAGGTCGACACCGGCCCGGGTGAACGCGTCCTGCACGGCGGCCCGAACATGCGGCAGGACGTAGGGATTACCGGCATCACGGTCGAGTTTCTGTTGCAGGCCCAGTCCGACGGTGCGGTGCCCCCAGCCCTCGATGCGCCCGATCGGCCGCACCCCCGGGTGCTCGGCCAGGAACTCGTCGTTGACCAGCACCACGCCGGCACCGCCGTCGGTCATCTGACTGCAGTCGAAGCGACGGATCCGCCCCTCGACCGGCGGATTCGCCTCGTCGTCGTCGCCAACGGCGGCAAGGTCCGGCACCGTCCAGTCCCTGGTCTGGGCGTTGGGATTCCGCTTGGCGTTGGCCAGGTTCACCGCGGCGATGGCTCGCAGGTGGGTGTCGTCGATGCCGAACCGGCGGTCGTATTCGTCGGCCACGCGATCGAACATGTACGGCCACATGTACTTCGCGTCCTGGCCCTCGTGTCCGGTCCAGGCCGCCGCGCCCAGATACTCGGCGGCGAGGTCGCCCGGAACGGTCTTCTCCAGTTCCAGTCCGACGACCAGTGCGGTGCGGTAGTTGCCGGCGCGCAGATCGGCCATCGCCGCCAAAGCGGCCACACTGCCCGATGCGCAGGCGGCTTCGTGGCGGGTAGCGGGGGTATCCCACAGACCCTCGTGCACGGTGGCCGGCATGGCACCGAGATGGCCCTGGCGGGCGAACATCTCACCGAAGGCGTTGCCCACATGCACCACACCGATGTCGGCCGCGTCGATCATCGCTTCGGCGAGGGTCTGATCGACCACCTCGCGCGCCAGCGCCGCGAAGTCGCAGCTCTCCCGGTTGAGGTTACGGGCGAAATCGGTCTGATAACCGCCCAGAATCCAGACATTTCCGGTCACCCTTCGAAACTACTACAACTAACAGAGTGCGTTGGGGCGGGTCTGTTGCTGATACTTTGCCCGCGTGAGAGCTCTGATCATTGCGCTGCCGCCGGTGGCCATGGCAGCGGTGCTGCTCGTCTTCTTCTGCGCGGTCAGTGCCGGTGTGCGCCGGCTTGTGCGGGCGCACTGCAGCGACGAGTCCCGCGACGAACTGGTCGATCAGGCCAAAAATCTGCTGACCGGAATCTCGGCGACCTTCGCCTTCTTCGTCGGCTTCGCCATCTCGATCAGTTGGGGTGCGGTCACCGCCGCCCAGAACGCCGTCGAGCAGCAGTCCGCGGCCATTCAGCAGATGGCGTGGGAGTTGCGCAACATCCCCGACCCGGGCGCCTCGGCCGCGTTGACCGCCAAGCTCACGGCCTACACCGAGACGGCGGCCACCGCTGACGCCGACTTTCTGGCCCGGGGCGACGTCGGCGCACTGCCGTCGATCGCCGCACTCAACGACTTCGAGGACGCGCTCAACGGCTATGTGAACGGCCCGGTTGCCGGTGCCGGTTCAAATGCCACCAGTCTGCGCGCCAGCAGCTCCAATCTGGTCTCGTCGGCGGCGTCGGTGTCAGCGGTGGCCCACCGCGCCCTTCCCTGGCCGCTGGCCGGGCTGTTGGCGATCGTGGCTGTGCTCGTGACCGCCGTCATGGGCACCACGACGGTGACCGGCGGGCGCCCGACGATGATCTTCGTCTACGTGTGGTGCTTGATCCCGGCGCTGTCGCTGACCGTCGTGCTGGCCCTGGCTTTCCCGTTCGCCCTGCGTTCCGGGATGACGCTGGCACCGTTGCGTGCGCTGGCCGACAGCCTCGCGCGGTAAGAAGCGGCGGACGGTCCGGCCGGCCGGCGTGGGTGTGAGAAACATTGCCCGGCAAGGGAAAACGACCACCCACGCGATGGTAAATCAGCGGAAACCAGGAGTGAGAGCTTCGGCGCCGGGTCAACAAAAGGCTCTGACCTGCGCAAAAAGAAGTGCCCCCGGCAGGATTCGAACCTGCGACACCGGCTTTAGGAGAGCCTGCAACGTCTCCTAGTGGTGACCTCAAAAGGTGCTTTGAGCTGGCAATTTAACGCCATCCGGCACCAGTCGAAACCACGGCGTGTCGCAGATCCACCGACCAAGCACCGACCACAGATCAGCGTTGGCTTCCGGGCTCGGAAAACGAGCGAAGCCCCTCGGCTGCAACCAAGGGGCTTCACGGAGGAAATATGCAAACCACCGTTTTTGCGCGCGGTCGAATTCTACCGCGGGCACACGACTACTCGTCAGGGCTATTTGCTATCAAGCGCCCGGATCAGAAGATCCTTGATCTCGGCCTGGCCCTCTTCCATCGAGCGAACCCGAGCGTTGGTATCCGCCAGAGTGTTCTTGACCCCGACGACATCGTCCTTGAGTGCGGCCACGTCGGATTTGAGTTGCCGTTGTCCTTCGGCGAGTTCTCGCTGGTTGGCTCCGAGTGCGTTGACAGCGGCAAGCACGGCTCGATAGTCGGCCTGGGTGGCCTCCAGAGCGGCGACCCGCGCCTCGAGATCTTCCAATGTAGCCACGGGTGCATCTTATCCGGCGGAACAGGAGCGGGTGGTCGGGAATGCGGTTCGCTCGCTGTCGGCAGGTCCAGCGTTGAGGGCGGTCTGTGATGACCCTAGAGAACACCTTGACGGTCGACGCCCGGCACGGCGGCCCGGCGGACCGGAGCGCCGCAGGCGCGGAGGGCCAGAGGGCCGACCGCGCGAGCGAAGCGAGCGCTCTTGGTAGTACTCAGAGTTATTGCTTCACACCGGCCGCGAGTAGCGACCTGGCGGCGGTCGTCGACTCGGCCGAACGGCGCCGGATTCGATGGGGTGCGCGGGCGATGCTGTGGCAGGCGTCATCGCTGAAAGCAGTTCGCTGCTGTGGGCGAATGCTGCACAACGACGCCGTCGGAGATCCGGACGATGGCCAGGGCGTTCGGATCGTGCGTCGTGAGGTCGATGGCCGGATGGTCGCGCACTTTCAGGGGCTGATGACGTGCGGCTCGGTGTGGTCGTGTCCTCGGTGCTCAGCGGTGATCGCTCACACGAGGTCAGCGGAGATCGGCGCAGCGGTGCGGGAGTGCTATCGACAGGGCGGTCGGGTGTACCTGCTGACGTTGACGATGCGCCATTCCTCTGGTGATCGTCTGGCGGACTTGTGGGATGCGCTCAGTTCTGGTTGGCGGTCCGCGTTCGGTACCCGGAAGTGGACGGGCCAGAAGGGTCGGGTGATCGAGCGGAACGGTCGGCTGGTTCAGGTTGCCCCGATGACGGGTGATGCCGAACTGTTCGACGTTGCCGGCATGACGCGGGTGGTCGAAGCGACTTATGGCAGTCCGCAGCGAGGCGGCCACGGATGGCATCTCCACATCCATGCTCTGGTCTTCTCCGCTTCGACCATGCGCTCAGCCCTCGGAAACGACCTCCCGGTGTGGGCCTTGCCTGGCTTGGATCGAGAGTGGTTGGCGCGCAATGTTTTTGCAGCGCGTGTCCATGAAAGGTGGTCGGCTGGTCTGCGCAAGCTGGGGTACGGAACGGGATCGGTCGCGGTAGACGTTCGTGAGGTGTCCGACGATGGTGCCGAGTATGTCGGGCGCTATCTGGCCAAGGCGACATACGACTCGGCCACGAAATTGGGGGTGGAGGTCGCGGCGGGTCAGCTGACTAAGACGGGTAGGAAGGACCGGAATCGGACCCCTTTCGAGTTACTGGCGGATCTTGCGGAGTCGGTCGACGCGCGAGGGTTCGGGGTACGGACACCGCGGCACTGGGCTGTGAAAGAAGCGGGCGACGGCGACTGGGCCGTAATCAATACTGACACGGGCGAAGTCGTGTCGGTGACGCGCTTGATGGCGCGACTGTTGAGACAACCACGCCGCTGGAGGAAGTTCCGGCGGGCACTGTGTGGCGGGTCGAAGGCAGCGCGGAGCTTTCGGTGCGCGCTGACGCACGGCCGGGATTTGCGGATCGCGGCCCGCGCGGCGTTCTCACGGTGACGGTGTTCGCCCAAACCCTCACACCGGTCGGGAACATCGATCAGTTGCTGCGCGGCGGCCGCCGGGGAGGTAGCGCTGATGCTCAGGGGTGAGATCGTCGGCTGTCGGTCTGCCGTTGCTTGTCTGGCGGGGATCGTTGCGCTAGCTGCGCTCACCATTTCGTTGGTTGCCGTTGTCCTGCAGCGAGTTAACGCCGTGGGCGAGGGGATTGGCGCTGTTGCGAGCATCCGAAGTTCGGCACCGCCGGTGCTTCCTCGCCGGATGCCACTGCTTCTCGATTGTGTCGAGCAGTCGAAGGCTTCAAGTGCGTCGCAAGCGCAAACCCAGGACTCTGCATCCGGGCTTGGCCCCCAGGGCGCCGGCAGGGGCGCAGGGCCTGTGACCTTTACCTGTTGGGACGCGCCTGCAATTGGATCGGGGGGCCGCTGATGCTGCGCTACTTCGTGTTTGGCATCGTGGCGCTGCTGATCTTGTGGCGGGTGCCGCAGTTGCTCATCCTGCCGTTGACCATCGTCGCTCTAATCGGTCTCGCGTTGGTCATTCGAAGCGCACTTCGCGCCCGCCGAGCTGTGACGGACTTCGGGCCAGCTGCGCAGGCCGTAATGACCCTTACGTCTGCGAGGAGCTGGCGTGTGACCGCCGCCAACTTGGGGCTGGTGAACACAGGCCAGCGCGCCCGTGGGTTGATGGGGCGACCCGAGGCTGTCACATTCATTCCTCGGGTGCTTCGCACGATCCCGACGCCGTATGGGGCGGACGCGATCGTCGCCGGTGCGCCCGGTCAGGACCTCAGTACGTGGGCCGCAGCTAGTGGGCGGCTTGCGTCAGCACTCGGCGTAGCAGCGGTCACGGTGACTGAGCCGGTGCCGAATCAGTTCGTGTTGGCGCTTCGTGCGAGTGACCCGTTGGCGGCTCCGATATCCAGCCCCGCGTTGGTTCCGGCCAACGGTATGTCGCTGCTGCTCGGCCTAACCGAGTCTGGCCATTGGGCGCACATGAGTCTGGCTAACCATTCCGGCCTGCTGTTGTGTGGTGCTCCCGGCTCCGGCAAGACGGCGTGGCTCACACAGGCGGTCGGCGGAGTTCTCACCTACCCGGAGGCTCAACTACTGCTGATTGACGGCAAGGCCGGTCATGACCTGGACTCGCTCGCGCAGCGCTCCTATCTTTACCTCACCGGGGATCAGGCCGACCCGCTGACGGTGTTGATGGCGCTTCGTGATGTCCAGTCCCTGATGCGTAGGCGCTTGGTGAACGCCGTCGAGTGGTTCGGCGGAACACCCAACTACTGGAGTCGCGGGCCGCATGTGGGCCATCCGGTGGTCCTGGTGGTTATCGACGAGGCCCAAACCTACTTGGATGCGCGCTCGGGCATCACGAAAGACGAGAAGGCATTGATAGCTGAGATTCAGTCCGTGGCAATGGATCTCATCAAGAAGGGCCGATCCGCTGGCATCGTCGTCGTAATTGCTACGCAGAAGGGCACTACTGATGCAATTCCGTCTGCGATACGCGATCAATGCGGATTGCGGGTGTGCTTCCGAGTCCAGACCCGTGAGGCTGTCGAAGCTGGACTTGGGCAGTTGCCGCCCGACGCCCCTTCCCCGATAGGTCAAGACCGTGGCGTCGGCGTTGCGGTGTCTCCGGAAGTAGGCGTGATTCGCTTCCGGTCGCCGTACATCGCACACGAGGTAGTTGAGAGTGAGATGGCGGCTCTCGGTCGGCTTACGTCTGATCCGACCCGCGTGGAAGTCTCGAACAGTGATATGGCACAAGGGATCACCGAAGGTGATCCCGCGTGAGCCGAAAGGGGTGATTGGCATGGGTAAGGCGGCACGTGCGCCCCTGATGAGTGGGCCACAGGGTGAGCGATTCTTGACCATTCAGCAATTAGCCGAGCGGCTGACGGTCAGCGTCGGCTGTATCCGGGCTTGGCGCATCAGAGGGGAAGGCCCGCCCGCAATCCGGGTCGGCACCGCGCTTCGTTGGGATGCTGCCGAAGTCGATGCTTGGATCGACGCTCGCCGCGAGTCTCGATTAGAGGCGTAGGGCGTTGATCGAACCGCGGTCCGGGCCCGGTGGCGCGCGGGTCTATCGGGCTCGGGTCTACTACCGCGGTCGGTATGTCGCCTCTCGGACGTTCGCGCGCAAGCGTGATGCGCAGGAGTGGGAGCGCAAGCAGGTCGAGACGCTGAAGACGGGCGCATGGGCTGATCCGAAATCTGGCGAGCGCCCGGTGCGGGAGTGGTGCGACATCTGGCTCGCGGCGCAGCCGGCGAAAGCCCAAGCGACCGAGCGCAAGATTCGCGGCGTCGTCGCGCGACAGATCGCCGGAACCTTCGGTCGACGACCACTGGTCTCCGTTCGGCCGTCCGAAGTCGAGGCCTGGGCCGCGGAGATTTCCCGCCGGCAGTCCCCAGCGACGGCCCGGCACTCGCTCGGCGTGCTGCGCCGTGTCTTCGATCACGCGGTCCGCGACGGCGCGATCCACCGCAATCCGGCGGTAGGCATCCGGCTCCCGAAAGTGCAGGGCAATGATCCGCGACCGCTCACCCATAAAGAACTGTGGCGGCTGGCCGACTACCTGGGCGAGCCGCGGGATCGCTTACTCGTGCTAGTGGCGGGCTACTGCGGCCTGCGCTGGGGCGAGCTGGCCGCGTTGCGTTGGGGTGACGTCGATATCGCCGCGAAGAGACTGCGCGTCTGCCGTGCGTATTCCGAGGAAGCGGCGCGCGGTGAGATGTCACCGGTGAAGGACCACCAGGCGCGGACGGTGCCGATTCCGGCCATCGTGTCTGACGAACTGGGTACATTCGGCGCCACCGCGAAACCTGACGCTCTGGTCTTCCCCTCATCGAGAAATACCCCGCTTCGTAATCGAAACTTCCGCCGCGACGTCTTTGACGGTGCCGTCGACGCACTCGACTTGAACATCACCCCGCACAACCTGCGCGACACTGCCGCGTCGCTAGCGATCCAGGCCGGCGCGTCCGTCATCGCCGTTGCCCGGCTCCTGGGCCACGAATCGGCAGCCACAACGCTGAATCACTACGCCGGGCTGTTCCCCAGTGACCTAGACGACGTTGCTCACCGACTGGATGCTGCCGCGCGTCAGGCCATCGAACGGCAATCGAATTCATCCGGTGCTACAGAAGCACCGACCAAGCGCCGACCAGAAGGGAGCGGAGGAGCGTAGGGCAATCGCCCGGAAAACGGTTCTGATCTGCGGAAATAGAGTGTGCCCCCGGCAGGATTCGAACCTGCGACACCGGCTTTAGGAGAGCCGTGCTCTATCCCCTGAGCTACGAGGGCGGACAGCCTGGGAGCTTACCGGTTCGTAGCTCAGGGGACCGAGCCGTCGCTCTTAGCGAGCCCCGCAGAGCGCGATCAAGTAGCTGTGGCCACGTTCGGGCGCGCAGCGGGGGTAGTCCTTGCGAATCCACGTTGCCATCCGGCCAGGACTGCCGGCAGCTGTAGAGGCACTTCTTTGCACTGTTGTCACCGCCTTTCGATATCTGCCCACGGCTGAACCCCCCTGTCGATGTCCAGACCATTCCCTAGGTCGGACGCCGGTAAACAACCCGGCGGCGGCTCGGCGCAGCGCATATATGACTTGTGCGAAGCATCAGAATAACAGCCCTGAACAGCCAAAAAGACATTTTGTAGGTTTTCCGGTGCGTCATTAGGGCCTCGGCGAAGGCGCCAGGTTACGCCGGCGGGGCGCGAATCTGCCTGCGCACGTTGGGATTAAGCGCTGTGCGGCTACCGATGCCCGACACCTGCTCTGCCAGTCGATCTTTGGCGACGGTCGGGTTTGGAGACCGACGCTTCAGGGCATCCCGATTCATCACCGATGAAGGAGCTGACCATGAGCGGCCCCAGCTTCGGCGTGGAAGAAGAGTTCCTGCTGGTCGATCCGCTCACCGGCTGGCCGGTCGCGCGCAACACCGAGGTCGCTCGCCACGCCGCTCGTCGCGGCATTGACATCCAACTCGAAATGACGGCGTCGCAGGTCGAGGTTGCCACCGACAAGTCTGAGACCAGTTCACAACTGCGCGAACAGATTTCACAGCTCAGAGCTGCGACGTCGGCGTCTGCGCAGGAAGCCGGTGCGGCACTGCTGGCCGCCGGTATGCCACCGGCCGGGGACGCGCCGGTGCCCATCACCGACAATGCGCGGTATCACCGGATAGCCGATGCCGTCGGCATGATCGCCGACGAGCGCGGCAACTGCGGATGCCATGTGCACGTCGAAGTCCCAAGTCGCGATGCGGCCATCGCGGTGAGTAATTGGCTGCGGCCGTGGCTGCCGGTGATGCTTGCGCTGACAGCGAACTCGGCGGTTCACCGCGGCACTGACAGTGGTCATGCCAGTTGGCGCCATGTGGTGTGGGGCCGATGGCCCAGCGCCGGACCGCCGCCGTATTTCGACACCGAAGCCGACTGCGACGCCACGGTCGCCACGCTGCTGGAGAGCGGCGCGATCTTCGACGACGGAATGGTCTACTGGGACGTCCGGCCGTCGGCCCGGTTTCCCACCGTCGAGGTCCGGGTGGCCGACGTTCCGCTGACGGCCGCCGAAACTGTTCTCCATGCCACCTTGGTTCGCGCCTCGGTGATGACGGCGCTGGCGGCATACGAACGCGGCGAGCCCGCACCGCCCATTCCCGATCACCTCGTGCGGCTGGCGTGTTGGAAGGCTGCCCACGACGGTCTGGGGGGACGGCTACTCGACATCACCGGCCCGTCGAACACCGTCGCTCGCGCAGTGCCCGCCACGCGGGTGCTCCAGCAGTGGCTGACCGCGATCAGCCCCGCCCTGTGCCAGCTCGGCGACGACGCGTGGGTCTGCCGGAAATTCACCGGCTGCTGCAGCGTGGCAACGGTGCGATCCGGCAGCGCCGCGCCTGGCGGTACCGACGCGATGTCGCCGACGTGGTGGCGGAAATAGCAGCGGCCACGGTCAGGTGACGTGGCAGCCGTGGCGCTCAGCTGAGCGGAAGCTCGGCGATCACCGCACCGGTGGGCTGGGTGGACCCCGACCCGGGCTCCAAGGTGAACCTCAACTTCGTGGAGTTACCAAGGTTGTCCAGCACGGCGGTGGTCGACGGCGCGACGGCTTTGGCGTCCATCGTCCCGGCTAACGATGCTCCGGACGGGCTCACCAGCCACATCTGATAAACCGTCCCCGGCGAGGGCGGCGGTACGTCGTTCATCACCAGGACGCCTGCATTGCGGTCCCGGGAGAACACCACGGTGGCGGTCCCGCCGGCCGGGATGGCCCCGGAGACGGTGTGCACATCGGAGGCTGTGAACACCTGTTGCGCGGTGGATTGCGGTGGCGGCGCATCCGGGCGCAGCGACATTCCGACGCCCACCGCCGTCAGTCCGATCAGCACGGCGGCGGCGGCCGACAGCACCGCGGTGCGCCAGCGTCGGGGCGCGGGCGCCGTCGCTGCCGGCGTCGGAAGGGTCCGGACGTTGTCGCCGGCAACTGCGGACAGCAGCCGGCCGCGCAGGTCGGCCGGCGGTTCCTCGGCGCTGGCGGCTGACACCACCGCCATCGTCTCCCGGACGGCCCGCACCTCGTCGTAGAAGGCGTCGCCCAACGACAGCGGGGCGCTCACAAGCCAGCTCTCGATCTGGTCGCGCTCAGTATCGGACACCGCGTCCAGCGCGTACGGCACCGCCAGGTCGAGCAGGTCTCCCTCGTGTGTCTGAGTCATCGCCGGCACCTCACCCGACACCCAAACAGTTGCGCAGGCCCCGCAGCCCGTCGCGCATCCGGGACTTGACGGTAGCCAGATTCGCCGACAGCCGCTCGGAAACCTGTACGTAGGTCATTCCCTGGTAGTAGGCAAGTTCGATGCACTCACGCTGAATGTCGGTCAGGCCGTCCAGACAGGCCGTGACACGCCGGCGATCCTCCCCGGATAGCACCGCGTCGGTGACGCTGTCGGTGTCGCGCTCCACATTTGCCGATCCGTACCGCGAGTCCCGCTGCGTGGCTGCCTGTTCGGAGCGCACCCGGTCGACCGCCCGGCGGTGGGCCAGCGTGAGTAGCCAGGCCAGTGCACTTCCGGACGCCGGATCGTAGCTCTCCGCGGTCCGCCACACCTGTAGGTAGACGTCCTGGGTGGTTTCCTCGCTGTAACCGCGGTCGCGCAGGACCCGGCACACCATGCCGTAAACCCGGGACCGGGTGGCGTCGTACAGCTGCGCGAATGCGTCGGCGTCGCGGTGGGCGACCCGGCGCAACAAGGCGTCTAAGTCGGTCGAACTCACCGTTTTGTTCCGATCGTGTTCGGTGACATCGAACCGAAGCGTAACCGGACGGTCCAGCAATCGCGTCACGACGTCGCCCACGAATGGCTATTTGCCCCCCATCCGGCAGCGGGGGCATGGACCGCCCGCTGCACGACACGTTCGCGGCGCTCCGGGCGCGGCGCCGCCGGCATACCGCGCCAGCGCAGCAGCATCGCCTGCAGGCGCAGACCGATCCGGGCCATCTGAGGTGCCAGCGGTTTGGTCAGTTGCAGCCGTAGTACCTGCCCCGCGGTTGCTCGCAGGCGTGCCCCGCGCCAGGTGGCCACCAGCGCCGCGTGGTTGTCGCGGTGCAACGAGATCGTCAGCTCCAGGCTTTCCGTCGGCCGGGGCAGCCGCACCAGGAAGTAACCGTCCTCACCGGCAAACGGGGCGTCGCGCACGCCGTCGGCCACCGCGGCCGGGCCGTCCTCGGCGGCGGGAAGCAGGTAGGCCCGGCGGGCCCCCGAGGCGTCCTGCACCTCGGCGATGACGCAGCGGACGCCACCGGCGGCATCGTGGCACCAGAACAGGCTGAGCGGGCTGAACGCAGTGCCCAGAACGCGTGGCATCAGCAGCGCCGTCACCCGGCCGCCCGGGATGAAGACGCCGTGTCGGGCCAGGTAGGCGTCGACGCGCTGGCGCAGGGTATCGCCGGGCGCTCCGTCGAGGTGGTCGGCCGCCTCGAATCGAGCGAACGGACGCAGCCACCAGGACAGCCGCGGCAGCTCCTCGATGTCGACGTACCAGCTGTACGTGCCGTGCTCCGCGAAGTGGCGCACCGGTGAACGGTGCAGGTGCGTGACGCGCATCGGGTACAGCGCAGGGGTCAGCGCGGAAGTCGACCGGGTAGGCGTTGCGGTTTCCACATCCAGGATTCGGAGCTGTCGTGCTGATGGATGGGTCTGTGACGCAGATCTCTGCTGCTCAGCCACCCCAGCCGGCCGCTGCCGCGGCGAGGCCGTCGACCAGCGCCGATGTGGCCGGCGACAGGTTCTCCGGGCCGGCTGGGCGGCTGCGCGGACTGATGCCGCGCACCCGAGCCGGCAACTCCAGCTGCACTCCGCCGCCGCGGCTGCGGTTGACCGGGTTGTCGGGGTGCACGCCCCGCAGTTCCGGGGGAATTTCGTGCAGGTCGGTCAGCAGTCGGTAACCGGGCAATGTGACGCAACGGGCCACGTGTTCGGCCAGTGCCCGGTTGCCGCCGCCGGCCAACAGGTGGGTCGAACGGCCGATCCGCCCGTAGCCGTGCAGCGATATCACCACGTCGACGTGGCTGAGGAATTCCGCGAGCCGACTGGACTCCGACGCCAGGTAGCGGGCCGACGGCAGATGGTGGGGATAGCCGTCCGGGTGGTGAACCGTGTACACCGAAGCCCCCGACTGTTCGGCCGCTCGCTCGGCGATCACGTCAGTGACCTTCTCCAGCCCGCCGCCGTGGATGGCCAGGAAACCGAACCGGGACCGCAGGACGCTGCTCTCCGTGACATCGGGAACCCTCAACAGTTCCGCCAGCGACTGCGGGCCTTCCCCGGCATGCGTCGTTCGCCTGGCGGGCCAGTGCGGGCGATCCCTACGGCGCAACGGTCGCGACGCCGCGTTCGTTGATCAGCCAGTCGTGGTTGGCCAGCATCGCCTGGATCGGGCCGCGTGCGCCCGGGCAGCGCTGCGCCATCTGATCGACGCACAGGTTGGAGCCGTCGGCGAAGTAGCCGTGCATCAGCGGACGGTGAGAACGATCAGTGCCAGGTTGAGCATGATGATGAGGGCCGCCGCCGACCAGGCCAGCAGCGTGGTCAGCGCGTGGTTGGCGTCGGTGCCCATCAGGTTGCGGTTCGCGGTCAGCCGGACCAGCGGAACAAGGGCGAACGGAATGCCGAAGGACAGGATCACCTGCGAGAGCACCAAGGCCTTGGTGGGGTCCACCCCACTGGCCAGCACCAGCAGTGCCGGAATAAGGGTGACCAGCCGCCGAACCAGCACCGGAAACCTTCGGCGCAGCAGACCCTGCATGATCATCGCGCCGGCGTAGGCGCCCACCGACGTCGACGCCAGGCCCGACGCCAGCAGGCCGACGGCGAAGAACAGCGCTACGCCTGGCCCCAGCGCCTCACCGACGGCGGCGTGGGCGCCCTCAATGGTGTCGGTGCCGTCGACGCCGCGCAGGTTGGTCGCGGCCACCAGCAGTAGCGCCAGGTTCACCGTGCCGGCCACCACCATCGCGATCCCGACATCCCAGCGGGTAGCCCGCAGGAGCGTGGTGCGGGGCGGGCCGGCGGGCGGGTGGCCGTGCCGGTCGCGGGCCAGCCCGGAGTGCAGATACACCGCGTGCGGCATCACCGTCGCCCCCAGCATGGCGGTGGCCAGCAGCACGCTGTCGGCCCCGTCGAAGCGGGGGAGCAGTCCGCCGGCCACCGACGCGGCCGGCGGCGGGTTGACGACCAGGCTGGCCAGGAAACCGATCGTGATGACCAGCAGCAGACCGGTGATGATCCGCTCGAACATCCGCTGCCCGCGGCGGTCGCCGATGGCCAGCAGGACCAGCGACACCGCGCCGGTGATGACGCCGCCCAGTACCAGCGGAAGCCCGAAGAGCAGCTTCAGCGCCAGGGCCCCGCCGATGATCTCGGCGACGTCGGTGGCGATCGCGACCAGTTCGGCCTGTACCCAGTAGGCGATCCGGCTGCTCGTGCCGGTCCGGTCCCGCACCGCCTCCGGCAGACTCCGACCGGTCACCAAACCCAGCTTGGCGCTGAGGTACTGGATCAGCCCCGCCATGACGTTGGCGACGACGATCACCCACACCAGCAGGAAGCCGAACTGTGACCCGGCGCTGACGTTGGCGGCGATGTTGCCCGGGTCGACATAGGCAACGGCGGCGACGAAGGCGGGCCCGAGCAGAGACCACCGGGGGGCGCGCGGTGTTCGTAGTGGGATCAACGGCGCGGTCAGAACCCGATCCAGACGCCGCCGCCGCCCAGACCGATCACCGGGGTTCCCCAACCGACACCCCACCCCGGCCACGGGTTGCTCAGCGCCGGGTTGGGTGTGGTGGTGATCGCGGTGTGGCCGCCGGTGACGCACGTCGTCGTGGTCGGTCCGGTCCTGGTGCACGTGGGAACGGCCGCGACGGGGGCGGCGAGAAGCAGGGCGGACACCAAGGACGCAGCAAGGGCCGCCAGCAACGTTCGTATCATGGCGTCCTCCGTTGCCGAGGCCGGCGAGCCTGGTACAGCACCCTATGCGCCAGAGTACAAGCCCTTACCGGTGATCAGCGGGAGATCCAACGTCGTGCGGATTCCCGGTTCGGCGGCCACCACAGCCGGGATCGCGTTGACAATGCGCATCGCCGTGGCCAGCACCCCGGCGTGGTTGTGGTCGCCGTTGGGACTCGACAGGCAGACGTCCACCGCGTAGCAGGGCTCCCCGGTGATCTCGATGCGGTAGTTGCCGCCCGGCTGCGCGGGTTGCGGCCACTCCGGGGCGAGGTCGTCGCGCAATCTGGTGATGTGTTCGAGGATGACGGCGGGGGCGCCGCCGACCATCCCGATCACCTCGAAACGCAAGGCGGCGGCGGTCCCTTCGGCGATGTGCCCGCTGGCGATGTCGAACGCCTCCGGCGCCGGCTCGCGGATGTACATCTCCTCC
>JAULZA010000002.1:0-18503 GCA_032117575.1 Mycolicibacterium sp.
GGCGCAGGCGGCGAAGCCGGCACCGGACGCCTGCTGTTCTTCGTCGAGCAGAAGGGTGACGCCGGTGACGGCGCCGCCGGCGGCAACGGCGGCAATGCGGGCATCGCCGGTCGCGGCGGCAACGGCGCCGATGGGGCCGACGGTTCGCTGGCCCTCTTAAGCAGAGACGGCAAGAAGGGCGGCTCCGGCGGCTCCGGCGGCTACGGCGGCAACGCCGGGCTCGGCGGTGAGGGCGGCGACGGCGGCGAGGGCGGCGCCACCGGCCTGAACGGAGCGGCGGGATTGGCCAGCGACGGCGCCGTCGGCGGTAATGGCGGTAACGGCGGCGACGGCTTGAACCCGTTCTTCGGCAATGATCCAGGCGGCGACGGCGGCGACGCCGGCGCCGGTGGTGACGGCGGCAGGGGCGGTCGCGGCGGCGTCGGGCCGAACGAGACAGTCGGTGGCGCCGGTGGCGCCGGTGGCAATGCGGGCATCGCCGGCGAGGGCGCCCGCGGCGACGTCGGCCGCGATGGCATCAAACTCTTGCGGAACGGCGGAGTGGGTGGCGCCGGCGGCGCGGGTGGTGCCGGCGGCGATGCCGGTGCCGGCGGCGAGGGTGGCGAAGGCCGGGGCGGCGGCGCCGATGGTGGCGACGGCGCGTCGGGTCTGGCCAGCGACGGTGGCGCGGGTGGTGTCGGCGGCCTCGGCGGCCGCGGATACGACGCCTCCGCTCTGGGTGACGGCTCCCGGGGCGGCGATGCCGGCGCGGGCGGCAAGGGCGGTAAGGGCGGCGTCGGTGGCGTCGGACCCAACGCCACGATCGGTGGCGCTGGTGGTCTCGGCGGCAATGCCAGCAGCGCTGGCGACGGAGCCGCCGGCGGTTCGGGGCGCAACGGATCCAACCTCCCGCTGTTGCACAACGGCGGTGCCGGGGATGACGGCGGTGCCGGCGGCGATGGCGGAAACGGTGGCGCCGGTGGTGTCGGCGGTGCGGGTAACGGCGGCGGAGCCAACGGCGCCGACGGCGGCGCCGGTCAGGCCACCAGTGGTGGCAACGGAGGCAACGGCGGCGCCGGCGGAAACGGCTGGGATGCCTCCGACACGCTGCTCACCACTGGCGCGCGGGGCGGTGACGCCGGCTCAGGCGGTCGCGGCGGCGCCGGCGGCGCCGGTGGTGTCGGCGCGAATGCGACCAATGGTGGCAACGGCGGCGACGGCGGGACCGGTGGCGTGGCGGGTACCGGTGGCCAGGGCCGCGGCGGTCTGCCCGGTAACGAGCTGGTTCCCAATGGCGCCGCGGGCTACGACGGCGGCGCCGGCGGTGACGGCGGCAACGGCGGTGCGGCCGGTATCGGTGGTGCCGGCAACAACGGCGGCGCGGATGGTGCCGACGGCGCACTGGGAGTGGCTACCGATGGCGGCACTGGTGGCATCGGCGGCACTGGCGGGGCTGGCTGGGATGCCACCAACTCGCCGCTGACCGCGGGTCTGCGGGGCGGCAATGGCGGCGCCGGCGGTGTCGGCGGTGTCGGCGGCGTCGGCGGTGTCGGGTCGAATGCGACCGATGGCGGCGCCGGTGGCGAAGGCGGCGCCGGTGGCGCAGCCGGCAACGGTGGTGAGGGCCAGGGCGGTCAGCCCGGTGACCCGATCCTGATCGGTATTGACGGCACCGACGGAAGGGCCGGCGGGGCCGGCGGCAACGGCGGCGATGGTGGTGCCGGCGGTGCCGGTGGCGCCGGGAACAACGGCGGCGCGACCGGCGAGACCGGCGTGATCGGTGTGGCCGCCGACGGCGGTATCGGTGGCATCGGTGGTACCGGCGGTGCTGGCTGGGATGCCACCAGCTCGCCGTTCACCACGGGTCAGCGGGGCGGCAACGGCGGCGCCGGTGGTGTCGGTGGTGTCGGCGGTGCCGGTGGTGTCGGTTCGAACGCGACCAATGGTGGCGCCGGTGGTGAAGGCGGTGCTGGTGGCGCAGCTGGTGACGGCGGCCAGGGCCAGGGCGGTCTGCCCGGCAACGGCCTGGTGGCCGACGGCGCGGCCGGTAACGAGGGCGGGGCCGGCGGCAACGGCGGCAACGGCGGTGCCGGTGGTGAAGGCGGCGCTGGGAACAACGGCGGCGCGGCCGGCGAGACCGGTGTGATCGGTGTGGCCGCCGACGGTGGTAACGGCGGTATCGGTGGTACCGGTGGCGATGGCTGGGATGCCACCGAGGGCCCGTTTACGGCGAGCCTGCGGGGCGGTAATGGTGGTGCCGGTGGTGTCGGCGGTGCCGGCGGTGCCGGTGGTGTCGGGTCGAATGCGACCGATGGCGGCGCCGGTGGTGAAGGCGGTGCCGGTGGCGCAGCCGGCAATGGTGGGCAGGGCCAGGGTGGTCAGCCCGGTGACCCGATCCTGATCGGTATTGACGGCACAGATGGCGAAGCCGGTGGGGCCGGCGGTAATGGTGGCGATGGTGGTGCCGGTGGTGCCGGTGGCGCCGGGAACAACGGTGGCGCCGACGGCGAGACCGGTGGGATCGGTGTGGCCGCCGACGGCGGTATCGGTGGCACCGGTGGTACCGGTGGCGATGGCTGGGATGCCACCAACTCCCCGATCACCGACGGTCTGCAGGGCGGTAATGGCGGCGCCGGCGGTGTCGGTGGCGTCGGTGGTAACGGTGGTGTCGGTTCGAATGCGACCAACGGCGGCGCCGGTGGCGAAGGCGGTGTCGGTGGCCAAGCCGGTAACGGCGGCCAGGGCCGGGGCGGCACTTACGGCCTGTCTGCCCTGCGTGACGGCGGAGACGCCGGCACGGGCGGAGCCGGCGGCAATGGCGGTGATGGTGGTGCCGGTGGTGCCGGTGGCGCCGGGAACAACGGTGGCGCCGATGGTGTGGCCGGTGGGATCGGTGTGGCCGCCGACGGCGGTCTCGGCGGCACCGGTGGTGTGGGCGGTTACGGATACGACGCATCCGGAGACTCCGATGGACTCCGCGGCGGCAACGGCGGCGCTGGCGGTGACGGTGGCGTCGGTGGTAACGGTGGCATTGGCTCCAACGCGACCGTTGGCGGTGACGGTGGTCTAGGCGGCGATGCGGGTGCCGCGGGTGCGGGCGCAACCGGCCGCACGGGCACCCAGGGTGACAACATCGCCGACCGTGACGGTGGAGATGGCGACACCGGCGGCAATGGCGGCAACGGTGCTGCTGGCGGCAACGGTGGTGCTGGTGGTGCAGGTAACAACGGCGGTGCCAGCGGTCTTGACGGCGGGGCCGGCTTGGCAACGGACGGTGGTGTCGGCGGTGTCGGCGGCGCGGGCGGCAACGGGTACGACGCCTCCGGCGACGCCGACGGCTTCCGCGGCGGCAACGCCGGCAACGGTGGTGTCGGTGGCGCGGGCGGCTCGGGCGGTGTCGGCGCGAACGCCACCAATGGTGGTGACGGTGGCGACGGTGGTGTCGGCGGCGTGGCAGGCGTCGGCGCGACCGGCCAACCGGGCAGGGACGGCTACTTCTTCGGCGAAGACGACCGGGACGGTGCGCCCGGCGGCCCCGGTGGCCCCGGTGGTAACGGTGGCAACGCCGGTGACGGTGGTGTCGGCGGCGCGGGCAACGGCGGCGGCGCCGATGGCGCTGACGGTGCCACGGGCCTTGCGAGCAATGGTGCCGTCGGTGGTGTCGGCGGTGTCGGCGGGAAGGGCTGGGATGCTTCCGAACTGAACGGCACCTACCAGGGCGATGGCGCACCAGGCGGAAACGGCGGTGCCGGCGGAATCGGCGGCGTCGGCGGAATCGGCGGTATCGGACCGAATGCGACCGATGGCGGCGCTGGCGGCGCCGGCGGCTCGGGTGGAATCGGCGGCCCGGGTGGAGACGGTCACGCGGGGGCCGACGGCGATGCAGACCCCTTGACCCCGGCGATTCCGCGTGACGGCGGGACCGGCTTCAACGGCGGTACCGGCGGGAACGGCGGTGACGGCGGTGCCGGCGGGACCGGCGGTGCCGGCAGCAATGGCGGCGCCGACGGCCCGATCGGCGCTGACGGGGCCGGTGCTGACGGTGCCAACGGCGGTAACGCAGGCACCGGCGGTAACGGGTACGACGCATCTGCCGACAGCAACGGCAAGGCTGGCGGTAACGCCGGCGACGGCGGCACCGGCGGTGCCGGCGGGAACGGCGGTACGGGGTCCGGGACGACGGCCGGCGGCGACGGTGGTGATGGCGGCGCGGCCGGTACGGCCGGCGCCGGGGCGACCGGAGCCGCGGGTAACGACGGCAACACCATCAGCCGTGACGGCAAGGCCGGCGATCCCGGCGGTGCCGGCGGTGATGGTGGGACTGGCGGCTCGGGCGGCGTCCCCGGCACCGGCGGCCCCGACGGCCCCGACGGCACTGCCGGGAGTGGTGGTGCTCCCAGCGCTGGCGGTACCGGCGGCACCGGTGGTGCTGGTGGCACTGGATTCAGCGCGACCGGCAGCGGCCAGGGTGGCGACGGCGGCCTAGGCGGATCGGGTGGTGGCGGTGGAACCGGCGGCTCGAACGCCGATGGTGCCGGCGCAGCCGGCGGCACCGGGGGTGCCGGCGGTGCCGGCGGGTCGGGCGGCGACGCCCCGATCAAGACCCCCGGCACGGGTGGTGACGGCGGAACCGGTGGCGACGGTGGGACCGGTGGATCCGGTTCCGGCAGCACCGGCAGCGCTGGCGACAGCGGTACCGCGGGCACCGCGGGCGAAGCCCCCACCGACAACACCGGTGGACCCGGCGGAACCGGTGGCGACGGCGGGGTCGGCGGCGCGGGCGGACCGGCCTGACGTCACCCCGCAACGACCGTATGGCCGGCTGCCCGTGTCCTGTCAGGAGATAGGGCGCGGGCAGCCGTCGTTCGTGGCAATGGCAGACTGTGAACCCGTGAGCACAAGCCCCATTCAGACCGCCACCGCGACCCTGCACACCAACCGCGGTGACATCAAGATCGCGCTGTTCGGCAACCATGCCCCCAAGACCGTCGCAAACTTCGTCGGCCTGGCCCAGGGCACCAAGGAGTACTCCGCGCAGAACGCCTCGGGCAGCAGCTCGGGCCCGTTCTACGACGGGTCCATCTTCCACCGGATCATCGATGGGTTCATGATCCAGGGCGGCGACCCCACCGGCACCGGCCGCGGCGGACCGGGCTACAAGTTCGCCGACGAGTTCCACCCGGAGCTGCAGTTCGACAAGCCCTACCTGCTGGCGATGGCCAACGCCGGGCCGGGCACCAACGGCTCGCAGTTCTTCATCACCGTCGGCAAGACGCCGCACCTGACCCGCAAGCACACCATCTTCGGTGAGGTCGTCGACCCGGAGTCGCAGAAGGTCGTCGACGCGATCGCCACCACCGCCACCGACCGGATGGACCGCCCGAACGACGACGTCGTCATCGAGTCGATCACCATCTCCTAGCCGCCTCGACACTGCGTCCAGCGCGTCATTCGGCAGCGAACGGCGATCTGGGCGCAGTCTCGGCGCAGGAAAAAGCTAGCCGCGGCCCGCGTAACCGGCGTCGGTCAGTGCGTCCAGGACGTCCAGCGGGTCGCCACCGAGATCCCACCGGTTGAGCACCAGCAGCTGGTCGTCCTTGGTGTCGATTTCCAGGAGCCGGACCTTGCGCGCCCAGCGGCGGAACTCGGTGATCCGGATCAGCTCGATGTCAGCGCGGCTCAGCACCCGCTTGCGTACCCACCCGCGGTACACCAGACCGTCGGGAGTGATCGCCAGGCGCGGCCGGGCCCGCCAGGAGCCGACGGCGAACAGGGATAGTCCCAAGGCCGCGATGGTGCCGAGCATGCGCCCCGGCGCGTCGGTGTCCAGGGTCACGGCGAACATCGCCATCACCATCGCGCCAACCGCGATAGCGGCGATGCCGGCCGTCCGCGGAGCCCACTCAGTGCGTTTATCCACAGGAGCTATCCACAATGGGGATAATTACACGCGTGTGATTGCCGTCACCGCCACCGCATGGTGAGCAGCAGACCGGCGATCATGAACCCGAAGGCGATGGCGTAGTTCCACGGACCGAGGTCGGACATCCACACCAACGGATCCGGGGTGTCGTAGCCGGACGCGGCCAGCTGGAACACCAGCAGCCAGATCAGTCCGATCAGCATCAGGCCGATGAACAGCGACACGAACCACACGCTGGACGGGCCAGCTTTGACCTTCACCGGGGTCCGGCTGACCGAACTGGCGGCGAAGTCGTTTTTCTTGCGAACCTTGGACTTTGGCATGGCTACCTTCGAGACGGTCGACGCTGCGACGAGGGTCGAATACGTAAGAGATTAACGCAGTCAGCGCCCCGGTCGCGCTGGGTAGCCTGGTGAGGGTGCGCGTACTGGTCGTCGACAACTACGACAGCTTCGTGTTCAACCTTGTTCAGTACCTCGGCCAGCTCGGAGTCCCACACGGGCTCGACGTGCAGGTGTGGCGCAATGACGACGCCCGACTCACCGATCCGGCACAGGCCGCCGCCGACTTCGACGGGGTGCTGCTGAGCCCGGGGCCCGGAACGCCCCAGCGCGCCGGTGCCGCTATCCCCCTGGTGCACGCCTGTGTCGCCACCGCAACCCCGCTCCTCGGCGTCTGTCTGGGCCACCAGGCCATCGCCGCGGCGTTCGGCGCCACCGTGGACCGGGCGCCGGAACTGCTGCACGGCAAGACCAGCGTGGTCCACCACAATCAGGCCGGGGTGCTGGCCGGCCTGCCCGACCCGTTCACCGCGACGCGCTATCACTCGCTGACCGTGCTGCCGCACACCGTCCCGCCTGAACTGGAAGTCACCGCGCGTACCGCCGACGGGGTCGTCATGGCGGTACGCCACCGGCACTCACAGATCCACGGTGTGCAGTTCCACCCGGAGTCCATCCTCACTGAAGGCGGACACCGGATGCTGGCGAACTGGCTCGGCTATTGCGGGCAGGCCCCGGACGAGGCGTTGGTGAGCCGGCTGGAAAAGGAGGTCGCCGACACGGTGCAGGCGGCGCAGGCGGCTAGTTCGCGAACGACAGCGTGACCGGACCGGTGAAGTTCACCCCGGCGCCGGGCGCCGGGCTCTGGGTCACCACCGCGTTGGTGCGCTGACCGCTGTTGGGCAGGTCCGGGCCCTTCACCAGCACCCCGGTCCAGCCGAGCGCCCGCAGATTCGGTTCGGCATCCACCCAGAACTGGCCGACCAGGTTCGGCATGACGAACTGGTTGCCCTTGGACACCTTCAGCGTGATGGGGGTGTCCAATTCGACGTCGCCACCCGCGCCGGGATCCATGGACAGCACCTGACCGGCGGGCTCGATGCTGTCCACCGGGGCGGTCAGCACCGTCGTGAAGCCCACTGTGTTGAGGTTCTTGGTGGCCTGTTCGGTGCTTTGTCCGGTGACGTCGGGAATCGAGCGGGTCACCGGCCCGGTGCCGACGACGACGGTGATCTCGTTGGTGATCGCGGTGGTGGTGTTGGCCGGCGGCACGGTGTTGAGCACTTTCTCCCGCTGCGACGACGACGACGCCGCCTCGGTCTGCTTGAACTTCCCGAACCCGGCGGCGGTCAGTTTCTTGACCGCCTCGGCATAGCTCAGCGACGTCACGTCGGGTATCTCCCGCTGCTCGGGCCCGGTGGAGACGTTGATCACCACCTCGTCGCCGGCGTTGATCGACAGGCTGCCCGCCGGGTCGGTGCTGATGACGTGGTCGGGCGGCACGATGCTGTCCGGCAGCGGGTTGGTGCGGATCTTGAAGCCCTTGTTCTGCAGCTCGGCGATCGCGTCGGCGGAGATATTGCCGCGCACGTCGGGCACCTGCACCGCGCGCGGTTTGGCGGTGCCGGACAAGTTGATCGCCAGCGTCACCACCACGGTCAGAATGGTGAGCAGGGCCAACCCGACCAGCCACCGCCCGATCGAGCGGCCGCGCCGGGGCGCGTAGTCGTAGACCGCCGACGAGGCGGCTTCCGATCGTGCGATGGACCGCGACGTCAGCATCTGGGTGCGCTCGGCCTGCGTCAGCACCTTCGGGGCTTCGGGCTTTTCGCCGCTGTGCACCCGGACCAGGTCGGCGCGCATCTCCGCGGCGCTCTGGTAGCGGTTATCGGGGTTCTTGGCCAGCGCCTTGAGCACCACGGCGTCAAGCTCCGGGGAGATGCCGGCCCGCTTGTGCGACGGCGGGATCGGGTCCTCGCGCACATGCTGGTAGGCCACCGCAACCGGGGTGTCCCCGACGAACGGCGGTTCCCCGGTGAGCATTTCGTAAAGCACGCAGCCCAGCGAATAGACGTCGGAGCGGGCATCGACCTGTTCGCCTCGGGCCTGCTCCGGGGAAAGGTACTGGGCGGTGCCGATCACCGCCGCCGTCTGGGTGACGGGGTTACCGCTGTCGGCGAGTGCCCGGGCGATGCCGAAGTCCATCACCTTTACCGCGCCGGTGCGCGAAATCATGATGTTGGCGGGCTTGACGTCGCGGTGGATGATGCCGTGCTGGTGGCTGAAGTTCAGCGCCTGGCAGGCGTCGGCGATGACTTCCAGCGCGCGCCGCGGCGGCATCGGGCCGTCGGTGTGGACGATGTCGCGCAGCGTCACGCCGTCGACGTACTCCATGACGATGTAGGGCAGCGGCCCGCGCGGGGTGGCGGCCTCACCGGTGTCGTAGACCGCGACGATCGCGGGATGGTTCAGCGCCGCGGCGTTCTGCGCCTCCCGGCGGAACCGCAGGTAAAAGCTGGGGTCACGCGCGAGGTCGGCGCGCAGCACCTTCACCGCGACGTCGCGGTGCAGCCGCAGGTCGCGGGCGAGGTGAACCTCGGACATGCCGCCGAAGCCGAGGATCTCACCCAACTCGTAGCGGTCGGACAGGTGCTGGGGTGAGGTCATAGCGCCGCTCCGTCGTGCGGGGCGAAGGCCGGCTGTTTCAACGACCTCGCCGTCTCGGGGTCGGTGAGCCGGAGCGTGGCCGGCACCGTTGCCGGGTCGTCGGGCTCTGACCGGTCGGTCCAGCCGGATGGCGCCACGGGTGGGGCAGGCGGGGCGGGTGCCTCGGGAGTCACGGTGTCGGTGACGGTCTGCTCGACGGGGGTGTTGGAGCGTCGCTCCCGATCGGCGAGCACGATCAGCACCGCGCTGATGATCGCCAGCGCGCCCAGCACACCGGCCGCCCACAGCAGTGCCCGCTGGCCGGAGCTGAACGTCCGCCGCGCCGGCGTCGCCGGTATCCGGCTCGAGCTGGGGCGCGGTCGCGCCGCGGCCGCGGCCCGGGCCGCCTCCACCGCGGCGGGCGGACGCTTGGCCACCGCGCTCGGTATCGCCGCCGGGGTGGCCTTGATGGTGGGTGCGGAGTTGGGTCGCGGCGGACGCCGTCCCGAGCGCACCGCCGCCACCGCATCGGCGAACTGCCCGCCGCTGCGGTAGCGCATACCCGGGTTCTTCACCAGCGTGATCTCGATGAGTTCGCGGACGTTGGGCGGCAGGTCCGGCGGCAGCGGCGCCGGCTGCTCCTTGATGTGCTTCATCGCCACCGTCAGCGCGCCGTCCCCGGTGAACGGCCGCTTGCCCGAAACCGCTTCGTAGCCAACGACTCCCAGTGAGTACACGTCACTGGCGGCGGTGGCGTCCTGGCCGAGCGCCTGCTCGGGTGCGATGTACTGGGCGGTGCCCATCACCATGCCGGTCTGGGTGACCGGGGCGGCGTCGACGGCTTTGGCGATGCCGAAGTCGGTCAGCTTCACCTGCCCGGTTGGGGTGATCAGGATGTTGCCGGGTTTGACGTCGCGGTGCACCAGGCCGGCGGCGTGCGCCACCTGCAGCGCGCGTCCGGTCTGTTCGAGCATGTCCAGGGCGTGCCGCAGCGAGAGCCGGCCGGTGCGCTTGATCACCGAGTTCAGCGGTTCGCCGTTGACCAGTTCCATCACCAGGTAGGCGGTGCGGCCCTCACCGTCCATCTCGGTTTCGCCGTAGTCGTGCACGGCGGCGATGCCGGGGTGGTTCAGCATGGCCACGGTGCGGGCTTCGGCGCGGAACCGCTCGATGAATTCGGGGTCGCAGGAGTACTCCTGCTTGAGCACCTTGATGGCGACCCGGCGGCCCAGCCGGCTGTCGGTGGCCTCCCACACCTGACCCATGCCGCCGGTGGCGATCAGCCGCTGCAGCCGGTACCGACCGGACAAAGTGACGCCGACGCGCGGGCTCATGGCTTGCCTCGCTTCGCTCGCCTGCGCGGGCTCATGACGCCCCCTGCAAAACCGCCGCGATGGTTGCCCGCCCGATCGGCGCGGCCAGCGCGCCGCCGGTGGCGTCCAAGCGGTCCCCGCCCTTCTCGACCAGCACCGCGACCGCCACCCGCGGGCTCTGCACCGGCGCGAAAGCGATGTACCACGCGTGCGGAGGGGTGTTGCGGGGGTCGGTGCCGTGTTCGGCGGTGCCCGTCTTGGAGGCGATCTGGACGCCAGGGATCGCCCCGTTTTGCTGGGTGAACTTTTCAGCGCCGACCATCAAATCGGTTAGCTTAGCCGCGACCTGCGGGGAAACCGCGCGCCGCACCTCCGCGGGCGCGGTGCTGCTGATGTCGGCCAGGTCCGGTCCCTCAACCTGGTCCACCAGATACGGCTGCATCACCGCTCCGCCGTTGGCGATCGCCGCAGCCACCATCGCGTTCTGCAGCGGGGTCACCGCGACGTCCTTCTGCCCCATGCTCGACATGCCCACGGCGGCGGCGTCGCTCATCGGGCCGACGGTGGACTCGGCCACCTGCAGCGGGATCGGCGCGGTCGGGTTGTCGAACCCGAAGGCGTCCGCGGCGTTGCGCAGGGCGTCGCCGCCGATCCGCAGACCCAGTTCGACGAACGCGGTGTTGCACGACCGCGCGAAGGCGTCCCGCAGCGATGCCTTCGGGGCGTCGCCGCACGGCGTGCCGCCGTAGTTCTCCAGGGTGGCGGTGCTGTCCGGCAGCGGGATCCGCGGGGCGGCGGTCAGCTGCTCGTTCTCGTTGATGCCGGCTTGCAGGGCGGCGGCGGTGGTGATCACCTTGAACGTCGACCCGGGCGGATACCGCTCCGAGATGGCCCGGTTGACCAGCGGGGCGTCGGGGTCGTCGCGCAGCTTCTGCCACGCCTCGCCCTGGGCCTCGGTGTCGTGGGTGGACAACGTGTTCGGGTCGTACGACGGCGACGACACCATCGCCAGGACCTTGCCGGTGGCCGGCTCCAGTGCCACCACCGAACCCTTGCAGGGGCCGCCGCAGCCCTGCTGCATCGCCTGCCAGGCCGCCTGCTGCACCCGCGGCAGCAGCGTGGTCTGGATGTTCCCGCCGCGCGGATCGCGGCCGGTGAAGAAGTCGGCCAGCCGCTTGCCGAACAGCCGCTCGTCGGAGCCGTTGAGCACCGGGTCCTCGGCGCGTTCCAGACCGGTGCTGGAGAACCGCAGCGAGTAGAAGCCGGTCACCGGGGCGTAGCTGTACGGCTCGGGATAGGTGCGCAGGAACCGGTAGCGACCGTTGGTGGCCACCGAGTACGCGAGCGGCTGACCGCTGGCGGCGATCTGGCCGCGCTGGCGGGCGTACTCGTCGAGCAGCACCCGCTGATTGCGCGGGTCGGCCCGCAGGGCGTCGGCCCGGAAGACCTGGGTGATGGTCGCGTTGACCAGTAGCAGCACGATCAACGCCATCACCATCATGGAGATACGACGCAGGGAGGTGTTCATGTCCGGCCGAACACCTCCGTGCGGGCCGCGGCGATGGGGGTGTACTGGCCGGTGCGGATCGGTTTGCGAGCCGCGTGCGAGATCCGGACCAGGATGGCCAGCAGCAGGTAGTTGGCCACCAGCGAGGAGCCGCCGTAGGACATCCACGGCGTGGTCAGGCCGGTCAGCGGGATCAGCCCGGTGACCCCGCCGACGACGATGAACAGCTGGATGGCCAGCGTCGAGGCCAGCCCGGCCGCCAGCAGCTTGCCGAAGCTGTCGCGCACCGCGATCGCGGTGCGCATGCCCCGGATGATCACGATGGTGTAGAGCAGCAGGACGCCGGACAGGCCGACCAGCCCCAGCTCCTCCCCCACCACCGCGGTGATGAAGTCCGTCGACGCAGCCGGGACGGTGCCGGGCTGGCCGTTACCCAGCCCGGTGCCGAAGATGCCGCCGGTGGCGAAGCTGAATTTCGCCTGCACCATTTGATATCCCGCGCCCTCGGGGTCGGCGAAGGGGTCCAACCAGGTCTGTACCCGGGCGCGGACGTGTCCGAACAGGTGGTAGGCCGTCACGCTGCCGGCCGCGAACAGGCCCAGGCCGATCACCACCCAGCTCAGCCGCTCGGTGGCGATGTAGACCATCACCAGGAACGACGAGTACAGCAGCAGCGAGGTGCCCAGGTCCTTCTCGAACACCATCACCCCCACCGAGATGAACCAGGCGGCCAGCAGGGGGGCCAGGTCGCGGGGGCGGGGCAGGTCCATGCCCAGGAAGTGCTGGCCGACGCTGTTGAACAGGCTGCGCTTGGACACCAGTACGCCGGCGAAGAACACCAGCAGCAGGATCTTGGAGAACTCGGCGGGCTGAATGCTGAAGCCCGGCAACCGAATCCAGATCTTGGCGCCGTTGGTCTCCGACAGCCGGGTCGGCAGCAGCGCCGGGATGGCCAGCAGCACCAGACCGACGGCGCCGCAGATGTAGTCGTAACGGGCCAGCAGCCGGTGGTCTTTCAGCGCGATGACCACCGCCGTGAACCCGGCCACCCCGAGCAGCGTCCACAGCATCTGCTGGTCGGCGCTGGGGCCTTCGGACGCGCCGGGCACCAGGTCCAGGCGGTGGATGAGCACCAGCCCCAGCCCGTTGAGCACCGCGACCACCGGCAGCAGCAGCGGGTCGGCGAACGGGGCGAAGCGGCGGATCGCCAGGTGCGCGCACAGGAACAGCACCAGGAAGGCCGCCGTGTAAGTCAGCAGATCCCAGCTGATGCCCTGCTCCTGGTTGGCTTCCACAATGAGTAGGGCCGTGCCGGTGACGAGGGTGGCAAAGAACAGCAGACCCAGTTCGGCGTTCCGCCGGGTCGGCAGCGGCGGGGTGATCCGGACCGGCGACTGTGGCGCGGTAGTCATGCCGTCACGCCGCCGCTCGGCAGTCGACGCCCGGCTTCTGCGGGGGCGCGGGCAGTGCGGTGGTCGTCGGTGCCGGCGGGGCCGGGGTCGCACCGGAGGTGGTGGCCGTCGTGGGGCTGGCCGTGGGGCTGGCCGGAGCACTGGGGGACGCCGATGTCGAGGTGGGCGGGGCCGCCGGCGCACCGGATCCGCTGCGCGGGGCCGCCGACGGCGGGGGCGTCACCGGGGCCGGCGCGCACTGCGGCAGCAGCGATCCCTGGGCCAGTTCGCGCAGCTGGCCGATGGCGTCATCCAGGCTGCCGGCGGGCAGGCCGGCGGACACCTGGGCGCGCTCGGAGGGCCGCAGGTCCTGCAGGCGCATCAGCTCGCAGCCCAGCGCGGTATCGGCCTGGCCGTAGCTGATCTGGGACAGCTCGCCGCGGTCGTTGATGCAGCCCAGCTGGTACGGCTGCTGCAGCGGCACGCCCAGCACGGAGCCCTGGATGCCGCGCATGATCGCGACACGGTCGTCGTGGGCGCCGACGTAGTAGTAGCCGCGAATGATCCGGTAGCCCAAGCCGATTCCGGCGATCAGCAGGAGCAGCACCAGCGCGGCCGCGACGATCGTCCGCCGCCGGGACTTCACCGGCGGGGGTTCGGGTTCGGGTACGGCGCGCTTCGGCGCGGGCGGGCGCGGGGCGATCACCGAGGCCCGTCCGGCGGAGGTATTGGGCGGGGCGATCCGGTGGTCGTCGTCCCCGGAGACGGCCCCGGCGATGATCGGCTGGGTCTGTCCGCCGTAGTCGTGGTCGACGACGTCGGCCACTATCACGGTGACGTTGTCCGGGCCGCCGCCGCGCAACGCCAACTCGATGAGGCGGTCGGCGCTGTCGGCGACGTCGGGAATCTTCAGCGCTTCCAGAATGGTGTCCTGGCGCACCGGGTCGGACAGGCCGTCGGAGCACAGCAGGTAGCGGTCGCCTTCGCGGGCCTCCCGCATGATCAGCGTCGGCTCCACTTCCTGGCCGGTCAGCGCGCGCATGATCAGGGAGCGCTGCGGATGGGTGTGCGCCTCTTCGGCGGTGATGCGGCCCTCGTCGACCAGCGTCTGCACGAAGGTGTCGTCTTTGGTGATCTGGGTCAGTTCACCGTCGCGCAGCAGGTAGGCCCGCGAGTCGCCGATGTGGACCATTCCCAGCCGGTCCCCGGCGAACAGGATGGCGGTCAGGGTGGTGCCCATCCCGTCCAGGTCCGGGTGCAGCTCGACCTGTTCGGCGATGGCCGAATTACCTTCGTAGACCGAGCGTTCCAGCTTTCCGAGCAGGTCGCCGCCGGGCTCGTCGTCGTCGAGGTGGGCCAGCGCGGCGATCACCAGTTGGGAGGCCACCTCCCCGGCGGCGTGGCCGCCCATGCCGTCGGCGAGGGCCAGCAGCCGGGCGCCCGCGTACACGGAGTCCTCGTTGTTGGCACGCACCAGCCCGCGGTCGCTGCGCGCGGCGTATCGGAGAGCGAGGGTCACGGGCGCAGCTCGATCACTGTCTTACCGACGTGCACCGGCACACCGATCGGAACCCGCACCGCCGTCGTCACCTTGGAGCGGTCCAGGTAGGTGCCGTTGGTGGAACCGAGGTCCTCGACAAACCAGTCCGGCCCGCGCGGAGACAGCCGGGCATGCCGGCTGGAGGCGTAGTCATCGGTGAGGACCAACGTGGAGTCGTCGGCCCGGCCGATCAAGACCGGCTGGCTGCCCAGGCTGATCTTGGTGCCGGCCAGGGCACCCTCGGTGACCACCAGGTAGCGGGGGGTGGTCTTGCCGCTCTGCCGGCCCGGAGAGCGTCCACCGCGCAGGGCCAGGCCGCGACGCACCATCACCGCGCCGGTGGGCGCGTAGATATCGGTGCGCAGAATCCGCAGCACCGACCAGATGAACATCCACAACAACAGCAGGAAACCTGCGCGCGTCAGCTGCAGCACTAATCCCTGCATGCAGCGCCCCTTTGTGTGGTCCTGTCGCGGAAGCCTCGTGGACCACGGCAATCCGGGCCGACACCGGCAACGTCACAGGATACTTGGACGTCCGATTGCGCGAGGCTGAAGCCACCAGGCCTCCCGCCCCGCGCCAGTGCCGCCGCCGACGTCAGTGAACGCGGACGACGATCTCGGAGTGGCCGACCCGGATGACGTCGCCGTCAGCCAGCTGCCACTCCTGCACCGGCGCGTTGTTCACCGTCGTGCCGTTGGTGGAGTTGAGGTCCTGCAGCATGGCGGTCTGGCCGTCCCAGCGGATCTCCAAGTGGCGGCGCGACACCCCGGTGTCGGGCAGCCGGAACTGGGCGTCCTGGCCACGGCCGATCACGTTGGCGCCTTCGCGCAACTGGTAGGTGCGGCCGCTGCCGTCGTCGAGCTGCAGGGTCACCGCGTGGCCGGCCGACGGGGCCGGGTAGTCGCCGCCCGCTGCCGGCGGCGCGTAGCCACCCGGGGCGGGCTGGCCGTAGTCGTACTCGGGGGCAGCCGGTGCGGGGGGCGGCGGGTAGCCACCCTGCTCGTAACCGCCGTAGCCGGGCTGGCCGTAGCCGGGCTGGCCATAGTTCTGTTGGCCGTAGTTCTGTTGCCCGTAGCCCGGCTGCTGGTAGCCCTGGTCGGGGTAGCCGCCGCGCTGGGGCTCGTAACCGCCGTAGCCGGCGTCCTCGTGACGGCCCGGGGCGGGACGGCCGTAGCCGTAGTCAGGAGCCGGTGGGGCGGCCGGTGGGGCGTAGCCGCCACCGGGCGGGGGGCCGTACTGCGGGGCGCCGTAACCCTGCGGGGCCGGCGGGCGGTAGCCCTGGTCGTAACCGGGAGCGCCGTAGCCGCCGCCGTATCCGGGCTGCTGGTAGCCCTGCTCGGGGTAGCCGCCCTGGTCCGGGTAGGCCGGACGGGGCGGGTAGCCGCCCTGGGCGTAGGGATCGGGGTAGCCGCCCTGGTCGGGGTAGGCGGGACGGGGCGGCTCGGGGGCCCGCTGCTCGTCCTGGGGACGTCCGTACTGGTCGTCGTAGTACTCGTCGGGTCGACCCTGGCCGCGGTAGCTCGGGTTGTCGGTCATCGCTGAGACTCCTGGTTCTGCGGGTTGCGCGTGGTTCGATTGTGCTTTGCCCGGTGCTGGAGCGGTCGGGCGGGGGTCGGCGTCGGGGTTGGCGTCGGGGTTGACAGCGGCACGTACGCGGAACTGTCCGGTGTGCAGGCTTTCTGCCTGTTCGAACCGGACTACTACATCACCGTAGGTCTGCCAGCCCTGATCGCGGATGTAGCCGGCCAGGTGAGTCGCGAAAACGTCCGACGTCAGCGCGTGATCGGCGCTCACCTTTTCCAGGTCGGTGTCACCCAGGGTGATCACGTATTCATTAGGGGCCAGGAACCGGTCCCCGGGCAAGGTCTGCACGCTGTCGGAGGCCTCCCGGCGCAGCAGCGACTCGACTTCCTGCGGCACGATGGACCCACCGAACACTCGGGCGAAGGCGTCACTGACGCCGTGCTCCAGCATGCGTTCGATGCGTTGAACCAGACCCTTCTGGTTACCCATCTGAACCGCCTACCTCGATTCCCCCACCCGCTGCATCACTGCGTTCCGCTCCTTGAGGTACATGGTATGCGCCGAGGTCGGCGCAGCGGCTGCAGGAAACCGCGGGGTGTTGCATCAGCGCAGGTCAGTCGGTTAGCGGCGAAGGGTGAGTCGCGGCTTTGAAGGGCGGGCTCAGTTGGGGACGGGCACGGGGTGCGTGATAGGCTCCCACAGCGTTTAGGGCGAGTGGCGGAATGGCAGACGCGCTGGCTTCAGGTGCCAGTGTCCTTCGGGACGTGGGGGTTCAAGTCCCCCTTCGCCCACAGAGAGCGGTTCTTTCGAACTGCGAGCGCTTAGGTCACGAACTCGGAAGAGGTCGTGGCCTTTGTGTTTGGGGGTTGGTGTGTCCAAGCGTCGCGCCGACGGCGCTGAGGGGGCAGGCAAGGTCGCTGTGTCCTCAATGCCTGGTGTGCCTACCGCCACGGGTCAGGGATCGGCCGTCGCCGTCGCCGCCATCCACGCCCCGATCGGAATGAGCGGCGAAGCACTGTCTGTGCGGATGGGCGCCAGCTCGCAAAAGCTGAACTCTGCCGCAGCGATCTACGCGATGCACGACACAGATTCCTCGGCCCGATTGACAAGTGTGTCGCCGGAGTTCTGATGACTGCCGCCGGGGGGATTCCGACCTTGTCACAGGTCCGAAGCTGGAACACCGAGTACCTCACTGAGGCTGCCGTTCACTGGACCCGCGCCGCGGTGGTCTGGGAGGACAGCTTCACAGAGCTCGCCAACCAGATCGGAGTTCCCGGAGGCCCAGCCTGGGAAGGCGCCGCCGCCGACGCCGCCTTCGCGCGTGCGCACGCCGACCGACTGACAGTCATTGGCCTAGCTGACGAGCTGCACGCCGCCGCCCAGATCGCACGCACTGGAGCCAATCAGATCGACTACGCCCGCAGCGCCGTGCTGCGCATCGTTGATTCCGCTCACGAGGCGGGTTTCGTCGTAGGCGAGGACTTTTCGGTCACCTGCCCCGGCCTCTTCGATCCGATCACGGCCGCTGCCCGGCAAGCCCAGGCCGAGGCCATCGCCACCGACCTCCGCGCGACCGTCGGCACCTTGGTAGCCACCGACACCGAAGTCGCCGCGAGCTTGACCGCCGCCACCTCCGGACTGGGCGCCGCGGTGTTTCCCCGAGTCCCAGGACGTAAGCACGACGGTGCAGCTGGTCGACTTCAAGACCGCGCCGCCTGTCCCCCATCCGGGCACACCCGACGACCCGGTCGAGGACCGGGCCACTTCATCCGAACCTTCTCCCATGCCGTCGCCGTCACCCAGCTGGGCACCAGCCCCGCTCGATCCCGAGGAACTCGATCGGTTCGGACTCGAGGGGGACGTCATCGAGCAGACCGCCAAGGAGGCGCAGAGACATCCGATCAGTCCCAAGATTCCGCTAGAAGAATCAGGTGTGTTCGGCAAGTGGATGGGTCGGCTGGGAACTGCCGGGGAGGTCTTGAAAGCCGGAACGGAGGGCAAGGAGGACCTCGCTAACCACAAGGGTTGGAAGAACACATTGATCGACGTCGTGCCTAAGACGGTTGGTGCGATTCAGTTCGGCAGCGTTGGCGCGGCTTTGGGCGCTGCTAACGGTGCCCGGCTCGTGGCGGGGTTGGGCAAGTTTGCAGCGCCTCCTGGTCAAGAGGGGCTCGCTGAGGTCGTGGGCGGACTCCGCGGTGCCGCCGGCGGAGGGTTTGTCGGCGCTGCGGAGGGGGGCGAGCTAGGTGCTTCGGTGGGAAGAGCTGCCTCTGCGTACCTGCATAGCGTCTTGGACTGACTTTCGGGGCGGGAGGACTCGGCGATGGATACTAGGGTGTGCGACCGGTGCTTGAATGGTTAAGGGTTCCAATGCAATCGTTCCCACCGTCGCGGTT
>JAULZA010000003.1:0-8282 GCA_032117575.1 Mycolicibacterium sp.
CGAGTACGACGTGGACTCGCCGCTGCCCGGGGTCAACGGGGCACTCGGGCGCCGGATTCGACGACTGGTTCGACTCGGCGCTGAGCACCCCGGCGTCCAACACCGCGTTATTCGGACCCCGACCGCGAGCGTCCCTTCGCGAGAAGACCCGTCGCTACCTCGCGCGTCTGCGTGAGGGCGATCAGCGGTTGCAGGCCGTGCTGGTGCTGAAGTCGGTGCGTGACACCGCGGCCGTCCCGCCGGCGTCGGTGATCCAGCAGTTGAGCTGGCTGCCCCGGCTGGTGGCGTAGACGTAGTTGACCGGCAGGGTGGGGACGATCGTCATGCTCCAGGGCAGCGTCACGTTCTCCAGCGTGCGCAGTGCGCCGGTCTCGTCGGCGAAGACCACGGTCACCGGGTCGTCGGGTCGCTGGTTGCCGTCGACGGTGTAGACGATCTGGCGCAGATCCACCGGCGGCTGCCCGGCAGGGGCTGGGCCGGGTTCCACCCGTACCGGCACCTCCGACTGGGCATGCGGTTGCACCGTGACGGTGACGGCCTGCGCCGCCGGGTGCGCGGTTTCCGGCCCGGCGGTGGCGACGACGGTCCGGATCGCCGTGCCGGTCAGCGTGCCGGTGCCCGGGTCGCCGGCCGTGATGACGCACATGACCGCGGCGGCGGTCGCCCCGACGGCGAGCGCGGTCATCGCCACCCGGGGCCAGTGTGTGCGTCGATCCTCGATCACCACGCCAGGCTAAGGACGGCCCGGTCCGCGCCCCGACCCGGCGCACGCGGCGTGGCCATCCTGTTACCGCAGCTTGACCACGTTGTTTGCGTTCCCGGGCGGCACGCCGCACCAGCGCGATCCGGCGTCCACTAGCCTGCTTGCAGACGAGCTTGAGGAAAGGGGCCGGCGTGGAGGTCAAGATCGGTGTCTCGGACAGCCCGCGGGAGCTGATCTTCAACAGCGCGGATATGCCCGAGGTGGTGGAGCACCAGATCAAGGAGGCTCTCGCCCAGGGTGACACCGGAGTGCTGAGCCTGATCGACGACAAGGGCCGCCGCTTCCTGGTGCAGACCGCGAAGATCGCCTACGTCGAGATCGGTGCCGCCGACGTGCGGCGGGTCGGCTTCGGCGTCGTCTCGCCGTCTTAAGTTTCTAGCCGCGCAGTTTCTAGCCCCGCGCCAGCGGCACGTGGGACAGTCCGCCCCAGGCGAAGTGCACCGTCCCTTCGACGGCGTCCTCCTTGGAGATCGGCCGGTCCGCGCCGATCCAGTACCGCGCGCAGTCCACGCTGATACCCACCAGGCCGACGGCGATCATCCGCGCGCGGTGCGGATCCAGCCCGGAGTCCTGGCTGATCAGATCGAACACCGCGTCGGTGCTCGCTTCGATGGCGGATTTCACCTGCGCGGCCACCTGCGGCTCGGTGACGTAGTCGTTCTCGAAGATCAGCCGGTAGCCCTGACTGTCGTGCTCGATGAAGTCGAAGAAGGCCTGCACGGCGGAGCGCAGCCGCTGCCGGTTGTCGGTGGTGGTGCGCAACGCTTGGCGCACCCCGGCCATCAGGATGTCGCCGTGCTGCTGCAGTACCGCCAGATACAGGTCGAGTTTGCTGGAGAAGTGCTGGTAGAGCACCGGTTTGCTGACCCCGGCCCGGTCGGCGATCTCGTCCATGCCGGCGGCGTGATAGCCGCGGTCGACGAAGACTTCGCTGGCGGTGGCGAGCAGCTGATCCCGTCGCTCGCCCCGGGGCAGCCGTCCGCCGCGGGCGTGCTTACGCGCAGCCGCGTCGGTCAGGTTGCTCACCGGGCCCCTCGAAGTGTCGATCTAACGACATTACTATCCGCACTAGCCGCTCCATTGGGCCCCGCCGTGCCGCCTGGCGGCCCCGACACGGGCGCGCCCGGGAGTCGTCACACCGCGGGTTATGCCATCCTGGGTCCGTGACAAACGAGTCGGGGCCGCGGGGTGGGGGCGGCGTGCCGGTGTTGCACAGCGAGTGGAACCAGCCGCTGCGCGCGTTGCGCGACCCGATGGCCGACCCGATGGCAGGGGACGCCGGCCGGCCCGGCGCCGATCGTGACGACCCCGCTGACGTGCGCAAACAGAGTTGGCTCGGCCGGTTCCTGTCCACCTACGGCTGGCGGGCCTACGCCCTGCCGCTGCTGGTGGTCCTCACCGGTGTGGTGCTCTACCAGACCATGACCGGCACCGTGGTTCCGGTCGCCGAGGAACCGGTGAAGGGTCCGCCGACCATCGGCTCGGCCGGCACCAGCATTATCGGCGCCCCGCCGCGCGGACTGACCGAGTTCGACGCCAGCCTGCCCACCGGCATCCTGCCGGCGGGTGGGCCGTTCACCGAGGCCGGCGCCAAGACCTGGCATATGGTCCCCGGCACCTCGCCGAAGGTGGGTCTGGGCACCGCCAAGACGTTCACCTACACCGTCGAGGTGGAGGACGGTGTCGACACGTCGTCCTTCGGCGGCGACGACGGGTTCGCCCGGATGGTGACCGAGACGCTGGCCAACCCGAAGAGCTGGACGCACAACCCGCAGTTCGCTTTCCAGCGCACCGACGACCCCGCCGCCAAGCCGGACTTCCGGGTGTCGCTCACCTCGCCGGTCACCGTGCGGGAGGGCTGCGGGTATGAGATCCAGATCGAAACCTCCTGCTACAACCCGATTTACGGTGCCAACGCCGAGCCGCGGGTGTTCATCAACCTGGCCCGCTGGGTGCGGGGCGCGGTGCCGTTCCAGGGCGACATCGGCTCTTACCGGCAGTACCTGATCAACCACGAGGTGGGCCACGCCATCGGCTACAACGCCCACGAGCCGTGCGAACGCAACGGCGGTTTGGCGCCGATCATGATGCAGCAGACGTTCTCCACCTCCGACAACGACGCCAGCCGCTTCGACCCGGGTTCGGTGCAGCCGGACGGCAAGACCTGCCGGTTCAACTCCTGGCCGTATCCGATCGCCTGACGCTGAGCGACGATGCGGCGAGGAACGAGCCGCGGAGGAGCGAAGCAATGGGGTGGGCGCGATGCGGGGCGACGCAGGAGGAGTCAGTTCCCGCCGAGTGTGCGCCCTCTGCAGGCGGCGCAGGCCGAATGCGTGCATAGACCTCACACTCGGCGACAATGGAAACCGTGCCCCTGCCGCCGCTGGTCGAGCCTGCCGCTGAACTGAGCCGCGCGGAAATCGCCCGCTACAGCCGGCATCTGCTGCTGCCCGACGTCGGCCCGCAGGGCCAAAAACGCCTGAAGAACGCGCGCGTCCTCGTCATCGGGGCCGGGGGACTGGGTTCGCCCGCCCTGCTGTACCTGGCGGCCGCCGGTGTCGGGACGCTGGGCGTCGTCGACTTCGACGTGGTCGAGGAGTCCAACCTGCAGCGCCAGATCATCCACGGCCAGTCCGACATCGGCCGGCTCAAAGTCGACAGCGCCCGCGACGCCATCGCCGAGGTCAACCCGCTGGTCACCGTGCGGGCGTATCCGTACCGGCTGGAGCCGGCCAACGCCGTCGAGGTGTTCGCCGAATACGACCTCGTCATCGACGGCGCGGACAACTTCGCCACCCGATACCTGGTCAACGACGCCGCGGTGCTGGCCGGCAAGCCCTACGTGTGGGGTTCGATCTACCGGTTCACCGGCCAGGTGTCGGTGTTCTGGGAGAACGCCCCGCACGGTCGGGGGGTGAACTACCGGGACCTCTATCCCGACCCGCCGCCACCGGGGCTGGTGCCGTCCTGCGCCGAGGGCGGCGTGCTGGGCCTGCTGTGCGCCTCGATCGCCGCGGTGATGGGCACCGAAGCCGTCAAACTGATCACCGGCATCGGCGAATCTCTGCTGGGCCGGTTGCTGATCTACGACGCCCTGGCGATGTCGCACCGCACCATTGCGATCCGCAAGGACCCGCAAGCCCCGCCGATCACCGCGCTGGCCGACTACGTCCTCTGCGGCGCCGCCACCGCCGACGACGCCGACCACGGACTCACCCCCGCTGAACTGAAGGACCTGCTGGACTCCGGTGCCGCGGTCACTCTGATCGACGTCCGTGAGCCGGGCGAGTGGGAGATCAACCGCATCGACGGCGCCCGGCTGATCCCCAAGTCGGTGCTGGAGTCCGCCGACGGCCCGGCGCTGCTGCCCGCGGGCCGTATTCCGGTGCTGTACTGCAAGAGCGGGACGCGTTCGGCGCAGGCGCTGGCTGCGCTCAAGGCGGCCGGAATCACCGACGCACTGCACCTGCGGGGCGGTATCACGGCATGGGCCCGGCAATTCGATCCCGACATGGCCACGTACTGACGGCCTGCCGGTGACGGCACGCTTTACCCTGACCATGTGATCGACGAGCCGCCGCCCGACCATGTGCTGGTCGCGTTCGGTCTCAAGGGTGCACAGCCGGTCCCGCTGGAGTCCGGGTGGGACGGCGGCTGGCGCTGCGGGGAGATCGTGCTGTCGCTGATCGCCGACCATCCCCGCGCGGCCTGGTCGGCCAAGGTTCGCGAGACGATGTTCGTCGACGGTCTGCGGCTGGCCCGCCCGGTGCGCTCGACCGACGGCCGCTACGTGGTGGCGGGCTGGCGGGCCGACACCCATGTCGCCGGCGCCCCCGAGGCACGCCACGACGAGGTGGTGTCGGTGGGAATACGTCTGCACGAGGTGACCGCGACGCTGGAGCGTCCCCGCTTCCTCACCCAGGCGCCGGTGCCGCCGTGGAACGAGGTCGACGTGTTCACCGTCGCCGACCGGGCGGCCTGGGAAGACCGGCCGCTGAAGTCGCTTCCGCCCGGCGCGCCGCAGTTGCCCGACGCGCGCGACCGCACCCAGTCGATGGAACTGCTCACCCAGTTGGCGGGGCTGCGCCGGCCCACCACCAGTCCGAATCAGCTGGTGCACGGCGACCTCTACGGAACGGTGCTGTTCGCCGGCACCGCCGCACCCGGGATCACCGACATCACCCCGTACTGGCGGCCGGCGCCCTGGGCGGCCGGGGTCGCCGTCGTCGACGCGCTGTCCTGGGGCGAGGCCGACGACGAGTTGATCGAGCGGTGGAGTGATCTGCCGGAGTGGCCGCAGATGTTGTTGCGGGCGTTGATGTTCCGGCTCGCGGTGCACACGCTGCATCCTCGGTCGACCCCGGAGGCGTTCGCCGGTCTGCTGCGCACCGCATCGTTGGTGCGGATGGCTGTTTAGCCGGCGAATTCATGCCTCGCCGAGCCCGGCCCGGTCAGCGAAATTCGTCCGTTGTGCGCGAGCACCCCTTCGGCGCGCAGCAGTTCCCACTGGCGTGACGCCAGATGCTCGACGGGCCGTCCCGTCGCACCGATCACCCGATGCCACGGCAGGTCGTGCGAATCCGTCCGCATGATCCACCCGACGATCCGTGGGCTGGAAAGCCCTGCGGCGCAGGCGATGTCACCGTACGTCGCCACCCTTCCGGGAGGAATCGAGGCCACCAGTGCCCGCACCGACTCCACCTGCTCGTCGGTGATCTTCACCGGAGTCAGCCCAGCAGGTCGCGAATGAGCGCCGCGGTCTGCGCCGGTTCGGCCAACGGCACCATGTGCCCGCAGCCGAACTCCTCAAGGGTGAAGTCGGCACCGAGTTGCGCTGACAGCGCCCCGATCAGCTTCTCGGTGACATACGGCGGGTCGCTGAACTCCGCGCGCGCCAGCACGGTCCGGGTTCCCTTGTGCGGCAGGGCGATATCGCGCGCCAGCTCACTCCAGTACGACATCATCGCCGGGATGAACACCCGCCAGCCGTAGCGGCCGTTGGGCAGTGCGATCAGATGCTGCTCCATCTCGGCATCCAGTTCGGCGGGCGCAACGTCGGCCCACACGCCGGTGGACTTTTCGGTGCGGGCCTCAGCCGGATCGGTGTAGTCGGGGGAGGCCATCATGGCCTCGGCGATCTGGAGCATCCACTGCCCGTCCAGCGCCACCGCGGGGTCCAGCAGCACCAAGCCCGCCACCAGGTCCGGGCACGCCGACGCCAGGTGCAGCGCCACCGCCCCGCCGAAGGAATGGCCCACCAGCACCACGGGTCCGTCGGCCTGCTCTTCCACCAGCGTCGCCAGCGCCGCGACGTTGGCATCGATGGTCCACGGCGCCACCGACGACGACCGGCCATGTCCGATCAAATCAGGTGCCAGCACGCCGAATTCGGGCAGATACGTCGTAGCCAGGGTGCGCCAGCGGGCGCCGTGCCCGGTCAGCCCGTGGATCATCAGCACCCGCGCCGCGCCGGGCGGGCCGTATCGGTTGACGTGCAGCACGGGCCTTATGCTGCCAGCATGGGGGATCTGACGCTCACAAGCCTCGGTGCGGCCAGCACGGTCACCGGCTCGAAGCACCTGCTGGACAGCAACGGCAGCCGAATCCTGGTGGACTGCGGCCTGTTCCAGGGTGTGAAAAACCTGCGTGAACTCAACTGGGAACCGCTGGCAGTCGACCCGGCCAGCATCGACGCCGTCGTCATCACCCACGCCCACCTCGACCACACCGGCTATCTGCCCCGGCTCGTCCGCGAGGGGTTCAGCGGGCCGATCGTGTCAACCGCCGCCACCGCGGCCGTCGCCGACATCATCCTGCGTGACAGCGCTTACCTGCAGGAGCGCGACGCGGCGTTCCTCAATAAGCACAAGGCCAGCAAGCACCACCCCGCCCAGCCGCTCTACGACAGCGAGGACGCCGAACAGGCCCTGAAACTGTTCACCACCCGGCCGTTCGGTGCGGCCTCCGAACTCCCCGACATCGGGGCGGCCGTGACGTTCCGCCGCGCCGGGCACATCCTCGGGGCGTCGACGGTGGAGGTGAACTGGGACGGCCGCCGTATCGTGTTCACCGGCGATCTGGGCCGCTACGACGACCCGGTGATGCTCGACCCGGATCCGGTCACCGCGGCGGACTACCTGGTGATGGAATCCACCTACGGCGACCGGGTCCACGAGCGCGCCGACCCGGCCGAGGCGCTGGGCCGGGTGATCGCGACGACGGTGCAGCGCGGCGGGACCGTCGTGGTGCCGGCCTTCGCGGTGGGCCGGGCGCAGACCCTGTTGTATTACCTGTGGCAGTTGCGCCGCGCCGGCCGGCTTCCCGACGTCCCGGTCTACCTGGACAGCCCGATGGCGATCAACGCCAGCGATCTGCTCGGCCGGTTCCCCGACGACCACCGCCTGGGGCCGGAGATCTACCAGGGCATGTGCGATATCGCCTCGTACACCCGCGACGCCGAGCAGTCCAGAAAGATCTCCGAGAGCCGCGAACCCAAGATCGTGATCTCGGCCAGCGGGATGGCCACCGGCGGCCGTATTCTGCACCACCTCAAGGCCTTCGCCCCGGATCCGCGTAACACCATCGCGGTCACCGGCTATCAGGTGCCGGGCACCCGGGGTGCCTCCATCGCCGCCGGTGAACGGCAGATCAGGATCTTCGGCGAGTGGGTCCGCATCAACGCCGAGGTCGCCGATCTGAAGATGCTCTCGGCGCACGCCGACGCCGACGAACTGATCCGCTGGGCATCGGGATTCACCGCCCCGCCGCGCAGAGTGTTCGTGGTGCACGGTGAGCCGCCGGCGGCCGACGCGTTGCGCCGGCGGCTGGACCGCGAATTGAGCTGGCAGGCAACGGTGCCCAGGCCCAACCAGGTGTTCGATCTGTAGTTCGGCGGTGTCGTAGCGCGGTTCTGTCGGACCCCCGTGGTGTCATGCGGGGGTGAGCCTTCCCCAGCCCGCCGACCTGCTGCGCGCGGGCGCGCGCGGCACCGTCCGGGTGCTGGGCGGCCCGGGCACCGGGAAGAGCACCCTGCTGGTCGAGGCCGCGGCCGCGCGGATCGCCGCCGGGCTAGACCCGGAGTCGGTGCTGCTGCTGACCGGGTCGGGTCGGCTCACCGCCGAAACCCGCGGCGCGCTCACCGCGCGGTTGCTCAACGCCGGGTCGCGGGAGTTGGCGGTGGTGCGGGAACCGTTGGTGCGGTCGCTGCACAGCTACGCCTTCGGGGTGTTGCGCAAGGCCGCCGAACGCGCCGGTGACCCGCCGCCGCGGCTGGTCACCGGGGCCGAGCAGGACGCCGTCATCCGCGACCTGCTCGCCGGCGACCTGGAGGACGGCGCGGCAGGCTGGCCGCGGGAACTGCGGCCCGCGTTGACCACCGCCGGGTTCGCCACTGAACTGCGTGACCTGCTGGCCCGCTGCGCCGAACGCGGTGTCGACCCGCTGGCCCTGCAGCGGCTCGGCCGGGCGGAGGGCCGGGCGGAGTGGACGGCCGCCGGGCGGTTCGCCCAGCAGCACGAGC
>JAULZA010000004.1:0-26871 GCA_032117575.1 Mycolicibacterium sp.
TGGTCGTGAGTGTAGTGGCTTCCGCCACCCCCGGCCGGGCCCTTCGCAGCCCCCGGCGCACCGCACCGGCGGCGCGTATCGTGGCGTTATGTACGCGCCACTGATCTGGTTGGTGGTCGCGCTCGGCTTGGCAGCCGCCGAGACGCTCACGGGAGACTTGTCCCTGTTGATGCTCAGCGGCGGGGCGGTCGCCGCGGCCGGATCGTCCTGGCTGCTCGGCCTGCCGTTGTGGGCCGACGGGGTGGTGTTCCTGGTGGTATCGGTGCTGCTGCTGGCGCTGGTGCGCCCCACAGCGCGGCGGCGGCTGGCATTGGGTCGGGAGCCTGCGGAACCCATCCGGGAGCTGGAGGGCAAGCACGCGCTGGTGCTGGACCGGGTCGACGGTCAGCGGGGCAGCGTCAAGCTCGAGGGCGAGGTCTGGACGGCTCGCCCGCTCGACGAGAACGACAGCTACGAGCCCGGTGAGCAGGTGACCGTGATGCACATCGACGGCGCGACCGCCGTCGTCTGGCGCAACGCCTAGGGGAGGAACCGAATATGGATACAGCCGCGACAGGCTTCGTGCTGCTGGCGGTGCTGGTGATTTTCGCTGTGATCGTGGTGGCCAAGTCCGTGGCCCTGATCCCGCAGGCTGAAGCCGCCGTCATCGAGCGCCTCGGCCGCTACAGCAAGACCATCTCCGGCCAGCTGACGCTGCTCATCCCGTTCATCGACCGCATCAGGGCGCGGGTGGACCTGCGGGAGCGGGTGGTGTCGTTCCCGCCGCAGCCGGTGATCACCGAGGACAACCTCACCGTCAACATCGACACGGTGGTGTATTTCCAGGTGACCAACCCGCAGGCCGCGGTGTATCAGATCAACAACTACATCGTCGGCGTCGAGCAGCTGGCCACCACGACGCTGCGCAACGTCGTCGGCGGCATGACGCTGGAGCAGACGCTGACCAGCCGCGACAAGATCAACGCCCAGCTGCGCGGTGTGCTCGACGAGGCGACCAATCGCTGGGGTCTGCGGGTGGCTCGGGTGGAGCTGCGCAGCATCGACCCGCCGCCGTCGATCCAGGACTCGATGGAGAAGCAGATGCGCGCCGATCGGGAGAAGCGCGCGATGATCCTCACCGCCGAGGGCACCCGGGAAGCGCAGATCCTGGCGGCCGAAGGCGGCAAGCGGGCCGCTATTTTGGCTGCCGAGGGCGAGCGGCAGTCCCGGATCCTGCGGGCGGAGGGCGAGCGGGCAGCCCAGTATCTGCAGGCCCAGGGCCAGGCCAAAGCAATCGAGAAGACCTTCGCGGCGATCAAGAAGGGCCGGCCCACCCCGGAGCTGCTGGCCTACCAGTACTTGCAGACGCTGCCGCAGATGGCCAAGGGCGAAGCCAACAAGGTGTGGCTGGTGCCCAGCGATTTCGGTTCCGCGCTGCAGGGTTTCACCAAAATGCTCGGCGCGCCGGGGTCTGACGGGGTGTTCCGCTACCAGCCTTCGCCGATGGACACCGAGCAGCCCCCGCAGGACGACTCCGAAGAGGTCGCCGACTGGTTCACCATCCAGAGCGATCCGGCGGTCGCCGCGGCCGTGCGCAATGCTCAGGCTCAGGCTCAGGCGTCGCTGCCCGTGGTCAGCGCGCCGGACCTGCTCGGCGCGCCGGAGGAGTCAGCACCCGACGCGATCAGTGGGCGAACGGGCGACTGATCAGGGAAAAAAGCCGTGGCTGGGGAAGCCGTAGTGCGCCTCATCGACCGGGTAATTCTCCACATCCGCCACATTGCCGGGATTCGCGCAGTTCGTGGGCCCGTCAGCGTCGATGACAGTGCCGGATTCGTCGCAATCGGGCAGCAGTTCGTCGGCCGCGGCGCCGGGGGCGGCGAAAACGGCGACGGCGAGACCGGCCCCGCCGGCCACCAGGGCCATTGCGTGTCGTATGCGTTGCATGGGTGTCCTTACGTCGACAGGCGGAAGTTTACCGGCAAACTCCTCCCGAGGCGGTCGAGCGTCCGATGCGGCTGCCCTAAGCTGACCCGGACCACAATTTTGAGGGGACGGCGATGACACTGACAACTTTGCTCACTCGGACGGCGGTGCCGATGATCGCTGCCGGGGCAGCGGTGATGGTCCTGGCTGCGCCCGCCCTGGCTGATCCGGCCCCTGTGGTGCCGGGCTGCACGGTCGCCGACATCACCGGCGTCGAAACCGGGGTCGCCGCCGCGATGACGGCGTACCTCTTCACCCACCCGGACGTCAACAACTTCCTGTCGGGCTTGCAGGGTCAGTCCAAGGAGGCGATCAAGGCTCAGGCGCAGGACTATTTCGCGGCCAATCCTCAGATCAAATCGGAACTGGACGCCATCCGGGCCCCTGGCACCGATCTGCGCAACCGATGCAACATTCCGGCTACCGCGGTAATCCTGGGCGTTCTGTAGGGCCTACCTGCGCCGATGACGCCGAGGTTCCGTGTCGCCGGATCTCGTAGACCAGCCCGGCAAGGCCGACGGCGGCGGTGCACAGCGACACCAGCACCAGTAGTGGACTGACGTTGCCGGTCATTGCATCGCCGAGGATCACGACGGCGGCCGTCCCGGGGATCAGGCCGAACAGCGTGGCCAGGAAATAGGGACGGGCCTCCACTGAAGACGCGCCGGCCGCATAGTTCAGGACGGAGAACGGCACCGCCGGGATCAGGCGCAGTGACAACACGGCCGGCCAACCCCGCGCCCGGAGTCGTGCGTCGAGCCCATCGACCCGAGGGTGGCTCACCAGGTTGCTCAGCTGCCAGCCCAGCGCCCGAATCAGATACAGCGCGAGCAGGGCGCTGACGGTGCTGGCCGTCACCGCGATCGCCACCCCCAGCATGGGGCCGAACAGCAGACCGGCGGCGAGGGTGAACGCGGTGCGGGGGAACGGCAAGACGGTCACCACGATGTGGGCGGCCAGAAACGCCAGCGGGAACCACGGTCCCAGCGACGTCGCCCAGTCGCGCAGCTGCACCGCCGTGGGCAACGGGACCAGTACCACGACGGCCACCGCCACGGCCACCGCCAGGCCGGTCAGCAGGATGCGGGTGCGGCTGACCTGCCGTCCGGTGGCCACCGTCGCCGATGCCGCGTCACGCAGGATGCTCAGGCCGCGCCTCAACACGGATGAGCTCATCCGGACCACGATATCGGGCTGCCCGCTGCGGTCCCCGGACCCGACCTGATTTAGCCTGAGGAACGTGCGCGCGCCGATTGCGGATGCCGCCCGACGATCACAGGAGCTGCCGGTGTCCCCAGTCACGGAGGAAGGCCTGGAGCAGGCTCGCGCCCGGTGGCGTGCCGCCGTCGGCGACGTGCTGGCAAAGAGCCGTCGCGACTCCGGGGGCGACGAGACGGACACTGACGAACCGGAGCGGTTGCTGGAATCGCCCACCTACGAGGGCTTTCCGGTCCGTGCGCTCTACACCGCGCTCGACGCGTTGCCGGAGCCGCCGCTGCCCGGCGAGTGGCCCTATGTGCGCGGCGGCGACCGTAACCGCGACGTGCTGGCCGGCTGGAAGGTCGCCGAGCAGTTCCCCGCGCCGGGGTTCTCCGGCGGCTCTGCCGAGGGCAACGCCGAGGTGCTCGACGCCCTGGTCAAGGGAACCAGCGCGCTGGTGCTGCGGGTCGGCGGCACCGACATCCCGGTTGCCGACGTGGACCGCTGGCTGGAGGGCGTCTACCTGGACCTGGCCCCGGTGATCGTCGAGGCCGGCGCCGACTTCACTGCCGCCGCCGAGGCCATCATGGGCCTCATCGCGGGCGCCGACGACAGCAGACGCGCCCAGATGTCGATCGACCTCGGCGCCGATCCGCTGACCGCGGCCCTGAGCGGACGCCCGTCGCCCACCCTCGACGAGGTGGCCGAGATGGCCCGGGCCGCCGCCGGCCGGCCCGGGGTGCGGGCCGTCACCGTCGACGGTCCGGCGTTCCACAACCGCGGCGCGAGCGCCAGCTGGGAGCTTGCCGGTGCGATGGCCGCCGCATGCGACTACCTACGGGTGCTCACCGAATCCGGCCTCGGGGTGGCGCAGGCCTTGCGGCAGATCAGTTTCCGGCTGGTCGCCGACGACGACCAGTTCATGACCATCGCCAAATTCCGCGCCGCCCGCCAGCTCTGGGGCCGCATCGCCGCGGTGCTGGGCCGTCCGGACAGCGGGGCGGCGCGCGTGCACGCGGTCACCTCATGGGCGATGACGACGCAGCGCGACCCGTGGGTGAACATGCTGCGCACCACCGTCGCGACGTTCGGCGCCGGGGTCGGGGGAGCGGACACGGTTACGGTCCTACCGTTCGACGCGGCCATCCCGGGCGGATTTCCCGGCGTCACTGCCGATTTCGCCCGGCGCATCGCCCGGAACACCCAGCTGCTGCTGCTGGAGGAGTCCCACCTCGGTCGGGTACTGGACCCGGCGGCCGGCTCCTGGTTCGTCGAGGACCTCACCGAAACACTTGCCGCGCAGGCATGGTCGTATTTCCAGCAGATCGAATCCCGCGGCGGCTTCCGGCGCGCCGGCGACTACCTCGCCGAGCAGATCGACGCCGTCGGCGTCCGCCGCGCCGACGACATCGCGCACCGCCGCAAAGCCGTGACCGGTGTCAACGAGTACCCCAATCTCGCCGAGGTCCCGCTGCCTCCCGCCGCCCCGTCCCCGGCGGGCAGCCGGTACGCGGCCGCGTACGAGGCGCTGCGCGACCGCTCCGACGCCTACCTGCAGCGCACCGGTGCGCGGCCGAAGGCCGTGCTATTGCCGCTGGGTCCGCTGGCGGAGAACAACATTCGGGCCTCCTTCGCCGCCAACCTGCTGGCCTCCGGCGGTATCGAGGCGGTCAACCCCGGCACGGTGACCCCCGGCCGCCTGGCGCAGGCCATCGGGGACGCCGGCACCACGGTGGCCGTCGTCTGCGGCACCGACGCCCGTTACGGCGCGGAGGCCGGCGAACTGGTGGCGGCTGCCCGCGCCGCCGGACTGCAACAGATCTACCTGGCCGGACCGGAGAAGGCCGTCGCCGGTATCCCCGCCGAAGGGCGGCCCGACGGCTATCTCACCGCGACAATCGATGCCGTCGAAGCACTCTCGGCGCTGCTGACCAAGCTGGGAGCCTGACATGACGCACTCCGACGTCGCGGCGGTACCGAGTTTCGCCGACGTGCAATGGCGCGACGACGACACCGAGCCGATCTGGTCGGAGCCCACCCGGGCCGCCGCCGCCGAGCATGTCGACGCAGCCGCCCGTGCCCACGGCTACGCCGCCGAGCAACTGGACTGGCACACCCCCGAAGGGATCGTCGTCAAGCCGCTCTTCATCGGCGCCGACCGGGACGCGGCGGTCGCGGCCGGCTACCCGCTGGACAGCTTCCCGGGTGAGCCGCCGTTCATCCGGGGCCCGTACCCCACCATGTACGTCAACCAGCCCTGGACCATCCGTCAGTACGCCGGCTTCTCCACCGCGGCGGATTCCAACGCCTTCTACCGGCGCAACCTCGCGGCCGGGCAGAAGGGTCTTTCCGTGGCGTTCGACCTGGCCACCCACCGCGGCTACGACTCCGATCACCCGCGGGTGCAGGGCGATGTCGGGATGGCCGGGGTGGCCATCGACTCGATCCTGGACATGCGCCAGTTGTTCGACGGGATCGACCTCGGCGGGGTGTCGGTGTCGATGACCATGAACGGCGCCGTACTGCCCATCCTCGCGCTCTACGTCGTGGCCGCTGAGGAACAGGGTGTACCGCCGGAGAAGCTCGCCGGGACCATCCAGAACGACATCCTCAAAGAGTTCATGGTCCGCAACACCTACATCTATCCGCCCAAGCCGTCCATGCGGATCATCTCCGACATCTTCGGCTACACCAGCGCCAAGATGCCGAAATTCAACTCCATCTCGATCTCCGGCTACCACATCCAGGAAGCCGGTGCCACCGCCGATCTCGAACTCGCCTACACCCTGGCCGACGGCGTCGACTACCTCAAAGCCGGCGTCGATGCCGGCCTGGACATCGACAAGTTCGCCCCCCGGCTGTCTTTCTTCTGGGGCATCGGAATGAACTTCTTCATGGAGGTCGCCAAGCTGCGTGCCGGCCGGCTGCTGTGGAGCGAGCTGGTGGCGGGATTCGGGCCCAAAAGCTCGAAATCTCTGTCACTGCGCACCCATTCGCAGACCTCCGGTTGGTCGCTCACCGCCCAGGACCCCTTCAACAATGTGGCGCGCACCTGCATCGAGGCGATGGCCGCCACCCAGGGCCACACTCAGTCGCTGCACACCAACGCCCTCGACGAGGCGTTGGCATTGCCCACCGATTTCTCGGCCCGAATCGCCCGCAACACCCAACTCCTGCTTCAGCAGGAATCCGGCACCACCCGCCCGATCGATCCGTGGGGCGGCTCGTATTACCTCGAATGGCTGACCCACCAACTCGCCGAAAGGGCGCGCGCCCACATCGCCGAGGTGGCCGCACACGGGGGCATGGCGCAGGCGATCAGCGACGGCATCCCGAAGCTGCGCATCGAGGAGGCGGCGGCGCGGACCCAGGCCCGGATCGACTCCGGGCAGCAGCCGGTGATCGGCGTCAACAAGTACCAGGTCGACGAGCAGACCGATATCGAGGTGCTCAAGGTCGAGAACAACCGGGTGCGTACCGAGCAGCTGGCCAAGCTGGAACAGCTGCGGGCCGAACGGGACGACGCCGCGGTGCAGGCTGCGCTGGCCGAGCTGACCCGGGCCGCCGCTGATCCGAACCAGGCCGGCGAGGACGGGCTGGGCAATAACCTGATGGCGCTGGCCATCAACGCCGCCCGGGTCAAGGCCACCGTCGGGGAGATTTCCGACGCGCTGGAGAAGGTCTACGGCCGCCACCAGGCCGAGATCCGCACCATTTCCGGGGTGTATCGCGACGAGGTCGGGGCAGGAGGAAGCATCACCGCACTATCCGAGGCCACCCGGCTGGTGGAGCGCTTCGCCGAGGCGGACGGCCGCCAGCCCCGCATCCTGGTCGCCAAGATGGGTCAGGACGGACACGACCGCGGCCAGAAGGTCATCGCCACCGCCTTCGCCGACATCGGCTTCGATGTCGACGTCGGCTCACTGTTCTCCACTCCCGACGAGGTGGCCCGGCAGGCCGCCGACAACGACGTCCACGTCGTCGGGGTGTCCTCGCTGGCGGCCGGGCATCTCACCCTGGTCCCGGCGCTGCGCGACGCGCTGGCCGAGGTGGGCCGTCCGGACATCATGATCGTGGTCGGCGGGGTCATCCCCCCTGGCGACTTCGACGAGCTGTACGCCGCCGGCGCCACCGCCATCTATCCGCCCGGCACCGTCATCGCCGAAGCCGCGGTCAGCTTGGTGGGCAAGCTCGCCGAACGGCTCGGCTACGACCTGAGCTGAAAGACCCACCAGTGACGGGCCGAGAACCCCTGCGCGACAGCGATATTCCCGCACTCGCCGACGCGATCCGCGGGCGCGACCGGGCGGCACTCGCGCGGGCCATCACACTCGTGGAGTCCACCCGGGCCGACCACCGGGCGCAGGCGCAGCAGCTGCTGATGGAACTCATGCACGGTGCCGGTACTGCCGGCTCCGCCGGCGGCGCCATGCACATCGGAATCACCGGGGTGCCGGGGGTGGGGAAGTCCACCGCCATCGAGGCGCTCGGCATGTACCTCATCGAGAGCGGTCATCGCGTCGCGGTGCTCGCCGTGGACCCGTCCTCGACCCGCACCGGGGGCTCGATCCTGGGCGACAAGACCCGAATGGCGCGGCTGGCAGTCCAGCCGGATGCCTACATCCGCCCGTCGCCCACGTCGGGGACCCTCGGCGGGGTGGCCAGGGCCACCCGGGAGACCATCGTGCTGCTGGAAGCCGCCGGGTTCGACGTGATCCTGGTCGAGACCGTCGGCGTCGGCCAGTCCGAGGTGGCGGTGGCCAACATGGTCGACACCTTCGTGTTCCTCACCCTGGCCCGCACCGGCGACCAGCTCCAGGGCATCAAAAAGGGTGTGCTGGAACTGGCCGACATCGTCGTCGTCAATAAGGCCGACGGCGCCCATGCCACCGAGGCCAAAGCCGCGGCCCGCGAATTGAGCGCCGCCATCCGGCTGATCTACCCCAGGGAGACGCTGTGGCGCCCACCGGTGCTCACCATGAGCGCCCTGGAGGGGGCCGGTCTGCGCGAACTGTGGGACACCGTGCTCAACCATCGCGACGTCTTGACCAGCGCGGGCGAGTTCGACTCCCGACGACGGGCACAGCAGGTGGACTGGACCTGGGCCATGGTCCGCGACGCCGTGCTCGATCGGGTACTGACCCACCCCGCGGTGAAGAGCATCCGCGCCGATGTGGAACGGCAGGTCCGCGACGGCAACCTCACCCCGGCGCTAGCGGCCCAACAGCTGCTAGAAGCAGCCGAGGAGTCCCATTAACAGATCTGTAACAAATCTGTTGACAGGCGCGCCGAGGAATGTAGATTGCCTATGTGATCCAGACCACGGGCCACCGAGGTTTAAAACTCCCCCAGGGTGTTCAGGGGAGTGCCGACCCGAACTTCGCATGTGCGGTGCGCGGGTTCGCGGCCTTGTTCCCCCACGCCCGCCTGGGCGGCGGCGCCCTCTCGGTCTACCTCGACGGCGAACCGGTGGTGGACGTCTGGACCGGTTGCTCGGATCGTCGCGGCCGGCGCCGCTGGACCGCCGACACCGCTCCGATGGTGTTCTCGGCAACCAAGGGCGTGGCGTCGGTGGTCATCCACCGCCTCGCTGACCGTGGCCTCATCGACTACGACGCCCCGGTGGCCGACTACTGGCCGGCGTTCGCCGCGAACGGCAAGGCGAAGATCACCGTCCGCGACGTGATGCGGCACCGAGCCGGACTGTCTCACCTGCGCGGGGTCCGCCCGCGTGACCTGCTCGACCACCGGCATATGGAGGAGCGGATCGCCGCGGCGCCGCCCGGGCGGCACTTCGGCAAGTCGGCCTACCACGCACTGACCTACGGGTGGCTGCTGTCCGGCCTGGCCCGCTCGGTCACCGGCCGGGGCATGCGCGAGTTGATGCGCAGCGAGATCGCCGCGCCGCTCAACACCGACGGGGTCCACCTCGGCCGTCCGCCGGCCGATGCTCCGACGAAAGCTGCCCGCTTCATCGGCTCCCAGATGAACCTGCCCAATCCGCTGTTCAACGTCCTCGCCCCAGCCGTTGCCGGGATCGAGCTGTCTGCCGCGTTCGGTGCGATGTACGTCCCGGGCGTGAAATCCCTTGTGCAGCGGGATGTTCCGATGCTCGACACCGAGCTCCCATCGGCCAATGGCGTCATCACCGCCCGGGCCATGGCCCGGATGTACGGCGCAATCGCCAACGGCGGCATCATCGACGGCCAGCGGTATCTCTCGGCGGATCGGGTGGCCATGCTCACCGGTCGCCGCAACCTCCGGCCGGACCGCAACCTGATCCTGCCGATGGCTTTCCACCTCGGCTTCCACGGACTGGCCATTCCGGGTGTGCTGCCCGGCTTCGGGCATGTCGGCCTCTGCGGGTCGTTCGGCTGGGCCATTCCCGAAGAGGGCCTGGCCTTCTCCCTGGTGCACAACCGGCTTCTGACACCGCTCGTGGTGTCGGATCAGACCGGTTTCGTCGGAACCTCGGCGCTGGTGCGCCTCGGGGCGGCGGCCGCCCGCAAGCGGGGCTTCCAGCCGGTGGCCGAGCACGGATCGCCGTTCGGTCCGATGCTCGCCGACGCGGCGACCGGCTAGAGGACGCGATAGACTCCCAGTCCACAGGCGCCGATCCGGCCATCACCGGGGAGCCTTCGGAAGAACAGCCGCAACCGGTGGCCCAGTAGAACCGAACGGGTGGCCCGTCACAGCCGCAATGAGCGACGTACGGCCCGCGACAAGCGGGTAAGCGTGCGTAAGCGGGGTGGTACCGCGGCTCTCGCGCGCAGCGCGACGTCGTCCCCGTGCCCGAGACGGCACAGGAGACGACGCGTGACCGAGCAGACCGGCTACCCCAGGACCGCCGGCGGTTCCCCGGATTTCCCCGCCCTGGAGCGTGACGTGCTGGCCTACTGGGCCGACGACGACACCTTCCGCGCCAGCGTGGCCGGTCGCGACGGCGCCCCGGAATACGTCTTCTACGACGGCCCGCCGTTCGCCAACGGTCTACCGCACTACGGGCACTTGCTCACCGGCTACGTCAAGGACATCGTGCCCCGCTACCGCACCATGCGCGGCTACAAGGTGGAGCGCCGGTTCGGGTGGGACACCCACGGCCTGCCCGCCGAACTGGAGGTGCAACGCCAGCTCGGCATCACCGATAAGACGCAGATCGAGCAGATGGGCATTGGGGCGTTCAACGACGCCTGCCGCGACTCGGTGCTCAAATACACCAACGAGTGGCGTGCCTACGTCACCCGCCAAGCCCGCTGGGTGGACTTCGACAACGACTACAAGACCCTGGACCCCTCGTTCATGGAGTCGGTCATCTGGGTGTTCAAACAGTTGTGGGACAAGGGATTGGCCTACGAGGGCGTGCGGGTGCTGCCGTACTGCTGGAACGACGAGACTCCGCTGTCTGCGCACGAGCTGCGGATGGACGACGACGTCTACCAGCGCCGCCAGGACCCGGCCATCACGGTGGGATTCCTGGTCGCCGAACCGGATTCGGAACTTGACGGCGCTCACCTGTTGGTATGGACCACCACGCCCTGGACTCTGCCGTCCAACCAGGCGGTGGCAGTCAACCCTGAGGTGGAGTACGTCGTGATCGGGGTGGACGGCCGTCGTTACGTGATGGCCCGGGCCCGAGTGGCGGATTACGCGCGGGAACTGGGGGAGGACCCCCAGATCGTCGGCAGCTACACCGGCAAGCAGTTGCTGGGGCTGCGCTATCTGCCGCCGTTCCCGTATTTCGCGGACTCGGCCAACGCTTTTCAGGTGCTGCCGGGTGACTTCGTCACCACCGAGGACGGCACCGGCGTGGTGCACATGGCCCCGGCCTACGGTGAAGACGACAAGGCCACCACCGACACCGTCGGCATCGTGCCGGTGACACCGGTGGACCCCAAGGGGCGATTCGATTCCACCGTCCCGGACTATCAGGGCCTGCAGGTCTTCGACGCCAACCCGCAGATCATCCGGGACCTGAAGAACGGGACCGGCGCGGCGGGCGTCAACGCCCCGGTGCTGATCCGGCACGAGACCTACGACCACCCGTATCCGCACTGCTGGCGGTGCCGCAACCCGCTGATCTACCGGGCGGTGTCGTCGTGGTTCGTGCACGTCACCGAGTTCCGCGACCGCATGGTCGAACTCAACCAGCAGATCACCTGGTATCCCGAACACGTCAAGGACGGCCAGTTCGGCAAGTGGCTCTCCAATGCGCGGGACTGGTCGATCTCCCGAAACCGCTACTGGGGCACACCGATTCCGGTATGGGTGTCCGACGACCCGGCCCACCCCCGCATCGACGTCTACGGCAGCCTCGACGAAATCGAACGTGACTTCGGGGTGCGGCCGGCCAATCTGCACCGGCCCTACATCGACGAGCTGACCCGGCCCAACCCCGACGATCCGACCGGCACCGCCACCATGCGGCGCATCGAGGACGTCTTCGACGTGTGGTTCGACTCCGGGTCCATGCCGTACGGGCAGGTGCACTACCCGTTCGAGAACGCCGACTGGTTCCTCGGCTCAGCGGATGAGGAGGCCCATTTCCCCGGCGACTTCATCGTGGAGTACATCGGCCAGACCCGCGGCTGGTTCTACACCCTGCACGTGCTGGCCACCGCGCTGTTCGACCGCCCGGCATTCAAAACCTGCGTGGCCCACGGCATCGTGCTGGGCAACGACGGGCAGAAGATGAGCAAGTCGCTGCGCAACTACCCCGACGTGAACGAGGTCTTCGACCGCGACGGCTCCGATGCCATGCGCTGGTTCCTGATGGCCTCGCCGATCCTGCGGGGCGGCAACCTGATCGTCACCGAACAGGGCATCCGCGAGGGTGTGCGTCAGGTGCTGCTGCCGCTGTGGAACGCCTACAGCTTCCTGGCGCTGTACGCGCGTGAGAAGGGAACGTGGCGCGCCGATTCGGCGAACGTGCTGGATCGCTACATCCTGGCCAAGCTGGCCGTGCTTCGTGACGACCTCACCGCCGCCCTGGACGTCTGCGACATCTCCGGTGCCTGCGAGCAGTTGCGACAGTTCACCGAGGCGCTGACTAACTGGTATGTCCGCCGGTCCCGTTCGCGGTTCTGGGAAGAGGACCGCGACGCCATCGACACCCTGCACACCGTGCTGGAGGTCACCACCCGGCTGGCCGCCCCGCTGCTGCCGATGGCGTGCGAGGTGATCTGGCGCGGCATCACCGGTGAGCGGTCGGTGCACCTGACCGACTGGCCGGCCGAGGATGTGGTGCCCGCCGACCCCGACCTTGTCGCCGCGATGGACCAGGTGCGCGAGGTGTGTTCGGCGGCGTCGTCGCTGCGCAAAGCCAAGAAACTGCGGGTGCGCCTGCCGCTGCTGAAAGTCACTGTGGCGGTAGAGAACCCGCAACATCTGCAGCCGTTCCGCAACTTGATCGCCGACGAGCTCAACGTCAAGGCCGTCGAACTCACCGACGACATCGCCGCGCACGGCCGGTTCGATCTGACCGTCAACGCCCGTGCCGCCGGCCCGCGGCTGGGTAAGTCGGTGCAGGATGCCATCAAAGCGGTCAAAGCCGGTCAGGGTGTGCTCAACCCCGACGGCACCCTGAGCGCCGGGGAGGTCGTGCTGCTGGAAGACGAGTACGAGTCCAAACTCGTCGCCGCCGATCCGGATTGCACCGCCGCCCTGCCCGGCGGTGCCGGCCTGGTGGTGCTCGACGACACCGTCACCGACGAACTGGAGGCCGAAGGCTGGGCCAAGGACCGCATCCGCGAACTGCAGGACCTGCGCAAATCCACCGGCCTGGATGTCAGCGACCGGATCACCGTCGTGATGGCGGTTCCGGACACCCACGCCGACTGGGCGCGCGCCCACCGTGATCTGATCGCGCGGGAAATCCTGGCCACCAGCTTCGATTTCCAGGAGCCGACCGACCCGGTGGAGATCGGCGACGGCGTGCGGGTGGCGATCGCCAAGGCCTGAGCGGCTACTTCCAGTTCCGGTCCATCAGTGGCTCGACGGTGGACGTTCCGTAGTAGGTGGTCGTCGACTGTTTGTCGTAGACCTTCAGATCGGGTATGTGCGCGGGTTGCCCTTGTTGCGTCGCTTTGCCTTGAGTCGCGATGAGCAAGTAGCCGTTGCCCTTGGGACCTCGGACGATCGCCAGTGATTGGGCGAACCTGTCGCTGTACGGCTTTGAGACATATTGTTCGAGCAGATCGAACGCGTTTGTCGAGAGGTTGTCGACGTGCGCGACGCGATAGACGTAGGTGTCCTTCGGGATCTTGAGTACGAAGATATTGCTGTTCCAGTTGCTCAGAATCAGACTCTTCGAATCCAAGCTGTCCAGGTAGGTTCGGACCTCTCGATGGAGCCCGGTCATGTGGATGTGCAGTTGGTCTTGTGTTCGTCCGTCGAAGGAATTGATGCCCAACAGGATGTCGACGTTCTTACCGAAGTTTTTCTCGGCCTCATCCCAGGCGGCCTGCCAATAATTCGGCAAAGTCGTCCCGAGGACCTTCGGGCATTCGATGCCGGTGATCCGGATTTTGGGGACTAGGAGCTTGTTGGTTTTCTTGTCGAAGTTGAAGAAGATGTCGCCGCCGAGGAAGACATATCCCTGATGCGCGCGGTCAGGTGTTAATTGGGCTACGTCCCACAGCTTGGTGCGGTTTCCGTGAATGGTGTCCTTGTCGCAGTCAGAGGGTGGGGTGAAACCGGAGCCAGCCATAGAGATCTCCTCGGAAAGTCGGTGAAAGCCGCGATGGGCTCGCTCAGTATCGCCGCAGCACCGGCCACGCGGAGGGACAGGGCATGGGCGGCAGCGGGATAGCCTGCTGAGGTGTCGCGTTGGGTGCTGCATTTCGACATGGACGCGTTCTTCGCCTCCGTCGAGCAGCTGACCCGGCCGACCTTGCGGGGCCGGCCGGTGCTGGTGGGCGGCACCGGGGGTCGGGGAGTGGTGGCCGGCGCCAGCTATGAGGCCCGCGCCTTCGGCGCCCGCTCGGCCATGCCGGTGCACCAGGCTCGCCGGCTGGTGGGCGCGGCGGCGGTGGTGCTGCCGCCGCGGGGAGCGGTGTACGGCGTCGCCAGCAGACGGGTGATGGAGGCCGTCCGCGCGGTCGTTCCGGTGCTAGAGCAGTTGTCGTTCGACGAGGCGTTCGGCGAGCCGGCCGAACTCGCCGGCGCCACCGCCGAGGAGGTCGAGGTGTTCTGCGCCCGGCTACGGACGCAGATCCTCGACCAGACCGGACTGGTGGCCTCGGTCGGTGCCGGTTCGGGTAAGCAGATCGCCAAGATCGCCTCGGACCTGGCCAAACCCGACGGGCTGCGGGTAGTCCGGCGCGACGAGGAACAAATACTGCTGGAAAGCCTTCCGGTGCGCAGGCTATGGGGCATCGGCCCGGTGGCCGAGGAGAAGCTGCACCGCCTTGGCGTCGACACCGTCGGAAAGCTCGCCGCGCTGACCGACGCCGAAGCCGCCGATATTCTCGGCGGCAGCATCGGCCCGGCGCTGCACCGGCTGGCCCGCGGAATCGACGACCGCCCGGTGGCCGAACGCGCCGAAGCCAAACAGATCAGTGCCGAGTCGACCTTCGCGGCGGACCTGACCACCGTCGAGCAACTGCACGACGCCGCCGGGCCGATCGCCGAACACGCCCACCGCAGACTGCTGCGCGACGGCCGCGGCGCCCGCACCGTGACGGTGAAATTGAAGAAGTCCGACATGTCGATCCTGACCCGGTCGGCGACGCTGCCCTACGCCACCGCCGACGCTGCCACGCTGGCTGCGACCGCCCGCCGGCTGCTGCTCGACCCCCGTGAGATCGGCCCGATTCGGCTTCTGGGCGTGGGATTTTCCGGGCTCAGCGACGTCCGCCAGGAGTCGCTGTTCCCGGATCTGGAGCAGTCGCTGGAGCCCGACCAGGCCGAGCTCGCCGACGCACCGACACCCGCGCCGGCGCAAACCACCGGGCAGTGGCGGGTCGGGGACGACGTCACCCATCCGGACTTCGGCCACGGCTGGGTCCAGGGGGCCGGGCACGGCGTGGTCAGCGTCCGGTTCGAGACTCGCGGCACCGGGCCCGGGATGATGCGGACCTTCGGCATCGACACCGCCGATCTGACGTCGGCCGATCCGGTGGACAGCCTCAGCTGGGGAGACTGGATCAGCGCGGAACCCGCCGAATCAGCCCAGGCGGCCGATGACCTCACCGATCGGTAAACCCGCGCTGAGGGCGGCCATCACCAGCACCCGGGACTGACTCGCCCGCAACCGGGGGACCAGCACCGCCCCGGCCGCCACCAGATCGTGGCCGGGCCCGTAGGCCGCCCGCGTTCCGCCGTCGGGCACCCGGGTGGTCACCGCCACCGCCACACCGCGGGCGCAGGCCCGGGCGACGGCCTCGACCACGGCGGCGCCGGCATTACCGGCGCCCATCGCCTCGACCACCAGCCCGCGGGACCCAGCGGCGACCAGGGCGTCGATCACGGTGCCGTCCGCACCCGGATAAGCCGCGACGATGTCCACCCGCGGCGTGTGCCGAAGCGGGCTCAGGAACGGACGCGATTTTCGTTGCCGCAGTGCGAATTCCGCGCCTGATACCGAACCCAGCCGGCTTCCGTCGAACAATGTCTGACCGCTCTGCTTGGCCAGCCCGAGCGGTGCGAACACCTCGCCGGCGAAGCTCACCACCACGCCGAGCCCGCGCGCCGCGGGGCTTGCGGCCACGGTGAGCGCGTCCCTGAGATTGGCCGGGCCGTCAGCCAGGGGATCGTCGGCGGAGCGGGCCGCGCCGGTCAGCACGATCGGCGTCGATCCGCCGTAGCCGAGGTCAAGCCACAGCGCGGTCTCTTCCATCGTGTCGGTGCCGTGGGTCACGACCACGCCGTCAGCACCGGCTGCCGTCGCGCCGGCCGCGGCGGCGCCGATCTGCAGCCAATCCTGGGGGGTCAGTTGGGAGCTGTCCACACTCATCAGATCGAGCACGCCGACGTCGAGTCCAGCCACCAGATCAGCCCCGGTCAGCGCCGGACGTAATACGCCCTGGGACTCTGCTCTGGTTGCGATGGTCCCGCCGGTGGTGATGACGGTGATGCGCGCTGTGTCTCCTGTCATGGCCCAGGCAAGGGGATAGCCCGGTCGGAAAGAGCGCATGCCGTGAGTCTGCCAGGAATTTCGTTAGGGAATGATTGGGGCGTGACCGAAGAAGCGTCCGGCGGTAACCCGTCGCCGGTGGACGATGTCGACCGGACTGCACCGCCGCCCCGCCGCCGACTACGGCTTTTGCTCGCGGTGGCCGCCGTAGTGCTGACCCTCGACGTGGTCACCAAGGTGCTGGCCGTGAGATTTCTCACCCCGGGCGAGCCGGTGTCGATCATCGGCGACACCGTCACCTGGACGCTGGTGCGCAATTCCGGTGCCGCGTTCTCGATGGCCACCGGCTACACCTGGGTGCTGACCCTGGTGGCCACCGGGGTGGTGGCCGGCATCTTCTGGATGGGCCGGCGGCTGCTCTCGCCGTGGTGGGCGGTCGGCCTGGGCCTGATCCTGGGCGGCGCGCTGGGCAACCTGGTGGATCGGTTCTTCCGCTCGCCCGGCCCGCTGCGCGGGCACGTTGTGGACTTCCTGTCGATCGGCTGGTGGCCGGTGTTCAACGTCGCCGACCCCGCGGTGGTGGGCGGCGCCATCCTGCTGGTGGGGTTGTCGCTGTTCGGCTATGAATTCGACAGCCCCGAGCGGCGCACGGACCCCGACGCGCCGCAGCGGCGCCCCGCCGGCGACGCCGAGTCGGCCTGATGACCGAGCGCTCGATGCCGGTCCCCGAGGGGCTGGCCGGTATGCGGGTCGACGCCGGGCTGGCCCGTCTGCTGGGGCTGTCGCGCACCGCCGCCGCCGCCGTGGCCGAGGACGGCGGGGTGCAGATCGACGGGGTCACCGTCGGCAAATCCGACAAGCTGACCGAGGGTGCGTTCCTCACCGTCAGGCTGCCCGACGCGCCCCCGCCGGTGGAGAACATCCCGGAGGAGATCGAGGGCATGACCGTCCTTTATTCCGACGACGACATCGTCGCCGTCGACAAGCCGCCCGGGGTGGCCGCGCACGCCACGGTCGGCTGGCACGGCCCAACGGTGCTCGGCGGTCTGGCCGCCGCCGGCTTCCGAGTCTCCACGTCGGGCATCCACGAGCGGCAGGGCATCGTGCAGCGCCTGGACGTCGGCACCTCCGGGGTGATGGTCGTCGCGCTGTCCGAACGCGCCTACACCGTGCTCAAGCGAGCCTTCAAGCAGCGCACGGTCGACAAGCGGTATCACGCTGTGGTGCAAGGACATCCGGACCCCTCCAGCGGCACCATCGACGCCCCGATCGGGCGGCACCGCGGTCACGACTGGAAGTTCGCGGTCACCGAGAACGGCCGGCACAGCATCACCCACTACGACACCGTCGAGATGTTCCGGGCGGCCAGCCTGCTCGACATCCACCTGGAGACCGGCCGCACCCATCAGATCCGGGTGCATTTCGCCGCGCTGCACCATCCCTGCGCCGGTGACCTCACCTACGGCGCCGACCCGGTGCTGGCCAAGCGCCTGGGCCTGCAGCGCCAATGGCTGCACGCCCGCTCGCTGGCCTTCGCCCACCCCGCCGACGGCCGTCGCATTGAGATCGTCAGCTCCTACCCGGCCGATTTGCAGCACGCACTGGACGTCCTGCGCGCCGAGTCGTGACACTCACGTCGTGAGCCGGGAGCCCGCTACCCGGGAGGCCGGCCTGCTGTACGGCGTCGCGGCCTACGGCTTGTGGGGCGTGTTCCCGGCGTTCTTCTCGCTGCTGGCGCCGGCCGGCGCACCGGAGATCCTGGCGCACCGGATCGTCTGGACCGTTGTGCTGATGGCCGTCGTGCTGGTGGCCGTCGGACGGCTCGGCGACCTGCGCAACATCACCGGCCGCACCCGGTTCCTGCTGGCGGGAGCCTCGGTGCTGATCTCCACGAACTGGCTGATCTACATCTTCGCGGTCAACGAAGGCCATGTGGTCGACGCCGCCCTGGGCTACTTCATCACCCCGCTGTTCAGCGTGATGCTGGGCGTGGTGCTCTTCGGCGAGCGCCTTAACCGGGTGCAGATCGTCGCGGTTCTGCTGGCCGCCGCGGCGGTGATCCTGCTGTCCTTCGGTGCCGTCGGGCTGCCGTGGATCGGCGTCGGCCTGGCGCTGTCCTTCGGGTTCTATAGCGCGGTCAAGAAGATGGTGCCGACCGACCCCCGCGTCAGCGTGGCGGTGGAAACCGCCGTCGCCGCCCCGTTCGCGCTGGTGTACCTGGTGGTGCTGGCATTCAACGGCGACAGCGATTTCACCAACCACGGCCCGGTGCACGTCGCACTGATGCTGCTGTGCGGTCCGGTCACCGCGTTGCCGCTGCTCTGCTTCGCCGCAGCCGCCCAGCGGCTGCCGCTGGTCACCCTGGGTTTGCTTCAGTACCTGACCCCATCGATGCAGATGATCTGGGGCGTTCTGGTGGATCACGAACCCATGCCGCCGGCGCGATGGCTGGGGTTCGCGTTGATCTGGGTGGCGCTGGCGATCTTCAGCACCGACGCGATTTCTCGCGCGCACCGCAACCGCCCAGGTACCTTGCATGCATCATGACCGACAACCGTCGCCGCAACCGCAAGATCCTCATCGCCGTGCTGGCCGCTATCTCGGCCGCGGCCATCATCGTGCCGTTGGGCATCGGGGTGTTGCAGATGCTGGGCAATCGCAACCGCGACACCTCGGCCACACCCGTGACGGCGACCACCACCGCGCCGCCGCTGACCATCAAACCGTTGTCCGTGCGTCCGGTGGTCAGCGCGTTCGTCACCACCCCCGAGCAGTGCCCGCCGTCCGACCCGGCCCCGCCGGATAAGCCCATGCGGATCTGCGATCTGCCCAAGACGGCGGTCTATGAGCTCAGCCCGGAGGCGCTGAAGGTGCAGTTGACCAACGTCGACTCCTTCCTCAACCCGCTGACCGGGGTTCAGATGGTGCAGATGACCATGACCAGCGATTCGGCGGCGGCGTTCAGTACGTTCACCGCCGGTCAGGTCGGTAAGCAGGTCGCCTTCGTGCGCGGCGGCACGGTGGTCTGGGGACCCAAGATCAGTGCGCCGATCGACGGTCAGGTGCTGCAGCTTTCCGGTGAACTCACCCCGGAGCAGGCCAAGGACATCGCCCGGATGCTGCGCGACGGATCCTGACGCCGGACACGTCTGGCGCGACACGCCGAACACGTCGGCGCCCACCCCTAAACTGACGGGCCTATGGGGAACCAGACCGGCAGCGGCTTCGTGCATCTGCACAACCACACCGAGTATTCGATGCTCGACGGTGCCGCCAAGATCACGCCCATGCTCGACGAGGCGCAGCGGCTGGAGATGCCGGCCATCGGCATGACCGACCACGGCAACATGTTCGGCGCCAGCGAGTTCTACAACGCCGCCACCCGGGTCGGGATCAAGCCCATCATCGGCGTCGAGGCGTACGTGGCTCCCGGTTCTCGTTTTGACACCCGCCGCATCCTGTGGGGCGACCCGGGCCAGAAGTCCGACGACGTCTCCGGTGGCGGGTCCTACACCCACCTGACCATGGTTGCCGAGAACGCGACCGGTCTGCGCAACCTGTTCAAGCTGACCTCGCTGGCCTCCTTCGAGGGTCAGCTGGGCAAGTGGTGGCGGATGGACGCCGAGATCATCGCCGAACACGCCGAGGGCATCATCGCCACCACCGGTTGTCCGTCGGGTGAGGTGCAGACCCGGCTGCGGCTGGGCCAGGGCGCCGAGGCGCTGGAGTCGGCGGCCATGTGGCGGGAGATCTTCGGCCCGGAGAACTACTTCCTGGAACTGATGGACCACGGCCTGTCCATCGAGCGGCGGGTGCGCGACGGGCTGCTGGAGGTGGGCCGCAAGCTGGGCATCCCGGCGCTGGCCACCAACGACTGCCACTACGTCACCCGCGAGGCCGCGCACAGCCACGAGGCGCTGCTCTGTGTGCAGACCGGCAAGACGCTGTCTGACCCCAACCGGTTCAAGTTCGACGGCGACGGCTACTACCTGAAGTCGGCCGCCGAGATGCGTGCGATGTGGGACAACGAGATTCCGCAGGCGTGCGACTCGACCCTGCTGATCGCCGAGCGGGTGCAGTCCTACGCCGACGTGTGGGCACCGCGGGACCGGATGCCGGCCTTCCCGGTGCCCGACGGCCACGATCAGGGGTCGTGGCTGCGTCACGAGGTCGAGGCCGGCCTGGCCGGGCGCTTCCCGGCCGGGGTGCCGGTGGAGTACACCGACCGCGCCGCCTACGAGATCGACGTCATCTGCGACAAGGGCTACCCGGCCTACTTCCTCATCGTCGCCGACCTGATCAACTACGCCCGCTCGGTCAACATCCGGGTCGGGCCGGGCCGCGGGTCGGCCGCCGGTTCGCTGGTGGCCTGGGCGCTGCGGATCACCGACATCGACCCCATCGAGCACGGGTTGCTGTTCGAGCGGTTCCTCAACCCCGAACGCGCCTCGATGCCCGATATCGACATCGACTTCGACGATCGCCGCCGCGGAGAGATGGTCCGCTACGCCGCCGAGAAGTGGGGCAGCGACCGGGTCGCCCAGGTGATCACCTTCGGCACCATCAAGACCAAGGCCGCCCTCAAGGACGCCGCCCGGGTGCACTACGGCCAGCCGGGGTTCGCGATCGCCGACCGGATCACCAAGGCGCTGCCGCCGCCGATCATGGCCAAGGACATCCCGCTGTCCGGCATCACCGACCCCACCCACGAGCGGTACAAGGAGGCCGCCGAGGTACGCGGCCTGATCGACACCGACCCCGACGTTCGCACCATCTACCAGACCGCCCGCGGTCTGGAGGGCCTGGTTCGCAACGCCGGTGTGCACGCCTGCGCGGTGATCATGAGTTCCGAGCCGTTGATGGAGGCCATCCCGCTGTGGCGCCGGCCGCAGGACGGTGCGGTGATCACCGGGTGGGACTACCCGTCGTGTGAGGCCATCGGCCTGCTGAAGATGGACTTCCTCGGCCTGCGGAACCTGACGATCATCGGCGACGCGATCGAGAACATCAAGAGCAACCGCGGCATCGACGTCGTCCTGGAGACGCTGGCCCTGGATGACCCGGCGACCTACGAATTGCTCTCCCGCGGAGACACTCTCGGCGTCTTCCAGCTCGACGGCGGCCCGATGCGTGACCTGCTGCGCCGCATGCAACCCACCGGATTCCAGGACATCGTGGCGGTGCTGGCGCTGTACCGGCCGGGCCCGATGGGGGTCAACGCCCACAACGACTACGCCGACCGCAAGAACGGCCGCCAGGCCATCAAGCCGATTCACCCGGAGCTGGCCGAGCCGCTGGAGGACATCCTCGCCGAGACCTACGGTCTGATCGTCTACCAGGAACAGATCATGCGCATCGCGCAGCGGGTGGCCGGATACTCGCTGGCCCGAGCCGACATCCTGCGCAAGGCCATGGGCAAGAAGAAGCGCGACGTCCTGGACAAGGAATACGAGGGCTTCGCCGAGGGCATGAAGGCCAACGGCTTCTCGGCCCCGGCCATCAAGGTGCTGTGGGACACCATTCTCCCGTTCGCCGACTACGCGTTCAACAAGTCCCACGCCGCCGGCTACGGCCTGGTGTCGTACTGGACGGCCTACCTGAAGGCCAACTATCCCGGGGAGTACATGGCCGGTCTGCTCACCTCGGTGGGCGACGACAAGGACAAGGCCGCGGTGTACCTGGCGGACTGCCGCAAGCTGGGCATCACCGTGCTGCCGCCGGACGTCAACGAGTCCGAGTTGAACTTCGCCTCGGTGGGCGTCGATATCCGGTTCGGTCTGGGAGCGGTCCGCAACGTGGGCGCCAACGTGGTGACCTCACTGATCGCCACCCGCACCGCCAAGGGCAAGTTCACCGACTTCTCCGACTACCTCAACAAGATCGACATCGGTGCCTGCAACAAGAAGGTCACCGAATCGCTGGTCAAGGCCGGGGCGTTCGACTCCCTCAGCCATCCCCGCAAGGGCCTGTTCCTGGTTCACAGCGACGCCGTCGAGTCGGTGCTGGGCACCAAGAAGGCCGAGGCGATGGGCCAGTTCGACCTGTTCGGCGGTGGCTCCGACGACGGCGGGGCCGGAACCGATGCGGTGTTCACCATCAAGGTTCCCGACGAGGAGTGGGACGACAAGCACAAGCTGGCGCTGGAACGCGAGATGCTCGGCCTTTACGTGTCCGGCCACCCGCTCAACGGTGTCGCGCACCTGCTGGCCGCCCAGACCGACACCCAGATCCCGTCGATTCTCGACGGTGACGTGGCCAACGACACCCAGGTGCGGGTGGGCGGCATCCTGGCGTCGGTCAACCGCCGGGTGAACAAGAGCGGGATGCCCTGGGCGTCAGCGCAATTGGAGGATCTCACCGGCGGTATCGAGGTGATGTTCTTCCCGCAGACCTACTCCCTGGTCGGCGCGGAGATCGCCGACGACGCGGTGGTGATCGTCGGGGCGAAGGTCCGCGTCCAGGACGACAGGGTCACCCTGATCGCCAATGACCTTGTGGTGCCGGACTTCTCCAACGCCCAACCGGACCGGCCGCTGGCGGTGAGCCTGCCCACCCGGCAGTGCACCCTGGACAAGGTGACCGCCCTCAAGCAGGTGCTCTCGCGGCACCCCGGCACCTCCCAGGTGCACCTGCGGCTGATCAGCGGGGACCGGATCACCACCCTGGAACTCGACCAGTCGTTGCGGGTGACGCCGTCCTCGGCGCTGATGGGTGATCTCAAGGCGCTGCTGGGGCCGGGCTGCCTCGGCGGCTGATCTCTCCGTCGAGCGTGGGGGGTATGCGCGTCATCCGGCCGGAACGTCCTCTTAAGGCGCACATTCGGTGTTCTGCCGTACTGCGCCGCCGGTCTAGCACAGAGCGAGGCATCGGCTCCGGCGGTGACGGCGGAATCTGACTCCCGGCGCCCGCGCCTGGCTACCCTGGAAAACATGCCGCTGACTGGAGAGTACGAACCGAGCACCTCGGACTGGGCCCGCGAGAACGCCGAGTTGTACATGGCTTCCGGCGGAACCGAGGGCACCGACCTGAAAGGCAAGCCGGTCATTCTGCTGACCACCATCGGCGCCAAGACCGGCAAGCTGCGCAAGACCCCGCTGATGCGGGTGGAGCACGACGGTGAGTACGCCGTGGTCGCCTCGCTGGGCGGGGCCCCGAAGCACCCGGTCTGGTACCACAACATCAAGAAGCACCCCCGAGTGGAACTGCAGGACGGCACCAGCAGCGCCGACTACGAGGCCCGCGAGGTGTTCGGCGAGGAGAAGGCCACCTGGTGGCAGCGGGCCGTTGAGGTCTGGCCCGACTACGCCGACTACCAGCGGAAAACCGACCGCGAAATCCCCGTCTTCGTGTTGACCCCGATTCACTGATTTTCGCCGCGCGGTGGCACCATTAACCGGTGTCCACCGAGCTGAGCCAGAGTCGCCTGAGGTCGGAGAGTTCCGCTCTTCGCGCAAGCGGCTCGGCGCCGCTGACCGCGGCCGACATCGACGAGGCTGCCCGGCGCATCGCCGGGGTCGTGGAGCGCACCCCGCTTCAGCACAGCGACCGGCTCTCCGACATGACCGGCGCCGAGGTCTACCTCAAGCGTGAAGACCTCCAAAGCGTCCGGTCCTACAAGCTGCGCGGCGCCTACAACCTGCTCATGCAACTCACCCCGGAGCAATTGCGCGCCGGCGTGGTGTGCTCCTCGGCCGGCAATCATGCTCAGGGATTCGCGCTGGCCTGCCGGTCGATGCAGGTGCACGGCCGGGTCTACGTTCCGGCCAAGACGCCCAAGCAGAAACGCGACCGGATCCGCTACCACGGTGGCGACTACATCGACCTGATCGTCGGCGGCGCCAGCTACGACGCCGCGGCCGCCGCCGCCCTGGACGACGTGGCCCGCACCGGCGCGATCCTGGTCCCGCCCTACGACGACCCGCGCACCATGGCCGGCCAGGGCACCATCGCGGTGGAGATCCTCGACCAACTCGACAGCGAACCGGACCTGGTGATCATCGGCGTCGGGGGCGGCGGCTGTATCGCCGGAGTCACCACCTACCTGGCCGAGCGCACCACCGGCACCGCGGTGCTGGGTGTGGAACCGGCCGGTGCGGCGTCGATGATGGCGGCCCTGGCCGCCGGCCATCCGGTCGACCTCGACCACGTCGACCAGTTCGTCGACGGCGCGGCGGTCAAGCGGGCCGGGGCGTTGACCTATCAGGCGCTGGCCGCGGCCGGGGACATGGTGTCGGTCACCATGGTCGACGAGGGCGCGGTGTGCACCGCCATGCTCGACCTCTATCAGAACGAGGGCATCATCGCCGAACCCGCCGGAGCGCTGTCGGTGGCTGCGCTGCTGGAGGCCGACGTGGCCCCCGGCTCGACGGTGGTGTGCCTGATCTCCGGCGGCAACAACGACGTGTCGCGCTACGGCGAGGTGCTGGAACGCTCGCTGGTGCACAAAGGTCTGAAGCACTACTTCCTGGTCGACTTCCCGCAGGAGCCCGGTGCGCTGCGCCGATTCCTCGACGAGGTACTCGGACCGAACGACGACATCACGCTGTTCGAGTACGTCAAGCGCAACAACCGGGAGACCGGTGAGGCGCTGGTCGGTATCGAATTGGGCTCGGCCGCCGACTACGACGGGCTGCGCGCCCGGATGGACGTCTCCGGCCTGCACGTCGAGGCGCTGGAGCCGGGCTCGGCGGCCTACCGCTACCTGACGTAGCCGGACAGTCCCTGCCGCCACCACGCGACGGCACAATGGTCTGATGACGTCGTATACCCAAGCTGTTGTGACGATCGGTTGTTCGCTGCTCGCCGCCGCCGCGCTCGCCGCGCCCGCCCGGGCGCAGACCCCGGAGGACAAGTTCGTCGAGGACATCCGGCGGTCCAACTCGGTGACGACGACCATCCCCGGAACGCCGACGAACTGGATCTCGGCGGGGTGGACCTCCTGCAACCGCATCTCCTCGGCCGTGCGGCAAGGCTCCCGGCTGCAGCCGGCGATCAACAACGAGGTGATCGCGGCCAAGACCTTCAACGTCATCAGTCAGCAGGACGCCACCGCTCTGGTGACCTACGCCATCTTGGATCTGTGCCCGTACCTGATTCCCGACAAGAACCAGCCCGACGGCGGCACCGGAAACTAAAGGCGTTCTGGCAGAAGTTCTTAGCGACGCGTTAGCCCCAGGGGCCTGCGCCCTTAATTTTGGTCCATACGGTTGGTCACATGTTGATCGACGTTCGCTGGCTTCGGTACCTGCTGAAGCGCCCGGCTCGCGGTTAGGCCGGGCGGGGTCCTACGACCTCACCACCGCAACCGAGTGCCCCGGCAGGGTAGTGGTACGCCCGTCGCTGTCCGGGTGGCCCCATTCCAGCAGGGTCTCGCCGGCCACCGGGATGTTTACCGCTTCGGTGCCCAGATTGCACGCGATGGCAATTCGCCCACGCCGCATCACGATCCAGCGTTTCGCTTCGTCGCAGTCGACCACCAGATCAGGTAGCCACGGGTCGGCCAGGTCGGGCTCTTCGTGCCGCAGCCGGATCAGACTCCGGTAAAACTCCAGCAGCTCGGCATGCCCCGGATCGTCTAGCTCGGACCAGTTCAGTGTGGAGCGCAGGAAGGTCTGCGGGTCCTGCGGGTCTGGTACTTCGTCGGCGTCCCATCCGTGCTCGGCGAACTCGGCTTTGCGGCCCTGGGCGGTCGCGCGGGCCAGCTCCGGCTCCGGATGTGAGCTGAAGAACTGGAACGGCCGCCTAGATCCCCACTCCTCGCCCATGAACAGCATTGCGGTGTAGGGCGATCCGAGTGCCAGTGCGGCTTTGATGGCCAGTTGCCCGCTGTCGAGGTTCTGAGTCGGCCGGTCTCCGGTGGCTCGGTTGCCCACCTGGTCATGGGTACAGGTGTAGGCCAGCAGCCGGGTGGCGGGGATTCGGGTGGTGTCCAGCGGCCGGCCGTGTCGGCGACCCCGGAAGGTCGAATAGGTGCCGGCGTGGAAGTAGCCGTTGCGCAATGTGCTCGCCAGCGCGGTGATCGACCCGAAATCGCAGTAATAGCCCTGACGTTCGCCCGACACCGCGCTGTGGATGGCGTGGTGGATGTCGTCGTCCCATTGGGCGGTCACGCCGTAGCCGCCGTGCTCACGGGGAGTGATCAGCCGCGGGTCGTTGAGGTCACTCTCGGCGATCAGCGACAGCGGACGGCCGACTACCGCTGCCAGAGCATCGGTTTCGGCGGCCAGTTCCTCCAGAATGTGGATCGCGGTGGTGTCCACCAGGGCGTGCACCGCGTCCAGGCGCAGCCCGTCGGCGTGGAAGTCGCGCATCCAGCGCAGCGCGCAGTCGATGATGTAGCGGCGCACCCCGTCGGCGCCCGGTCCGGACAGATTGACGCCCTCGCCCCACGGATTGCTCGCCGACGACAGGTACGGCCCGAACCGGGGCAGGTAGTTGCCGGACGGCCCGAAGTGGTTGAACACCGCGTCGATCAGCACTCCCAGTCCGCGCTGATGACAGGCGTCGATGAGCCGGACCAATCCGTCCGGCCCGCCGTAGGGTTCGTGCACCGCGTACCAGAGCACCCCGTCGTAACCCCAGCCGTGCGTGCCGTTGAAGGCGTTGACCGGCATGAGTTCCACGAAGTCCACGCC
>JAULZA010000005.1:0-77475 GCA_032117575.1 Mycolicibacterium sp.
CCAGGAACGCCCGCCCACCCCGGCGACACGGGCAGGGCGAACAAACCCCAAGCCCAAAATCGCTGTAGCTCAGCGCCTTCCGCGGCTCAGCACCCCCGAACCCCACCGGCACGAAAAATCGAGGCTAACGGTATTCGCCCCGTAGTGCAAGAGGTGTGTGGATCAGAGCAGCTAGTGGAGCAGACTCGCAGGTACGGATTGGTGCAGGACTACTGGCGGTTCGGCATGAAAGCTCCATTGGGGTACTTGGCAGACCAGAAAGACCGTCGGCAGGTTCTGCTCGAGTGAGGTAGCGGCCAGGCATAAATATGGCGTTGGTGGTGGACCGATCCGGCTGCGGGTTCTTAGGTTGCAGGCATGGGCGCTAACGAGAAGCTTTTGGCCCGCCGACGCGCACGGGAAGCGCAGCGGAGGATCAATGAGGAGCGAATCCGCCGCGATCGTGCCAATGCGGCTGACGCCGAGACGCTCCGCGCGATCCTGCACAGAGTCGACGTCATCGACATGTGGGAACGCACGCGTCTCGCTCAGGCGGCTGAGCTTGTCCGAGCAGACGGGATTCGTAAACGAGCCGGACACTTCCGTGGGCTGCAGTTAGTGGTCGATCAGATGAGGGCTCGCGGCACGACCTTTGCCACGATCGCCGAACTCGCCAACGTCGATGTCGGCGAGGTTAGGGCCGCACTGCGCAGAGCTCGTAACGGAGACGTTGGGGGAGGCGGTTCGACAACCCTGCCAGCCGCCAGCCGGGGGCTTATTCACGGTTCGGCCGTCGACGCGGTTCCGGTGAACACGGAGCTGATTGCGGAATATGCCGGTCCGTGTCTTGACGGTGACCGTGGCGCTGATGCTTACGACCCGACCAAGTGCGTGCGCTGCGACGCGGTGATGCTCGACGAGGACGCGAGCCCGCGTCGTGGCCGTCGGCGGTTGTACTGTTCGGACACTTGTCGTCGAGACGCTTCGGCGGCTCGCCTGGCCGCGGAGCGATACGGCGCGCCCATCCGGTTAGTAGAGGTGCCGAAACCCGTTGTGATTCATCAGGAGCCCGCACAGCAGACGGTGGCGGAAGCCCACGTGTCGATCGCGCCGCGAGTTGCAGTCGATGTCGCCCTGGGCAACGCGGATGCGTTGTGCATTTTGCTTGCACACTTGACCGAGCAGGTACGGCTTAAACAGCTTGACCGGAGAACTCTTACGGCTGCCAGGGTTCTGTCCAAAGCCGTCCATCCGCAACGCGATTGGTGAGGAGCCTGCGCCACTAGCGGCGCTTGCGGCGCGACCTGGCGGTGGAGCGTGATCGCCGACCGGCGGGACTGCACCCGGTCATGCTCGCGGGTGCACGACTACTGCTGTGCAGCGCCATCTTTGAGACCTCTTCGGACAGGGCCTCGATAGCGCCTTCCAAGTCGTAGACGGTTGCCTTGCGCTCGGCAGCGATCATCGCGTCCGCGTCCTCATGATGAGGCAGGATTCCGTGCTGCCGTCCGAAGCGGTCAATCACGATGTCGATGAGGTCATCGAACTGAGTGGCTAAGTGGCCAGCGTCCATGTCGGCGTTGTGCGAGATGAAATCGTCGCACTCGTCGCGTGTCCACCAAGGCGGGAACCGCAGGTGTACTCGGTACAGCGTCGTGATGGCCTCGGTGAGCTGGCCGGAGAGCGCAATCTCCGGCCAGTCGGCGACGGCCTCGTCTGCGAGAAGCTTCAGATCACTATCAAGGCTCACGTCGGCTGTCTCCTTTGATGCCCTTGCCTGCAATCCTGCAAGGGGTCTCTGACAACACGCGGCGCAGTTGCTCAACCCCGGCCCAGGCTGGTGCAAGCTCGGTCCTCAACCATCGCGCCGCTCGTTAGCCGGGAGACCGATTCGATGTCAGTCCCGATGGATAGAGTGAGCCAATGGGCACTTACACCCACGTGCTGGAGGCTAACGGTGGATCCAGTGTCGTCGAGATCGGCCAACACGTTGAAGCGGAGAAATTCGCTCGGCCGATGCGCGGGTTCGACGGTGTGGATCGCTTCGCGCTGACCTTGTGGGCGCTGCCGCCCGGCATGGACTACAACAAAGCGGTCGACGCCGGGGAAGATGCGCTGGAGTTCATTCAGGCCGGCGGTAGCGCCGATGCCCTGACCGTTGACATCCGTAAAGCGGGCGGCTCGGAGTGGGGCGCGGATTGGGTGCGCTACGTGGTGGGGCGCGATCGCATCATCCCGGAGCCATTGGACGTCGCCATCACGCTTCCCCGGGCCACGGAGTTCGTATCCCGCAGCGAGGTCTTCACTCCCGACGAAGCCGCAGCACTGTTCTTCTCCTACTACAGGACCGGTGACATCCCGCCCGGCTACGTGTTGCGCCCCGCGCAAGGGTTCACCAAAGACGGCGGAAACATCACCCTCGGCGACAAGACCTCCCGGCGGGCGTAGCCAGCAACCCCGGCTTCATCGGTCGTGGTCAGGCAAGCCGTCGCCGAGGACGGGTACGTCCGGAGCGCCGGCGAGGTGGCCTGGAACATCGACGAAGCGTGGCATCGCGTCGTCGGGGAACGCCGCGCCGCCGATCGGGAGCCCGCCTCGCAGGGCGGGTGCCCGCGCTTCCGGCAGCGGTTCAACGACGGAGCGTGGAATTCCCTCGCCGGGAATGAATCTCGGCGTTCGGAGCAGCTCAGTGTCGATGACCTTCACCGGCTGCCCGTTGAGCGTCCCGGTCGCCGGTGTCTGGGCACTGACCCGACTGTCGAAGATTTTCTGTTGTCGGGTTAGGTCGGCGGTCCCAGACTTGACTTCGATGCCGACGTACTGGCCCGGCTTGCCGGTGGGTTCAAGGGCATCGTAGTAGCGGTACAGCGGCATTCCGGTCTGGGGATCGGTCATCGGTTGACCAGAACTTGGATCAATAACCGCAACCCGAATCTGTTGCCGGACAACACTTGTATTGAAGTCCTTCTCGTACTGTTGCAGCCGCTGCTCGGCAGCGGCGGCTCCGTCCGCTCCGCCCGTGTTCCCCGGGATGAAGCGCCCTCGTGCGTCGCGTCCCGGGTAAGTCTCGTTAGGTGCGCGGTCGGTAGCCGGCTGGTCGGGTGTGCCGGGGTCCGGAATCGGCGGACCTTCTTTGAAGCTCCGGTAGTCAACCAGCTGCACATGGCCGCTGGCCGGTGCTTCTTCGAAAGCCACGCCCGACAGGGGCTCCACGGCGGTGGTGATGTTGCTGGCGATCTCCATATCGGCGGCGCTCAAGGCAACCGCGGCGGCGCGGATGTCAGCCGCGAGCTCCACGGCCTGCGCCTGGCGGGCTGCCAACACCGTTGATGGCCAGAGCCGCGTCCTGTCGGTCACCGACAAGTCCTCGCCCACCGTGAAGCCCGCTTCGTCAGCCACCTCGATCGCGAGGACGGCCCGGCTCTTGAGGTAGTCGAGTCGGTCGGCGCCGCGGCTGGCGATTCCGGCCGCCGCCTGCAGCGCATCCGCCAGGCCGCGCACCGTCACGAGATCCCTGAAGGTCCGCTCGTAGGCGGCGTCCGCGGCGTCGCCCTCCCACAGGGTGCCGCCCGGCGACATCACACCGCGGTGGACGCTGTCGAACGACTCTTCCCAGTGTCGGGCGGTGCTCGTCCAATCGGCGGCAGCGCGGTACAGGTGCGCGGTGTCCCAACCGACAATTTCTGACCGAGTTGGCGCAATCCCCCCGACGGCAGGCATCTACACCCGCACCGACTCACCCACCGCCGCCACCCGCATGGCCGAGTCTTCGTCGCTGCGCACATACCGAACCGCCGCGGTAGAGAGCTTGTCGGTGGTGTTCTGCACCCGAACCGCCAAAACCTCTGCGGTGCCCGCCAACGCGGCGTACGCGCCCTCCACGGCCGCCGAGGTCGCCTGCGACGGCAATCCGCTCACCGGTGCGGGGACCTGGCTGGCTAACCGTGCCGAGGTCTCACCACATTGCGCAGCCTGCACCTGTAGGCCCTCCCCGCAAACCTTCAGGGTCTTCATCCAGCTGAGTCTAAAACCCGCCGCCGGAGAGGCCAAACGTCGAAGGATTGGGGCGGCGAACCGGCTTTACGACGCTGCGGCGTCGATGCAATCGCCGGGCGAAGTGGCCGCGCTGTCCGACTTCTTCAACGCATTGTGGCTTCGCTGCAGCAGCGAGGGTCGCGAGGATTGCGAGGCTTGTTGGGCCACGACATCTTTGTACGGCGGATACATAGTCCACAGCAACACGTTGCGATGGTTGCGGGCACCGTCGTCCTCGATGGCCCATCCCAGGTTGCGGAGTGCCGGCGCGTGCCGCCGCAAGATCGCGGTGACATCTCGACCGTTCTTCGGCCATTCCTTGGGGCGCCGCCAGTGATCACCACTCGGGGTGATCATCGCCAGCAGGTCGACACCCGACTTCCCGATAAGTGGCCCGCGGGTGTCTAGTCGCAGCTGTTCGATGAACGGGTCAGCGGACAGGCTGTCCTCGGACAGCTGGTCCGCTCGGGACAGGTATCGGCTCAATCCATAAGTCGATAGTGCCTCGTCCACGGCCGCCAGGGTGCGGCCGAAGTCCGCCATTCGTGGCGCATCCTTGACCACGATGGTTTCCATGCGTTGATGAACGATGGCGGCCAGGGCGAGGAGCCCACTCAAAATGCCAGGTAGGGCTGCACGCCACTGCTGTCGCAACGTGGCTTCGGGGTGGCGGTGATGGCGGTCGATACGCCGCAGCCCGACCGTTGCCAGCCGCTCCGCAAGGTCAGGTCGCACCGCCCCGACATCGATGCCGTTAATGATGACGCACCGGCGAAACTTCACTACCGCGAGGTCGGCGTCGGTGTACAGGGCACGTTTGACGTTGCCATCTCCGGTGGCCGCTCGGCACAGCGAGTCCGACAGCCACGGCGGGATCGCGGACAGGTTATCCAGCGCGACCACCCATGACCCCGACGCTGCGGTCACCCAGGAATCAGCGTCGCGCGGCGCTTGGCGCAGCGGGACGGGGGAGGGGTCGATGAGATCGACCAGCATCCGCGTCGTCGTACTCTTGGCGCTGCCCTGTTCGGCGAACAGCGCCAACACCGGATGCGGGACATCGCACTGGATAAGCGCAGCGATGAGCACCGCAAGCAGGACGGGTCGGTCCTCGACGTTGATGTTGACGAAGTCCCACAGCTGATGCAGATCACCGATCGGTGGCGGCAGCGGCATCGCGGCAGTCAGCTTGGTACGCAGAAACCGCACTGGGGCGGAGTCGGTGACAGTCCATCGGCCCTGACCGATGCGGATCACCTTCCCGTCGGGTCCTCCGGTATCGATGTAGTTCGTGCCGTCGAGGTCAGCGACGCGCAGATGCAACTTCTCCGGAGTCTGGTTGGCAGCCAAGCCTTCAAGGATCAACGTGGCGTCGGTGAGCGCCTGGCCGCCGGCGACAGTGCCGGTGTCGCTGAAATAGCGCGAGGCGAGCTCGGCACGCAGGCCTGCCTTGCCGGCGCGCAGCAGCATCGCCAGGTGCGGCCGAGTACGTTCGGCACCGAAGGGCTCGCCGTCTTCCGAGACTCCGAGGAAGTAGCGCTCTTGCGCCATATCGACCAGCCGAGCGGCGACGGACTTCTTGTCGGTCTCTGCGCTGGGGCTCATAGGTTTTCCTGCCTGCGGAGCTTCTGTAGGCGGGCATGACGGGCTATTCTCATGATGAACTTCCGGTTGTGCGATCGGGTGGTTCGAATGAAAGGCCTCGGCTAGTCCCCGGGGTCTTTCCCATGTGGAGATCTCAGGCGGCGTCGCCACCACCACGCCGGGTTGCGTTCTCTCGCTGTGAGATCCACCGCAACACCTCGTCTCGCCGATACACAACCCGGCGGCCCAGAGTGAAGCTCGCCGGTCCGATATCCGAATGACGCCAATACCGCAGCGTCCCAACCGGAACACCCGTCATGTCCGACACTTCCCTCGCTCCTAGCAGTTCCATCAAATTCCTCCTGAATCACGATCGGTTGGACTGAGCCAACAGTGACTGCGCATACGTCGGCACGTCCACCACCACAGGCACATTCAGTTGAAAATCGTGCGATTCCGCCTCCGCAGCTGGCCATGGACACGAAGGGAATGGCTAGCTGCAATGAACTAAGCGGATGAAAGCCACGGATTGCTGCGGTATGTTCGAGCGGTGATCACTCGCAACCAACGCGCGGGTATCGACGACCGCTGGCACAAGCGTGTCAAAGCACCGGATGGAACGATGCGCACCGAACGTTCCGCGGTGCACGGGAAGGTTTCGCGCTGGCGTATCAGGTGGGTCGACAGCACCGGCGTTGAGCACACCAAGACTTTCCAGCGCAAGCCGGATGCGCAGGCTTACCTCAATGGACTGACTGCTGATCTTCAGCGTGGCGAGTACGTCGACCCGCGAAAGAGCGCCGAGACGTTCGGGTCGGTCGCCGAGCAGTGGTTCGCGACCAAACAGCACCGAAAGCCGAAGACCGTCGCCGGCTATCGCTCGTTGCTCGACACTGTTGTGCTGCCGAAGTGGGCAGATGTGCCGCTGAAACGTGTTGACTACGAGTCCTATTCAACCTGGTTAGGGTCGCTGTCGGTCGATGGCGGCCAACGCGGAACCGGACTGTCGGCAAGCCGGATCACCCAGGCGCACCAGCTGGTCGGAGCTGTACTTAAGTACGCCCAACGGACGGGCAAGGTTGCCAAGAACGTCGCAATGGAGATCAAGCGGGACCAGGATTTGCCCGAACAGTCCGAGCGCGAGCGGCGCTACCTGAGCCATGCCGAGCTGCTGATGCTGGCCGAAGCCACGGATCGATTCGAGACGCTGACGTTGGTCCTCGGTTACTGCGGCCTTCGGTTTGGTGAGGCTGTCGCGCTGAGGCGCCGACATGTCGGGGATCGAGTGCTGACGGTCAGATCGTCCGCCACCGCGGTCACTGGTAGGGGCATTGTCGAATCAACCACCAAGACCAAGCGGGACCGTCACGTGCCGGTACCGGAGCCCGTGTGGCAGCGGCTCCAGGCTGAACTTCCTGCTGACCCGAACGCTCTGGTGTTTCCGAGCCGTAAAGGTGGGTTCTTGCCGCTCGGTGAATATCGCTGGGCATTCGACAACGCGTGCGCAGAAGTGGGTATCGAGGGGCTGGTGCCCCACGGCCTTAGGCACACCACGGCGTCGCTGGCGATCAGTGCGGGCGCTAACGTCAAGGTCGTGCAGAGACTCCTGGGGCATGCGACCGCCGCGATGACGCTGGACCGATACGGCCACCTCCTCAATGACGATTTGAGCGGGGTGGCTGACGCACTCGCCAAGGCAATCGAGCGCACTGCGGTATCACTGCGGTATTCAGGACGCCAGTCTGGGGCCGAAACGGCCTAAAGATCGCTCTGAACTGCAAGGCCCCCATAGCCCAATTGGCAGAGGCAGCGGACTTAAAATCCGCACAGTGTCGGTTCGAGTCCGACTGGGGGCACCGCCCGACCGCAGTTTAAAGGGACACCGCTCACAGGAGCGAGGTCGCCTTCTCGTAAGTCCCATCGAGCTTCCCCTAGCGGTAAATAGCCAACCCGGTGGAACGGAACACCAACTCAACGTGCTCGGCTGGAGAAGCCATACGTGTGGGAAGGTCGCAGGGCTGAAGCATGAGTCTGACCCAGCGGTCGAGCGGGGCTGGTGTTGCCGAACGAGTGGCTCGATGCTCCCTCGGGGTGAGGCTCGTTTTCGCGCGGGACGGATAGTCCAGAGTGAGGCGTAACAGCCGTCATGTGCCGCGATTCGGCCAACGAACCCACTCCCCAGATCAGAGGGCGAACCTCGACACGCCGGGGCAAATGTGTGAAAATCGCACACATGGACCACGTAACGCTTGGCCACCGTGTTGCTCAAGCACGTGAAGACGCTGGAATCCCACAAGGCAGACTAGCTGAGTTGGTCGGAATTGATCGCACGGCACTGAGTCGCGCGGAAAAGGGCGAGCGAAAGCTTGCGATGACCGAGATGGTCGCTATCGCTGAAGCGCTTGGACGACCGCTGGGATACTTCGTTAACGACCCCTTGCCGGCCGTGGTCAGTCGACGGTCTGATCTGGCTCTGCCACATGAAACAACGCGGGCCCTTAATGACGAGATCGAACTGCTTGCCAACGATGCGCGGACATTGCTCGACATGGGTCTCATCAACCCGGTGAAGCGTGACCAAGACGCCCGTACACCCCAAGACCATCAGGTTGCGGAACAGTTAGCGCAGAGAGTGCGTGACACCCTCGGCGTCGATAACAAACCGATCCTGCATCTCGCGAATGTCTGCGAGCGGGTGGGGCTTTTTACGTACGCTGCGCCGTTAGGCAAAAACGGTCCTGACGGTGGCTGTGTTGAGGTCAGCGGAGACGCCGCGAGCGTCGCGGTCGCTGTCGTAAATGGGGACGCTCGCTCTGGCCGTCGGCGTATGACGCTCGCTCACGAGTTGGGGCATTGGTTGTGTGGTGACGCGTATGACTGTGCGGTTGGTGACGATCACGAGAAGATGATCAACTCCTTCGCAATCTATTTCCTCGCTCCACGCGCCGGAGTGGTTAAGGTTTGGAATGAACGCACCGAGTGGGCGATCCGGGATCGGGCGCTCGCCGTTGGCTCCGCGTTTCGATTGAGTTGGTCTGCGACCATCAGCCAGTTGCGGAATCTGAATTTGATTGAGTATGAAGACTTTCGGATTCTTGGCGACAGTGAGCCTCGCAGCGGTGACTATGTTCGGCTTGAGCTTTCCTGGGATGATGAGCCGAAATGCCCCTATCTGTCTCCGGGTTTCGCCGCTGCGTGCGTGGAGGGATACACATCGGGTCGGTTAACTGCTGCCCGAACCATCGAACTACTTCGGGGAACGATGACTCGAGATGATCTACCCGAGCGGGACCAACAATCACTCGAGGATGTGCGGAAGCTATTCGCGCTGAGTAGTGACTAAGCACCGACAGTGGGTGATGGACACCAGCACCTTCACCCACTTCAGCCGAGCAGGCTTTTCGCACATCCTTAGTGCTTTGGCGCCCGAACTAGTTGTGTTTGTGCCGCGGGAGGTCGAGATTGAGATCGACAAAGCGCGGGAGCATCACGTGAACGTCCCACCCTTGCACGAGGTTCCTTGGGTTTCGCGAATCTTCATGACCGAGGATGAGCAATGGACGGCAACCAAGGTCAAGGTGGCTCTTGGCGGTGGCATTGAGGAGCATCAGGGAGAAAGCGCGGTTATAGCTTGCGCTCATCATCGCGACTTAGTGGCAGTCTTAGATGACCGTGCTGCCGTGGAGCAGACCAAGCGGTTTGAAGTTCAGTCCATCGACACGATGATCATCGTCGCTGAGGCCCACAAGACAATCTTTGAGGGGAACCGAGACCAAACTATCGCTTTGATTGACGCCTTGCTCGACACGGACATGCGCTTACCCGTCAAGTCAGGCGCTGAGCTATTCGGGTGACAGATTGTGGTGGCGCAGCTGCGTTGAACTCCGAGGGTTGTGGCGGTACGGGGTCGACGTCAGGACACGCCGATGTGACAAATGATTGAAACCGTTTCATGTCTATGTCACACTACGGCCATGGAGCATATGCACCGGTTGGCGGACGAGATCCGCGAAACCTTCGAAGAACGCGGCTGCAGAATCGCACAAGCCGTGCAGTTGGATCAGGCCTTCAGTAACACCCGGCGCCCCCAGTCTTCACTTGGCCGAGCCCTGGTACTCGAGGCGATCCAGGAGGCAACCAGCCGTATCGGCCTTGGCCTTAAGTCGGTGAGTGGTGGCGGTTGTGACGTCGTTGACTTCGTGGATAATTCCGATCGGCAATTCCGTGTCCGCAAAGCCGACCTCGATCCGGACACCGGCTACTACGACATCATCGCTGGATCTGACTCGATCCTGATAACCGATGCCGAGCCCGATTCGCTCATACTCTCAGAACGATGGGTGCTGGGATACACGGTCGATGACGATGGGATGATTGTCGACATCTTCGCCGCGAAGGTGTTGGGGATTACAGAGCACTCCGTCCCGCGACTCACGCTTGGTCCAACGACCCTTCTTGGAGCGGGAAGTTGCGGAGCGACTCCGCCTGGTGCCGGCTTCAAGCCTGCCGACGAAGACGACCTTGGTGACGGCCTCGACTTCGGAGATGTCGCGGACGGCGGACAGCCGAGTGCAATGTAGCGGCGTTTGCGACCGGCTGCGACTTGCGCTGCAGAACTCGACTGACAATCGAACGGACAGTATGTGAACGTCTATCCCAATTACAGTCGTGTGCAACGGCTTCGGTCAGCTCGTGGTCTGACCCAAGCCGAACTCGCTGAGAAGCTAGATATGCCAGCAAGTGTGTTCTCGCGGGTGCTTAGCGGGCAACTGTCGGTCAACGATGTCGACGCTCGACGGCTTGCGGACATACTTGAATGCAGGCCTGATTTGTTAAGCCGGCCCACGTCGGATCCGCTTCATACCCGCCCGTGGCTCCGAGCGTATGCCGACGCGCCCAAGAAGACCGTGGAGCAGTACCTCGCCGACACCCTGTTGGCGTCTGAGTGCTTCGACGAGTTGCGCCTCAAGCGGCTCCCTGAACGCCTGCCTGCCTTCACGGGTGACCTTAACGATGACAACGAGATCGACGAGTTCGCCACGGCGGTTAGGGAGGCCGCCGATGTCGATCCAGTGCAAGCTGTTCCAAACGTCACGCGCGCAGCCGAGCGACTCGGATGTCTTGTGCTGCCAATGGACAATGAACTCGGCAAGCATCTCGGCATGTCACTCTTTGTCGACGGGACGCCTGTGATTCGGGTCAGCCGCCCCTCTGGCGATGGAAGTCTTCCGGGTGATCGGCAGAGATTCACACTCGCCCACGAACTTGGGCATGTAACGCTCCACGCCTCTTGCTCACCACCGGAGACAGCGAACCAAGCTAGGGCAATTGAGAAACAAGCCCATCGGTTTGCGAGTTCCTTCCTTCTCCCCGGCGACTCGTTCTTAAGCGACTTGGACGCGGTAGGCGGACGGGTCACCTTGTCGTCCTTGGCAAGGTTGAAGGAGCGTTGGGGCGTAGCGATCAAGGCGATGGTGATCCGATTGCAGCAGTTGCAGCGCATCGACATGGACCAGGCCCGAAGCTTGTACAAGCAGATTTCGTCTCGTGGCTGGAATAAGGACGAACCAGTCGAGGTCGGGAACGAGCGTGCTGTCTGGCTCGGTAAGGCGCTGTCACAACGTTTCCCTGGCGAAGACCCGGTCGCACAAGCTGCCGAGCGCACCGGCATCCGCCGCAGCTACTTCGAGTCCTGGTCTGCGTGGGAACCGGCTGCGAACGCCACGGTCATCCAATTCGAACCAAGGAGCAGTGGGCCAGCCTCAAGGCCGCTCAACTCCGGAAGCGTCAGCCATCTCTAATCTGGAGCCTGACCGATATCGCGCCGAAGGGCGTCGGGTCGAGATCGTTGTCTTGACCAGAAACCTGTTCCGTGCAGGCTTCGACAAAAAGGTGGGTGCGGTATTTACCTGGTGTGAGTGTTCTACGGGGCCACCTCCGAATATGGTGCACGACATGAAGGGATTCTCGCGATGACAGGTGCGTACGACGCAGACCCCGTGTTCCAAGCGAACCCAGCGCATCTCGATTACTTATTGCAGCGTATCCACAACGGCGTCCTGACCATCCCCGACTTCCAACGGGACTTCACGTGGGAGCCTCGGCGAACCGCGACGCTGCTACGGTCCCTGATGTCAAGGTTCCCTGCTGGGACCTTTCTGTTTTGGGCCGTCGGGCCAGATAACGACAAGTTCGGATACCGGCCTGTGGACGGGGCACCTCCGAGAACAACGAAACCGCAGGAACTGATTCTTGACGGCCAGCAGCGGCTCACTTCCCTATACCGAGCACTCAACCGTGTTGGTGATGAGCGCTTCTATCTGTCAATTCGGGCGTTCGTCGACTTACCGTCAACATCGAATGTTGATGGACGGCTGCGCGATACTCAGGAAGTTGATTTTGAAGACGCCGTCTTCTGGTTCCCAGCTGATTCTAAAGAGGCAAAAGCGTTGGAGGGCCGCTCTGACCGCATCTCTCAGCATGTTTTCGCGGTCGATGAGCACCGTGAGTTCGATGATTGGCTCGACGAGTATGCCTCGTTCTACGCAAGTATGATGGATGAGAAGGCGACAAAGACGCTACTCCGAAAGTTTCGAGACACTTACCTGACCCCTCTCCGCTCCTACGGCTTCCCTGTTGTGACGTTGCCGAGCAACACGCGTATTGAGGCAGTAGCAACGGTGTTTGAGACGCTTAACAGCACTGGGAAGGCGTTGGGGCCCTTTGAGTTGCTTACAGCACGCTTCTATCCCGAGAAGGTTCATCTCCGGGATTTGTGGGAAGATGCCGTCTCCGTCCATCCGATCCTCGACGGGTTTGCAGTCGACGCATACAGCCTTCTCCAGGCGGTCACGTTGCGCGCACACAATTCCGCGCAGCGGAGTGACGTGCTGCGGAAGTTGACGGCGGCAGATGTGCAAGCCAACTGGGAAGCGGTCGCGCGCGGGTACGCGCGATCACTCGAACTCCTGCAAGCGGAGTGTGGAGTCGTTGCTCCTAAGCTGTTGCCATACACCATGCTGCTCGTGCCTATGGCTGCTGTTTGGGACGATATCTCGAAGGTCAAAGGCCCAGAGCAGGTGAACGTGCTTGGCCGTCTGAAGCAGTACTTCTGGTGCACTGTTTTCGCCACGAACTACGACCAGGGAGCGAACAGCCAAGCCGGCGCAGATTATGCGAAGCTCCGCTACTGGTTGTTTGATTCAACCAAAGAAGCACCCGAGGCCGTCAGTGGCTTCGCCCTTAGTTCGTCGACTCTGCGATCGGCAACCACTCGGCGGAAAGCGCTATACGCGGGTGTGCTTGCCCTGACGGTTACATCGGGCGCACGCGACTTTCACAGCGGCTTGAAGCTGACTGCGGAGCGCGTGAGAAACGACAAGATTGATTCGCACCACGTCTTCCCGAAGGCATATTTGAGTGGCAAGAAGGACTCCCAAGGGCGTGCGTTCAATGCCGAGCTTATACTCAATCGAGCGCTTATCGATCCCGTGACAAACAAGGCGATCGGCTCAAAGGCTCCGTCTGAATACTTCAACACACTCCGGGAAACGATAGAAGAGCAGGAGCTGGTTGAGATTCTGCGGTCTCAGCTGATTGATGCGGACGATTCGGACGACCCCATCCGACGCGATGACTATGAAGAGTTCGTCAAGCGGAGACTGGAAGATGCGGTCGCCGCCATTGAAGGTGTCACCAACTGCAATGTGATAACCGACTAAGCCGACCCGGGATACTCTTCGCGGCCCTAGATGGTCCGTCCGCATATCGTCCGCAGCACCTTACCTGAATAAACGCCAAATGGAGCGGACTTAAAATGCGGCAAGTGTCGGTTCGAGTCCGTCTGGGGGCACTGGGAATCACAGGTCACAGCGGGCCGCTTTCGCCAACAACTGACCGGACTACCGGGTTAGGGTTCTGCATCGGCCATGATGCCGATCGCGACGGTAGGAGAATTGCCAGATGGCTTTGTCACTGATTGATGCTGTTGGTTCGGAGCGGGGCGGTATGACCCTGTTGAAGTTGTTGGCAGACAATAGTTTTGATTCGATTTTGGTCACCGACGCGTCTGCCAAAGGTCGTATCGTCTACGCGAATAAGGCCTTCAAGAAGCTCACCGGGTACGACCCGTCGGAGGTCGTCGGCCAGGATCCGCGGATGCTCCAGGGTCCGGGCACCGACCGGAAAGTGATCGAACGGCTCTCCGCAACGCTGAAAGCCGGCGGACGGTTCGAGGGCCGGGCCGTCAACTACAGGAAGGACGGCACGCCGTTCATCATGAACTGGCGGATGTTCCCACTCAAAGACGGCGGTCAGATCATCGCCTGGGTGGCCATCCAGCGTGAGGCGCTGTCGGCCACATAGCGTCCCCGATTCCGCCACGCCCACACCCCAACTGCGCTAGCCTCCCGCGCAAATAGTGACTTCCTGTAGTAGACCGGGTCGTTTTAACGCTGAAGCAAGACCTGCAAGCCTCGGGCGGTCCTCGCTCGGAGGTGACAGTCGGTGGGGAAGTCAATCAGTCGTCTGGCGGCGGTGCTGCTCGCCCTGTTCGCCCTGACCCTCGCCGCGAAAGGCCCCGCAAACGCCGAACAACGCTGGCGCGCCAAGCCGGCGCTGCTGCCCACCGCATGGACCGCCAACGTCGGCCCCGACAACGCTCTGCCCGAATACCCGCGCCCGCAGATGGTCCGCAAGGACTGGCTCAACCTCAACGGAGTCTGGGATTACCTGGGCCGCTCCGGGCCCGCCGCCGCCGCGCCGCCCCCGCCGGCCGGCGGGTACTCCGAGAAGATCCTCGTTCCGTTCCCCACCGAGTCGTCGCTGTCGGGGATCGGCCGCCACGACGAGCAGATGTGGTACCAGAGGACATTCACCGTGCCCAAGGACTGGAACGGCGAACGGGTGCTGCTGCACTTCGGTGCCGTCGACCAGATCGCCACCGTCTGGGTCAACGACGTGCAGGTGGCCTACCACCAGGGCGGCTTCACCGCATTCAGCGCCGACATCACCGACGCGCTGAAACCCACCGGCACCCAGCAGATCACCGTCCGCGCCCAGGACAACAACGAGACCGGCCCGTTCCCCGTCGGCAAGCAGCGCAACCACCCGGCCGGGCTGTTCTACACCGGCGCCTCGGGCATCTGGCAGACCGTCTGGGCCGAGCCGGTGCCGGCCGCGCGCATCGACAAACTCGACATCGCCCCGGACCTCGAAGGCCTCACCGTCACCCCGCGGACCTCCGGGACCACCAACGAACGTGCCACCGTCTTCGTCTCCGAGCCTGGCGGGCGGCTGGTGTCTGTCTCGTCGGCAGCGGCCGGGCAGAGCATCCGGCTGCCCGTCCGCAACCCACGGCTATGGACCGCGGACGATCCCTACCTCTATGACGTCAAGGTCGTCCTGGCCACGCCGTCCGGCCATGTTCACGACGCCGTCGCCAGTTACTCCGGACTGCGCACCGTCAGCACCGTCAGCGACGCCCGCGGCAACCCGCGCATCGCCCTCAACGGCCGCATCACCTTCCTGCACGGCCCGCTTGACCAGGGCTACTGGCCCGACGGCATCTACACCGCCCCCACCGACGACGCGTTGAGGTTCGACCTGGAGCGCATCAAGGAACTGGGCATGAACTTCGTGCGCAAGCACGCCAAGGTGGAACCGGCCCGCTGGTACTACTGGGCCGACAAGCTCGGCCTGCTGGTCTGGCAGGACATGCCGTCATTGGACATCACGCTCAGCAACCCGACCGGCCCGGCCCCCGACCCGTCGCCGATCGCCAAGATGAACTTCGAGACTGAACTGCTGGCCATGATCGACCAGTTGCGCAGCGTCACCTCGATCATCGGCTGGGTGCCGTTCAACGAGGGCTGGGGGGAGTACGACACCGCCCGCATCGCCTGGATGGTCAAAGGTGCCGACCCCACCCGGATGGTTAACGCCAACAGCGGCGTCAACTGCTGTAAGTCACGTGGCGACACTGGCGCCGGGGACGTCTACGACGACCACACCTACGTCGGTCCCGGCCGCCCGCCACCGGTCCCGAATCGGGTGCGGGTCAGCGGCGAATACGGCGGCCTGGGGCTGGTGATCGACAAGAACCGGTGGCCCGGGCGTCCGATGTCCTACGAGATGGTCGACACCCAAGCCCGGCTCACCGAGCGCTACGTGCAGGTGAGCCATGTCCTGGAAGACCTCGCCCGCAACGGCGGTCTGTCAGGGGCCATATACACCCAGATCACTGATGTCGAGAACGAGGTCAACGGGTTCTACAGCTACGACCGGCACGTTCCGAAGATGACGATGTCCGCTGTGGCCCAACGTAATCGGGCGGTGATCGCTGCGGGCTCAGCCGGCCAGGTACCGCCTGCCAACGGCCGATGACCCGCGCAGCGCTCAGGCCGCCGAAGGCGCCGGGCTAAGTATGGGCTCGGCGGCCACATTCGCCCCGTGATACCGATCCGGCGAATTTCAGCAGGCAGACGGGAATGTCTATGAGTCGCGGCGTTCACGCGGTGCAACACGAGGTTGAGCACAAGATCAAGCACGATGACGGGCACCACGGCTTGGGTGATGTATCGAGCACCAACAAGAAGATGGCGCTGATCATCGCGGTTCTGGCGCTGTTGCTGTCCTTTTCCGAGGCGGCGGGCAAGAGCGCGCAGACCACTGAACTGAACGCTCAGATGGAAGCGTCCAATTTGTGGAGCTTCTATCAAGCGAAGAACACAACCGCGACGAGATGCTGGCCAAGTACCACAATTACGAATTCGCCTCCGCCGCTTTCCAAATCGGCATTGTGCTGGCCTCGGCTGCGGTGATTACCGGACTGGCTGTGCCGGGCTTCATCGCGAGCGGTGTGGCACTGGTCGCTGGTGGGGCTTTCATGGCGCTCGGGTTGTTCGCGCCGCACCTGGTTCACCTGGGCTGATCCGCACAAAACTTCGCTGCGGACTTGTCAGCAATTGGTTATGCAACTGTGGCCGTGTTCGGGGTTAAATCACAGGTTCCGTCACTAACTTGAGTCACATCGGGCAGTCCCTAGGAGGTCTCGATGTTCCTCACGACCGTCTATGCGGCAATTGCGATGGTTCTTGTGCCGCTGTTCTACGTCGCCTCCCATTGGATGAATCACGATCATCTTCACCGCCGGCGAACCCGATGGTTGTACGCCATGATCGCCGGACTCCTCTGGCCCGTCCTCATCGTCGGCGCCGCACAGTTCATGGCCGTTGTCGCCATGAGACAAACGGCTCGCCGACATAGTGGTGTCACGATGGATTCCCCCTTCGTAACGGGGCCGATCGGCGGTATTCGACCGTGGACGGGAGCGCATTAGGTATGAAATCGGTGTGACGTCGCTTTCGGGCCACGGAATCAGTGCCGAAAGTCTCTATCGTGGGAGGCGTAAATCGTCTTCTAGGAGGTCGAGGTGACCGGGACCGTCGTCTACGCGCTTGTGGCGTCGGCCGTTGCGGTCGCGGTGTTTCTCGCCAGCGAGTGGATTCGTGAACCCGGGGCGCCCGCAGCGGACCGGCCCGGCCTGTTCGCTGTCGCCATGGGATTACTGTGGCCGCTCCTCCTGATTGCCGTGGTGCAGTGCGCTCTGTATGCCGCGGTTCGCTCCCAGACTCGCGTTCGGGTTCGACCCCGCACGTCGGACCGAGTGTTGGACCTCGCGGCGTAACCGCCCCTTACTCGCGACGTTCGAGGGTGTTGTCGACGCCTGACTTGCTCAGCTCCGGCTGCCCGGAACCGAAGGTCACCGAATTACGCAGCCCCGACACGTCGATCGCGTCGGCGGTGTCGATGGTCACCTTATTCTCGACCCCGGAGACATTCACCCGGGTGCAATGCCCGTTGATAACCACGGTGTTGTTAACCCCGTTGACGCTGACGGCGTTGTCGTTGCACGTGATCGTGCGGTCGTTGGCTACCCCTGATACGTCGACCGTCTGCCCCGGTGGGGCGCTGCTCGGCGGGGCGGGCGCAACCGGTGGAACGGCGACCGAAGGGCTTGGCGCGGAAGGCGATTGGCTCACCGTGGGCGTTTGGCTCACCGTGGGCTGCTGACTCACCGTTGCGCCGCCGCCGACCATCGGCGGTGACGTCGGGCGGCCGGCCACCGGCTCGCTCGAACGTCCGGCGAGGATCATCCCGCCGCCGACCGCCAGTGCGACGGCCAGCAGCGCGAAGACGATCCAGCCGAGCCGCAGCCCCGGGCGCGGCGGTTCCTGCCCGTCAGCCGTCATTGGCCGCGGCCCTCGCCGGATCGGGAAGGGCGGCACCGGCGCCGCGCAACAGCATCCGCACCGCACGGTCGACGACGGCGTCGAGATCGTCCCCGAGGTGCCCGGCCAGCCACTGCTGAGCCAGCTCGGCCATCGCGCCGGCGTACATGGCCGCACCGACCTCCCACAGCAACCGGTCGGAGCCGGGGTCGGTGCGCCGCCCGGCACTGAGCACCAGTTCGCGCAGCTGGTCCTGGGCCTTTGTCCGGCGCTCAGCCAACACGGGGTTGGTGCGGGCTTCGGTGAACAGAATCCGGCCGCGCCGCGGGTCGGTGGAGCTGAACTCCAGCACCGCCCCGATTCCGGCACGCAGCTGGGAATGATCGCTGTCGGGCGCCGCGGCCATCGCCGCGGCCAGCTGCTGCGTGAGTTCGGCCCCGACCTGGTCGTACACCGCGCCCAGTAACTGGTTGGTGTCGTCGAAGTTCTCGTAGAAGTAGCGGGAGTTCAACTCGCTGGCGCGGCAGACCGAGCGGACCGAGACCGCGGCGTCACCGCCGTCGCCGAACAGATTGAACGCCGCGTCCACCAGTAGCGAGCGGCGTTCGGCGCGGCGATCGGTGGGTGAGACCCCGGCCCATCGGGTGGCGCGCGACATCTCGCGAGGATATCCCGCCCCGCGCCCGGAGACCCTCTCGCTGCTACTGTGGTCACGGGCGTTACCAGAATTTCCGAAGGGCTGGAGTTTTCAGATGAAGGTGCTGCTCCCGCATCAGATCGTCGAGCACAAGGTCCGGTCCGACTTCAACCGGGACATCCGCAAGAAGTTCTTCCGGGGTCTGCAGTTCGACGGGCCGGAGGGCGATCCAGGCTGGTTCGGCCCCGATAGCGCGGTGTGGTACGTGCACTCGCACACCACCGCGCTGATCTTCGGCCTGCAGTGCGCGGCATTCATGGAACGGCTGGATCCCAGCATCTACTGGATGGGATCGGACCACTCCCGGGTGGTCGAGCGCGACGCCGACGGTATGCCCACCGGCCGGCTGGACCAGGAGGGCGCTCAACGACGGCTGGCGCATTCGCTGGCGTTCTTCATCGGTACCGCCTATGGCAACACTCAGACCGCCGAGAAGATGGCAACGATGGTCCGGGCCATGCATCACACGATCAACGGCGTCCGGCCCGACGGCCTGCGCTACGACGCCGACGATCCCGACTGGCTGCGGTGGAACTACGCCACCGTCGTCTGGGGCATTGCCACGGCGCACGAGATGTACCACCCGATCCCGTTGCGCGACATCGACCGCTACTACGGGGAGTTCGTGCGCGTCGGCCATGCGCTGGGCGGCACCGATCTGCCCACCACCAAGGCCGAGACCCTCGCCTGCTTGCGTTCGTACCTGCCCAAGCTCGCCCTGACCCACGGCGCCGCGATGGCCACCGGTGCGGCGTTGGCCGACAACCCCGACGTGCCGCAGGCGGCGAAGTTCTTCGACTGGGCCATCCGCGACTCCATGCCGGATTGGGCCGCTGAGATGGTGTCCCACCGTCCGCCGCACCCCGTTGAATGGGCGGCGCGACGGGCGGCGACCTGGGCGGCCATCAACGGCACCCAGGCGGCCATGGGCACATTGCCCGAGTTCCGTCAGGCCAAGCAGCGGGTGGCCAACGGAACCCTGTGTGACCACACCGAGCCGTCCTACGTGCTGGGCAGCGACCCGGTGCGTGATCGCGGCACCGTCGAGCAGATGCTCTAACGACGGATTTAGTGGAACAAAACCGGCGACCCGCTGGCGCGATGTGATGTGCGCCGCATTTCATACGGTTTTTGTGAAATCGATGAACGTTGGGGTATTCGCGTTTAGTGGAATTTCCGTCCTCGAAAAAACGGTTTCAAGCTGGGCTTTCGATCTTCGAATAAATCGACACGGCAACAGCCTGATAACGAATTCGTGGACAACCTGACCAACGTGTTTTAGCGCACAACTGAAAACGAACGCAATTGACTATGCGTTTTGACGGTTACACTAGGAGTCGAACCCATTTGCGTCGAAACGCGAATTTTCCTGATTTCCAATAGTAGGCCGGGCTCGTGTCTGGCCAACGGAGGTGAACGAACCATGGCGCCCATGACGAGTGGAACCGCCCTCGCTGAGCGGCCCACCGACTGGCTGTCCACGCTGTCCACGCCGCGGATTCCCGTCCCCAACGATGCGCTCCCTGCCGTCCGGGCTCCCGGTCATGTGCTGCGGATCGCCCGTCCCGCCGCCGGCGTGGTCTCCGGTCTGATCGGTGCGGTCACCGACCTCGCCCTGACCCGTGACGGCCGCCAGCTGGTGGCGGCGCACTATGGCGACGACGCCGTGTCGGTGATCGACACCGCCACCCTGACCATCACCGCGACGGTCGGCGATATCGCCGAGCCGTACGCGGTCGTCGTCGCCGACCGGGCCTACCTGCAGTCGGCGTCGCTGGCCAAGGACAGTGTGGTGGCCGTCGACCTGGAGGTCGGCGCCGAACTGGCCGCCCGCGAGGTCGGGATCGGCGCCAGCGGACTGGCCGCGGCCCCGGCCGGCGACGTGCTGTACGTGGCGCGCTCGTTCGACGGAATCGTCGACATCGCCGCCGTGGACGTCGAGAGCGGCAAGGTCGTCGCGATCCCGGTGCTGCGGGCACTCGACGCCTCGATCGACACCGTGCGGATCAACGCGGGCGGAACCCGGTTGTACGCCGCGCTCACCACCGCGGCTGGCGGCGCGCTGGTCTGCGTCGACGTTCGGACCCGGCGCGTTCAGACGGTCCCGGTGGGCGGCACGATCGACGACATCGCCGTGCACGCCGATGACCGCCGGGTGTTCGTCACCGGCTGGGACGACGAGCTCGGTGCCGTCCTGCGCGTCGTGGACACCTCCACCGCACGGGTGGCCCGCACGGCCGCGGTCGACGCCCTGCCGGTCAGCATGGTCGTCGCCGGCTCTGACGTGGTGCTGGCGCACGGCGACGGGATCACCGTGATCGACGTCGGCACTATGCGGACCGTCAACCGCATCGACCTTCGCCGGCCGGTGTCCTGCCTGGCGGCCAGCCCGGACGGCACCACCCTGTACGTCGGTGATTTCGACGGGGCGGTCACCGCGTTGGCGCTGCCGGCGTCATCTCAGGCGCGCGCGGCCTCCTGATCCCGCTCGCCGGACGTGGGCTGAGCGCTCAGCGCTGGCTGCAGTCCAGCGACACCGAGATCGTCTGACTGGTCACCACCGGCACCAGCAGGTTGCCCTCGAAACGGCCCAGGCCGGGTCCCACGAAGGGCACCCACTCGGTGACGGTGTGCGGGTTGCGCACGCTGGTCACGACGCACTTGGACAGCGGCCCGGTGCCGATCTTGTCGATCTGCACGGAGTAGCCCTGCCGCTGGAGGCGCTCGATGAGCTGCTGCGCGGATTCTTCAGCCCATGCCGACCCGGCCGGGCCGGCGAGGACTGCGAGCGCGGCCGCTGCCGCGGCGAACATCGCGGTCCTGCGCATGGTGCCTCCCTGGGTTGGTAATTCACGCTATACGACCTATCGCCGCCGGCCGCTGCGGCGTTGCGCTGTTTAGTCACCGCGCAGCGGGGAAACCGGTGTGTGGGTGCGCGGCTGCACGATCAGGCCGGTGCCTGTCCCATTGCGTACACCACTGATTGCGTACACCACTGAGGACACCACGGAAATCTAGAGCCATCAAGGAGGATTCATGGCGGACAGCAACAGCGGCCCGGCAGAGGGCGTCAAGGGCGTCGTCGAGGGCGTGAAGGGCAAGGCCAAAGAAGCCGTCGGTGCGGTGACCGGCAGCGACAGCCTCACCGAAGAGGGCAAGGCCCAGCAGGACAAGGCTGAAGCGCAGCGCCACGCTGCGGCCAAGGAAGCCGAGGCCGAGAAGGCCCGCGGCGCGGCCAAGACCGAGGAGGAGCGTCAGCGCTCCCACCAGTAAAATTCCACCGCAAACGGGCCCGGTCGGCAGCGGCCGGGTCCGTTCGCGTGCGGCGGCGATACGATCTCGTCATGGACAGCACCATGCAGCAATTCCCGCTCACCGTGGCCCAGATCCTTCGGTACGCCGTTACCGTGCACGGCGACCGCACTGTCACCACCGCCACCGGTGAAGGTTTCCGGCACGCCAGCTACCGCGAGGTCGGTCAACGGGCCGCCCGGCTGGCCAACGCGTTGCGTCGGGTCGGTATCGACGGCGACCAGCGGGTGGCCACCTTCATGTGGAACAACCAGGAGCACCTCGAGGCATACGTCGCGATCCCGTCGATGGGCGCGGTGCTGCATACCCTGAACATCCGGCTGTTTCCCGAGCAGATCGAGTTCGTGGCCTACGAGGCCGAGGACCAGGTGGTCATCGTCGACGTGTCGCTGATACCGATCCTTGCGCCAGTGCTTCCCCGGATGGAAACCGTGCACACCGTCATCGCGGTCGGCGACGGCGACGTGGGACCGCTGGAGGAGTCCGGCAAGCGGGTGCTGCGCTACGACGAGCTGCTGGCCGCGGAGTCCGATCAGTTCGAGTGGCCGGTGATCGACGAAAACTCGGCGGCGGCGATGTGTTACACCAGCGGCACCACCGGCCATCCGAAGGGCGTGGTGTACGGCCACCGTTCCAGCTACCTGCATTCGATGGCGGTGTGCAGCGGCAATGGGCTGGGACTGAGCTTCGACGACAAGGCCCTGTCGATCGTGCCGATGTTCCACGCGAACGCCTGGGGGCTGCCCTACGCGGCGATGATGGCCGGGGCCGATCTGGTGCTGCCGGACCGGTTCATGGACGCCAAATCGATGGTGACACTGATCGAGACACAGCGGCCCACGGTCGCCGGCGCGGTGCCGACGATCTGGAACGACGTGATGCATTTCCTGGATCGCGAACCCGGGCACGACATTTCCTCGCTGCGGCTGGTGGCGTGCGGAGGCTCAGCGGTGCCGGTGTCGCTGATGAAGACCTTCGAGGACAAGCATGGTGTGCAGATCCGCCAGCTCTGGGGAATGACCGAGACTTCGCCGATGGCAACGCTGGCCTGGCCGGTCCCCGGCACTCCACCGGAGAAGCACTGGCAGATCAGGGCCACCCAGGGACGGCCGATCTGCGGCGTAGAGGCTCGCATCGTCGATGACAACGGCACGGCGCTGCCCCACGACAATGTGGCCGTCGGCGAACTGGAGGTCCGCGGACCGTGGATCACCGGTTCCTACTACCGCAACACCGACCCGTCGAAGTTCGAGTCGGGCTGGCTGCGCACCGGTGACGTGGGGCGTATCGACTCGCAGGGCTACATCACCCTGACCGACCGGGCCAAGGACGTCATCAAGTCCGGGGGCGAGTGGATCTCCTCGGTGGAGCTGGAGAACACCCTCATCGCCCACCCGCAGGTGCGGGAGGCCGCGGTGGTCGGTGTTCCCGACGACCGCTGGCAGGAGCGTCCGCTGGCCGCCGTCGTGCTGCAGGACGGTGCCGAGCTCACCCCAGCGGAACTGCGGGAGTTCCTGTCCGACAAGGTGGTTCGGTGGTGGCTGCCGGAACGCTGGACGTTCATCGACGAGATTCCGCGGACCAGCGTCGGCAAGTACGACAAGAAAACCATCCGGGCGCGCTACGCCGAGGGTGTCTACGAGGTGGTCACCCTCTAGCCCGTCGAGCCTGCGTCTAGATCGCCGTAGCGCCCCGCGCCGCGATCTGTGCGCAGTTTCGGCGAGTGTGGTTACCGCTCGGCGCGCCGATACGCGGTGACGACGGCCGCCCCGCCCAGGCCGATGTTGTGTTGCAGCGCGGCGGTGACGTTGTCCACCTGACGCTTGTCGGCCGTGCCGCGCAACTGCCAGGTGAGCTCGCTGCACTGCGCCAGCCCGGTGGCCCCCAACGGGTGGCCCTTGGAGATCAGCCCGCCGGAGGGGTTGACCACCCAGCGGCCCCCGTAGGTGACATCGCCGGCGTCGATCAGCTTCGGCGCCTCACCCGCACCGCACAGGCCCAGCGCCTCGTAGAGCAGCAGTTCGTTGGCCGAGAAGCAGTCATGCAGTTCGATCACCTGGAAGTCCTGTGGGCCCAGCCCGCTCTGGTCGTAGACCTTCTGTGCGGCTTGAACATTCATGTCGTAGCCGATGATGTTGCGTGCCGAGCCGTCGAAGGTGGAGGCGAAGTCGGTGGTCATCGCCTGCCCGACGATCTCCACTGCCTGGCCGGCCAGGCCGTGGGAATCGACGAAACCCTCGGAGGCCAGCACCACCGCCGCCGAACCGTCGGAGGTCGGTGAGCACTGCAGCTTGGTCACCGGGTCGGAGATCATCGGCGCATTCATGATCTCCTCCAAGGTGTACTCCTTCTGGAACTGTGCGTACGGGTTGTTCACCGAGTGCTTGTGGTTCTTGTAGCCGATCTTCGCGAAATGCTCGGCGGTGGCGCCGTATTCGCGCATGTACTCCCGGCCCGCTGCGGCGAACATCCACGGAGCTACCGGAAACGCCAACTCGTCAATCTCGGCGAGGGCCTTGATGTGCCGGCGCAGCGGCGACTCGCGGTCCTCGGCGCCGCCGCCCAGCGATCCGGGCTGCATCTTCTCGAAGCCCAGTGCCAGCACGCAGTCGGCCAGCCCGCCCCGGATGGATTGAGCGCCCAGGTACAGCGCGGTGGACCCGGTGGAGCAGTTGTTGTTGACGTTGACGATCGGGATACCCGTCATGCCCAGCTCGTAGAGCGCCCGCTGCCCGCAGGTGGAATCACCGCTGACGTATCCGACGAAGCCCTGCTCGATCGCGGTGTAGTCGACACCCGCGTCGGCTAGCGCCTTGGTGCCCGACTCGCGGGCCATCTCCGGGTAATCCCAGCCCTCCCGTCGTCCGGGCTTTTCGAACTTGGTCATCCCGACCCCGACGACGAACACCCTGCTATTGCCCATGTGGTCTAGTCTGCCTCCTATGGCACTGCGGGTGGTGCAATGGGCCACTGGTTCAGTCGGCACGGCCGCTGTCCGGGCGGTGCTGGAGCATCCCGAGCTGGAACTTACCGGCTGCTGGGTGCACTCGAAAGCCAAGTGCGGCATGGATGTTGGCGAGATCATCGGTACTGAACCGCTGGGTGTCGTGGCCACCGACAGTGTTGAGGATATCCTGGCGATGGACGCCGACGCGGTGGTCTATTCGCCGCTGCTGCCCAACGCCGAGGAGGTGTGCGCGCTGCTGCGCTCGGGCAAGAACGTGGTGAGCCCGGTCGGCTGGTTCTACCCCACCGAGACCGAGGCCGCCCCGCTGCGGGCGGCGGCACTGGCCGGTAACGCCACCCTGCACGGCGCGGGCATCGGGCCGGGGGCGGCCACCGAGTTGTTCCCGCTGCTGCTGTCGGTGATGTCCACCGGCATTACCCATGTCCGCGCCGAGGAGTTCTCCGACCTGCGCACCTACGGCGCCCCGGATGTGCTGCGGCATGTGATGGGCTTCGGCGGAACACCGGAGAAGGCTCTCGACGGGCCGATGCAGAAACTGCTCAACGGCGGGTTCTTCCAATCGGTGCGGCTGATCGTCGATCGGCTGGGTTTCGCCGCCGAGCCGGTGATCCGCACCAGCCAGCAGGTGGCGGTGGCATCCGCGTTCATCGACTCGCCGATCGGGGTGATCGCGCCTGGCGAGGTGGCCGGGCGCAGGTTCGTCTGGGACGCGGTGGTGACCAACGCCATCGTGGTGCGGGTGGCGGTCAACTGGCTGATGGGGGAGGAGAACCTTGACCCGCCGTGGACCTTCGGCCCGGCCGGGGAGCGCTACGAGATCGAGGTCCGCGGCCACCCCAACACGTTCGTGACGGTCAAGGGCTGGCAGCCCGAGACCGTCGCGGAAGGGCTGATCAGCAACCCCGGAGTGGTGGCCACCGCCGCGCATTGCGTCAACGCCATCCCCGCGACGTGTGCGGCCGAGCCGGGGATCAAGGGATTTTTCGACCTGCCGCCGCTCACCGGGCGGGCCGCACCGCTGTTCGCGCGGCCCGACTAGCGGCGGCTTTTGCCCGTCTCACGGTTGTCACTCTTCCGCCTTGAGGGTCGGCGGCGCCAGACGGTAGGTGACGGGGGTGGCTGACAGTTCTACCGGGTTGGCGACCTGCGGGGTGGCGGTGCCCGGCACCGGCACCACCGGTCGCAGGCCCAGCCGATCGGCGAAAGCGAACGCCTCGGCGAGATCGTTGATCGGTCCGGCCGGCACCCCGGCCTTGACCAACACCTCATGCCAGTGGTCCGCCCCGCGGGTGCGGAAGACCTGGCCGAGGATGCCGCACAGCGCCTCGCGATGAGCTACTCGATCGGCGTTGGAGCCGAACCGGCTGTCGCTCAGTATCTCTGGAACGCCGAGTTCGGCGGTGATCGCCGCGAACTGCTTGTCGTTGCCGACCGCCACCGCGATCGGCCGGTCTGCGGTGTCGAACGTCTCGTAGGGGGTGATGCTGGGATGGCGGTTACCCATGATTCCGGGCACCGCGCCGGCCCCCAGATAGCCCGAAGCCTGATTGACCATCGAGGACAACAGCGAGGACAGCAAGTTGGTATCGACCCGCTGACCTTCCCCGGTGCGATCCCGGTGGTGCAGCGCGGCGAGGATTCCCGACAGCGCATGCAGACCGGTCAGGACATCGACCAGTGCGACGCCCACCTTGGTGGGCGAACCAGGGGCCGGACCGGTGACGCTCATCAGTCCGCCCACGGCTTGGACCAGTAGGTCGTAGCCGGGCATCGCTGCGCCGCCATCACGCCCGAAACCGGTAATGGAGCAGTAGATCAGGTCCGGCTTGATGCGCCGCAGGTCGTCGTAGCCCAGGCCCAGTCGCTCCATGGTGCCGGGGCGGAAGTTCTCCACCACGATGTCGGCGCCGGTGACTAGTTCCCGGGCCTTCTCCAACCCTGCGGGTGCGGACAGATCGACCGTCACCGAGCGCTTGTTGCGGTTGATCGCGTTGAAGTAAGTTGCCACCCCCTGGGAGTCGTACGGCGGGCCCCACGCGCGGGTGTCGTCACCGACATCGGGACGCTCCACTTTGATCACCTCGGCGCCGTAGTCGCCCAGCAGCATGGTGGCGTAGGGGCCGGCCAGCACCCGACTGAAGTCGACGACGACGACGCCGTCCAGGGCTCCGGGGTTCATGCGCCGGCCGCCCTGCTGCCGATGTCGCCCGCGGGGGCTCTACTGCCGATGTCGCCCCCGGGGGCTCCGCCGCGCAGATACACCGTCGTGGTGTGGGTGAAGAACTCCCGCGCGGCGGCACCCTGCTCTTTGGGCCCCAGGCCGCTCTTTTTGGCGCCGCCGAACGGCACATGCGGATCGGCGCCGGCCGACTCCGAGTTCACGTGCAGGACGCCGACGTCGATGCATTCCATGGCCTGCATCACGCGGGTGATGTCCTGGGTGAATACCGCTGCACTCAAACCGAATTCGCTGTCGTTGGCTAACTCGAATGCCGCCTCGGCGTCCCGGGCGCGTCGGACGGCCAGGACCGGGCCGAACAATTCTTGGGCCCAGATGTCGGCGGCACCGGTCAATTCGACGATGGTGGGTGCGACGAAATACCCCTGTGACAGCGGTCCGTCGCCGTAGCCGCCCCCGCCGGCCAGCACCGACGCCCCCTGGGCCTTCGCGGTGTCGACGCCCGCGATGATCGATGACTGTGCCGAGCCGGCGATGACGGGTCCCATCTGGGTGCGGTCATCGGTGGGGTCGCCCACCACCAGGGCCTCGGCGCGCTGCACGAGGGTGGCGATGAACTTGTCGGCAATCCCGTCGGTGAGGATCAATCGGGATGTGGCGGTGCACTTCTGGCCGGTGCTGCGGAAGGCGCCCAGCATCACCTGCTCTACTGCCAGGTCGAAGTCGGCGTCGTCGAGAACCACGGCGGCGTTCTTGCCGCCCATCTCGGTCTGCACCGGAACACCGCGCGCGGCGGCTGCGGCGGCGATGCGCCTGCCCACCCCGGTGCTGCCGGTGAAGGTGATCGCCGCGACACCGTCGTGGCCGACCAGGGCATCGCCGACGGCGGCGTCACCGACAACGAGGTTGAGCACCCCGGGCGGCAGACCGGCCTGGGTGAGTGCCTGGGCCAGCCGGATCGCCAGCAGCGGTACCGAACTGGCCGGCTTCCACACGACGGTGTTGCCGTAGACCAGGGCTGGTGCGACCTTCCACGCCGGAATGGCGATGGGGAAATTGAACGGGGTGATCACCCCGATGACGCCAACCGGCTTTCGGGTCACCAGGATCTGTTCTCCGGCGCGCGGGGAGGCGAAGATCTCCCCGGACGGGCGGTCGCCTTCGGCGGCGTAGTAGCGCAGGATCTGCGCGGCGCGGCGCACCTCGCCCACACCTTCAAGCCGGGTCTTGCCCTCTTCGAGCGCCAGTTCCAGACCCCACTGCTCGGCGTGGAGATCGACGATGGCTGCCGCGGCCGCCAGCACCGCGCCGCGGGCGTGGATCGGGGTGGCCACCCAGCCTTTCAGCGCCTCGGCGGCCGCGGCGACGGCATCGTCGACATCGCTGCCGGTCGCCGAGTTGCCTTCGGCCACAACTTCACTGGGCCGAGTCGGGTTGACGCTGCGTACCTGCTCGCCGTGGCCGTCGCGCCAGTGCCCGGCGACCAGGTGCGCGATGCTCGCCGTCATCTCAGCGGAACGCCGCGTGGCCGGTGAGCGCCTTACCGATGGACAGCAGATGCATCTCCGAGGTGCCCTCATAGGTGAGCACCGACTCCAGGTTGTTGGCGTGCCGCAGCGGCGAGTACTCCAGGGTGATTCCGCTGCCGCCCAGCAGGGTTCGGCATTCGCGGGCGATCGCCAATGCCTCGCGCACGTTGTTGAGCTTGCCCAGGCTCACCTGTTCGGGCCTTACCCCCTCGGCGTCCTTGATTCGGCCGAGGTGGATGGCCAGCAGCACACCCTTGCCAAGTTCCAGCGTCATGTTGGCCAGCTTCTCCTGGCTGAGCTGATAGCTCGACAGTGGCCGGTCGAAGACATCGCGGTTCTGGGTGTAGGCGATGGTGGTCTCCAGGGCGTCCCGGGCAGCGCCCATCGCGCCGAAGATGATGCCGAACCGGGCTTCGTTAAGACACGACAGCGGGGCGCCGAGGCCGCGGGCCGCGGGCAGCTGGGCGGAGGCGGGCAGTCGCACGTTGTCGAGGACCAGTTCGGAGGTGACCGACGCGCGCAGCGACAGCTTCTTGTGAATGACGTTCGCGCTGAACCCCGGTGTGTCGGTCGGCACCAAGAAGCCGCGGATCCCGTCGTCGGTCTGCGCCCACACCGTGGCGACGTCGGCGAGGTTGCCGTTGGTGATCCACATCTTGGTGCCGTTGATCACCCAGTCTGCGTTTTCCCCGGCACCCGAGCGCCTCGCGCGGGTGCGCATACCGGCCGGGTTGGAGCCGAAGTCGGCTTCGGTCAGTCCGAAACACCCGATGGCCTCGCCGGCAGCCAGCCGTGGCAGCCATTCCTGCTTCTGTTCCTCGGAGCCGTAGCGGTAGATGGAGAACATCGACAGCGAGCCCTGCACCGAGACGAAACTGCGGAAGCCGCTGTCGCCGGCCTCCAGTTCCATACAGGCCAGGCCGTAGCTGACGGCGTTGGTGCCCGCACAGCCGTAGCCCTGCAAATGCATGCCCATCACGCCCAGTTGGCCGAACTCACGAGCCAATTCCTTCGGCAGGCTGCCGGATTCGAACCAGTCGCCGACGTTGGGCTTCAGCCGGGTATCGACGAACTTGCGCACGGTGGCGGCGATGTCGCGTTCGTCGTCGTCGAGCAGGCGGTCGATGTCGAACAGCTCCAGCGGGCTATAGGTGTCCTTCTGCGGCGGTGGGGCGGTGATGGTCATTGCCGGTTCCTTTCGGTGAACGATGTCAATTGTCCAATATCGGCGCCCCTGTAAGAGCCTGGCCGCCGCCGATCGTCACCCCAGTTCCTTGATCTCCCCGTCGAACCGGTCCAGCGCCCGCGCGCCGAGTTCGTGGCCCAAGTCGATCAGCTCGGCGGCACGGTGGAAGTCCAGACTGCGACAGGCCGTACGTGGCACCTCGATCAGGACGTCTGGGGGATAGGCGGCCATCTGGTGGCGGGCCAGCGCGGCCTGGGCGATGTCGATAGTGCGCATCATCACCGCGAAGCTGCGCAGCTTCGGAATCTGCGGTGCCCGATCGGTGTCGACGAGGACCTCGTCGGCCAACTGATCCTCGGCGTCGATGTCGGTGATGTCGAACGCGCCGGTGGTGCTGAACCGGTCGATCAGGGCTGTGGTGCTGCGCATCAGCCGGTTCAGCCGTTCGCGGGTGGGCCGGACACCGGCTTCGTCGGAGACGTCGGCCTCCATGCCCGAGACGCTGACCGCGATGGTGAAGTCGGCGTTGGCGGCCGTGATCGGGGCGATCGGCAGCGGATCGAGGATGCCGCCGTCGGCGAGCAGCCGTCCGTCGAGCATGTGTGGGGCGATCACCCCGGGGATGGCGATCGACGCACGGATCGCTTCGTCGAGCGGGCCGCGCTGCAACCAGACCGACCGGCCGGCAATTAGATCGGTGGTCACCGCGGTGTAGGGAATCGGCAGTTCCTCGATGGTGACCGCGCCCAGGATGTCGCGGACGGCGTCGAGGATCTTGCCGGCCCGGAACACGCCCGAAGCCGAGATGGACGGGTCGAGCAACCGAATCATGGCCGGACCCGTCAGGGTGGTGGCCCACTGGGTGAACTGGTCCAGTGAACCCGCGGCGTAGAGGCCGCCGACCAGGGCGCCCATCGACGATCCGGCGATGCCGACGACCTCGTAACCCCGGCTGCGCAGTTCATTGAGAACGCCGATGTGTGCGTAACCGCGCGCGCCCCCACTGCCTAGTGCGAGAGCTACCCGTTTGGCCATGCGCCCATTGTGATCGGCCGCTCAGCAGCCGCCGTCGGCGGCTGCCTGGACCGCGATGATGACCGCGGCCTGCTGGGCGGTGCTCAGCTCCGCCCAGGTCTTGCGGAACGTCACCGGGCTGGCGTCGGCCGACTTCTGAACGTCCTGCAGCAGCGACTCGACGTGGTCGCGCGGATCGCCGCCCTTGGCGGTCAACAAATCCTTCGCGGCCAGGCAGGACTGCCCGTACTGCTCCTCGGTGGACTGCGCCGGCTCGTCGATCCGAGTAGTCACCCCGCCCGGTGAGATCCCAATCGCCGGGCCACCCGGCGTCGCGGCCTGCGGCTCGGATGACGGTGCGGGGGCGGCCGGGGTCGCCTTCTCGTCGGTGCGCGACGAACAACCGGTCAGGAGAAGAACGGCGCTTCCGATGACGGCGGCCCCGAACTGAACGCGATGTCGTGTGCTTAGTCGGCTGCTCAGCATTGGGTCAATCTATGCAATGCCCGGCCGCCGTACCTGCGCACCCGTGATTTCAGGAGATCAGGGGGGTGCGGCTGATGGCCACTCGGGCTGGCCGGTGGCTGGCCGGCCCGCGAATAGTCCTCCATCGATTCCGATGACGGAACCGTTGACGAAGGCAGCGTGATCGGAGACAAGAAACAGAATCAGGTCGGTGATCTCGTCGATGTCGCCGAACCGTTTGGCCGGGATCAGATCAGTTTTGGCGGCGGTCACCGCCGGGTCGCCCCACAGTCGCTGGCCCATCTCCGACATGAATACCGTGGGGCAGATTGCATTCGCAGTGACCCGGTGCGGCCCCAGTTCGATCGCGAGGCTGAGAGTCAGCATCTGCAAGGCGGCTTTAGAGGTCGAGTAGGCACACGAACCCTGCTGCGGCCGGCGACCGGAGTGGGATGAGACGTTGACGATCCGCCCGGACCCGCTTGCCACCAGGCTGTCGGCCAGGCCCTGACAGATTATGAAGGGCGCGTCGACGTTGATGGCGAATGCGTGCCGCCAGTCGGCAAGGCCTATCTCGCTGATCGGTTGCTGGACTGCGACCCCCGCGCAGTTGACGACGATATGCCAGATGTCGGACAACGCAAGTGCCCGGTCGACCACTGACCGCGCCCCACCCGGGTCGGCGAGATCGGCCTCGATGACCGAAATCGCGCCGACGGGCGCGCCGGCGCAGGTCTGCGCCAGCGCATCGGAGTCCCGCCCGACTACCGTTACCAGCGCGCCGGCGTCGGCAAGCACCGTCGCCACCCGTCGCCCCAGCCCCCTGGAGCCGCCGGTCACCAGGGCGCGTCTGCCGGACAGCGATATGCCGTCAATGAGTCTGCCCATCGCCTACTGCGCGTAGTCCTGGGTGACCATGCCGCGCAGCTTCTCGGTCTTCTCCGGTGTCCAGCCCGCCGGCCTGAGCACCGCCGCCCAGGCGTTGACGACGTCCTTGACGTAGCGGTGGCCGTGACCGTCGGGTACGTCGACGGCGACTGCCATGTCGGCGGCGACCTGAAGGAAGGTGACCACCGGAATCCAGTTCATGTCGCCGGAGACGTCGTACCCGCGCGGCTCCCGCAGCCAATCCGGCTGTGCGAAAAGAAGATCCGGTGTCCACCAGGCAATCGGGTCGGAGGCATGCTGCAGGTAGGCCACGCGGGGATTGCCCCACGGCCCTTCCGGACGTCCGAGATTTTCGGCCCGAGCGGCGAACCGCACGTTGGCGCCGTTGTCGAAGATCGGCAGCCATTCCGGGGAGCCGGCGTCGCGGTTGTCGGTGACGAAGTCGCGCATGGTGTTTCGGAACGTCGGCCCGGAGAACAGCGCACCGTCGGTGCGGGCGATGATGTTGTTCGGGCTCAGGAACGGCGCCTCGCCGCCGAACGATCCGAGGCTTTCGCCGAACACCACGATTTTGGGCCGCTGCGCCTCCGGCAGCGCGCGCACCTTCTCGTCGACCGCTTCGAATAGCGCCTGGCCGGCCTGCCGCGCGTTCTCCTTGTCCACCAGGAACGACAGCCAGCTGGGCAGATACGAGTACTGCATGCTGACGATCGCGGTGTCGCCGTTGTACATGTACTCCAGCGAGTCGGCCTCGGCGGCGTTGATCCAGCCGGTGCCGGTGGTGGTTGCCACCGCGATCAACTTGCGCTTGAGGCCGCCCTTGCGTTCCAGTTCAGCGGCCGCCAGCTCGGCGGTGGCGCGAATTCCGTTGGCGGAGTTCAGTCCAGCGTAGGCCCGGATGGGCTCGGTCGCCGGGGCCTTGTTGAACTCGGTGAGTTGCGCGACGGTGGGGCCGTTGCCCACGAAGATGCGGCCCTGGTGGCCCATGGAGGACCAGGGCACCTCTGATCCCGGTCCGCCCGAACGCAGCGCCGACGTGGGCGCGGGGTGGTTGGGGTCCAGTTCGTCGTTGACGCCTGAGAACGTCTTGTTCAGCAGGCTCATCGTGCCGCGCACCACGACACCGTTGAGGACAGCGACGAAGACGGCCAGTACGGCGATGAGCGTGACGACGAACGAAACCCGCGGCGGGGCAACGCGACTCAGTTGACGGGCCAGGAATCGGACCAGTCTTCCGATCAGCTGGCCGATCTCGACGAACAGGAACAACACGACCAAAGACAGTGCGCCGGCGGTGATGTAGTCGTACCACTTCAGGCGTGGCACGCCGAACAGGTCGCGGACATGGTCCTGCCAGTAGTGGAAGTAGACGATGCCGAGCACCAGCGCCAGCGCCCCGACGGCGACCAGAACGGGCCACGCCCAGCGCGGCGCCGGCGGGCTGCTCGGCCGGGACCGCATGAAGCGGACCAGCCACACCGCGAACACCCCGAGCAGGTAGCCGATGGCCCCGGCGGCGCCGCTGACGATGCCCTGGAACAGCGGGCCGCGCGGCAGCAGCGACGGTGTCATCGACAGCAGCATGAACAGAAAACCGACCGCGGTGCCGGTAAAGGTGTACCGGCGTTGCCACCAGTCCTGTTTCGGTTCCGCGGTGGGTGATGGTGCCGGTGCGGCCTCAGTGACGGTCACGGACGCCCACCCTAGCGGTTACCGATGGGTGAAATTCGGTGCGCGCTTCTCGGTGAAGGCGGCCATGCCCTCGGTCTGGTCGTCGGTGGCGAACGCGGAGTGGAACAGCCTGCGCTCGTAGAGCAGACCCTCCTCAAGGGTGGACTCGAAAGCCCGGTTGACGGCCTCCTTGGCCATCCGCGCCGCCGACCGCGACATCTGCGAGATGGTGGTGGCCACCGCGTTGGCCTCATCGAGAAGCGTGTCGGCGGGCACCACCCGCGACACCAGGCCGCTGCGTTCGGCTTCGGCGGCGTCGATGGTGCGTCCGGTCAGGATCAGGTCCATGGCCTTGGCCTTGCCGATCGCCCGGGTCAGCCGTTGCGAGCCGCCCATACCCGGCAGCACGCCCAGCTTGATCTCCGGCTGACCGAACTTGGCGGTGTCCGCGGCGATCAGCACGTCGCACATCATCGCCAGTTCGCAGCCGCCGCCGAGGGCGTAGCCGGCGACCGCGGCGATCAGCGGGGTGCGTACCGCGCCGAGCTTGCCCCAGCCGGCGAAGAAGTCCGATGCGAACACCTCAGAGAACGACAGCGACGCCATCTCCTTGATGTCGGCGCCGGCGGCGAAGGCCTTGTCGCCGGCGCCGGTGATGATGATGGCGCCGATGCCCGGATCGGCGTCGAACTCGGCCGCGGCGGCGGTGACCTCGTTCATCACCTGGCTGTTGAGGGCGTTGAGCGCCTGCGGGCGGTTCAGCGTGATGGTGCCGACCCGCTCCGAGCGGCTCACCAGGATGGTCTCGTAACTCATTTCTCGACTCCTTAGAAGGTCAGGTCCGGATCAGCAGGGGCGAAGTAGGCGTCGACATCCTGGTCGGTCACCGCCGCGAGAGACGGCGGTGACCACTGCGGGTTGCGGTCCTTGTCCACCAGTTGGGCGCGGATGCCCTCGACCAGATCGTGGGACCGCAGCGACGCGCACGACACCCGATACTCCTGGATCAGAACTTCTTCGAGGGTGTTCAGCGCGGCGGCCCGCCGCACCGCAGCCAGGGTGACAGTCAGGGCGATGGGGGACCGGGTGGCGATGAGGTCGGCGGCGTCGTGGGCCGGACCCTCGTCGTGGGCGCGCAATGCCGCGAGGATGTCGGCGACGGTGTCTCCCGCGTAACACTGATCGATCCAGTCGCGCTGAGCGGCGAGCGGGCTCGCCGGCGGTTCCTGGGCGAAGGCCGTCACGGCGGCGTCGGGCCCGTCCGCGACAACCATGGCGGTGAACGGCGCAAGATCGGCGCGCGGGATGTAGTGGTCGGCGAAACCCATCGCTATCGCGTCCGGGCCGGAGAACGGCGCGCCGGTCAGGGCGGCATGGAGGCCCAGCAACCCGGGTGCGCGGGACAGCAGGTAGGTACCGCCTACGTCCGGGATGAAGCCGATGCCCACCTCGGGCATCGCGATCTTCGAGGTCTCGGTCACCACGCGGACGCTGCCGTGCGCGCTGACGCCCACACCGCCACCCATCACGATGCCGTCCATCACCGCGATGTAGGGCTTCGGGTAGCGCCCAATGCGCGCGTTGAGCCGGTACTCGTCGAACCAGAATCGCCTGGCCTCGGTGTCCGCGGCCTTGGCGCTGTGGTAGATCGCCACCACGTCCCCACCGGCGCACAAGCCCCGCTCGCCGGCTCCGTTGACGACCACCGCCCCGACGGCGTCGTCATTTGCCCATTTCGTCAGCGCGGCGTCAATGGCCGTCACCATGGTCTGGTTCAGCGAGTTAATGGCTTTCGGGCGATTGAGCGTCAGGAAACCCACTCCACGCTCGGCCCGGACCAGCACGTCATCGGTATCAGCGCTCACCGTCGGATTCTTACCAGGAGCAATGCCACTGGCACACATCGGGATGGCAGGTAAGGTTGTCCTACGACGGCAAAATTCCGACGCGTTCCCCGGAACAATCGGACACCGCCGCTCGTTACAGCAGTGTCCATAAGTCTCCTGAGAGGATCCCGCGGTGCGGCAAAGCAGCAACCCGGTATTTCGCTCGTTGCCACAGCAACCTGGCGGATACGCGCAGTTCGGTTCCGGTATCGCCGGTGCCCAGCAGATGGGCCAGATGGCCCAGCCCTACACTCAGTACCCGCCGCAGACCGGTGTCTCGCGGCCACTGACCATTGACGACGTCGTCACCAAGACCGGCATCACCCTGGGTGTGCTCTCGGTTACCGCCGTCATCTCCTACTTCATGGTGTCGGCGAACTTGGCGCTGGCCACGCCGTTCGTCCTCGTCGGTGCGCTCGGCGGGCTGGCGCTGGTGCTGATCGCGACCTTCGGGCGCAAGCAGGACAACCCGGCGATCGTGCTCAGTTACGCGGCACTGGAAGGGTTGTTCCTCGGCGCCATCTCCTTCCTGCTGGCGAACGTCACCGTTTCCGGTGCTTCGGCCGGTGCGCTGATCAGCCAGGCCATCCTCGGAACCATCGGCGTGTTCTTCGGCATGCTCGTCGTCTACAAGACCGGCGCTATCCGGGTAACCCCGAAGTTCACCCGCATGCTGGTGGCCGGCATGATCGGCGTACTGGTGCTGATGCTCGGCAACCTGGTGCTCGGCATGTTCGGCGTCGGCGGCGGCGAGGGCATGGGCCTGCGCTCCGGTGGAACGCTGGCGATCATCTTCTCGCTGGTCTGCATCGCGCTGGCGGCGTTCAGCTTCCTGATCGACTTCGACTCGGCTGATCAGATGATCCGCGCCGGCGCTCCCGAGAAGGCCGCCTGGGGCATCGCCCTCGGCCTGACCGTGACGCTGGTCTGGCTGTACCTGGAGATCCTGCGGCTGCTGAGCTACTTCCAGAACCGCTAGATCGCTCTACCCGAGAAAGCCCCGCTTCGGCGGGGCTTTTTCGTTGGGGTCATCGTTTGCGTGGAGAGCATCGACTCTGCGTCGAGACCGCCGAAATCCGTTCGGAAGGGTTCTGGACGCAGAGTCGATGCAATCAGTCAGCTCAGGCGCTCGACCACCATCGCCATGCCCTGGCCGCCGCCCACGCACATGGTCTCCACGCCGAGCGTCTTGTCGTGGGTGGCAAGGTTGTTCAGCAGGGTCGCGGTGATCCGCGCCCCCGTCATCCCGAACGGGTGGCCCAGCGCGATCGCCCCGCCGGAGACGTTCAGCTTGTCCTCGTCGATGCCCAGCGCCCGCGCCGAGCCCAGAACCTGTACCGCGAAGGCCTCGTTGATCTCGAACAGGTCGATGTCGGAAACCGACATCTTGGCGTATCCCAGCGCCTTCTTGACGGCCTCGATCGGGCCCAGGCCCATGATTTCCGGGGACAGCCCGGAGACTCCGGTGGCGACGATGCGGGCCAGCGGGGTCAGGCCCAGCTCCTTGGCCTTCACATCGGACATCACGACCACCGCCGCCGCGCCGTCGTTCAGCGGGCAGGCATTACCCGCGGTGACAGTGCCGTTGGGCCGGAACACCGGCTGCAGCTGGCTGATCTTCTCGTAGGTGGTGCCGGCGCGGGGCCCGTCGTCGGTAGACACGACGGTGCCGTCGGGCAGCGTCACCGGTGAGATCTCCCGGGCGAAGAAGCCGCTCTTGATGGCCTCCTCAGCGCGGTTCTGGCTGAGCACACCCCAGCGGTCCTGGTCTTCGCGGCTGATGCCGGTTCCCAGCGCGACGTTCTCCGCCGTCTGCCCCATGGCGATGTAGACGTCGGGCAGCTGCCCGTCTTCGCGGGGGTCCTGCCAGGCGGCGACTCCCGCCGTGGCGGCAGCGCTGCGGGCCTCGGCGTCGGCGAACAGCGGGTTACGGGAGTCGGGCCAGCCGTCGGAGGTGCCGTGCGGGAACCGCGACACCGTCTCGACGCCGGCAGAGATGAAGGCGTTGCCTTCGCCGGCCTTGATGGCGTGAAACGCCATCCGGGTGGTCTGCAACGACGACGAGCAGTACCGGTTCACCGTCACTCCGGGCAGGAAGTCATAGCCGAGTTCGACGGCCACCACCCGGGCGATGTTGAATCCGGCCTCGCCGCCGGGCTGGCCGCAGCCCAGCATGAGATCGTCGATGTCGCGAGGGTCCAGGGCGGGCACCTTGTCGAGGGCGGCCCGCACCATCTGCGCGGCGAGGTCGTCGGGGCGCATGGTGACCAGGGACCCCTTACCGGCCCGGCCGATCGGCGAGCGGGCGGTGGCGACGATGACGGCTTCGGGCATGACGGACTCCTGGTTGCGTGGGGCTTCTTACCCCGAACCTAACCCGTGGGCTGCACGCCTATCTCCGGAACCCCGGCGGGTCGCCGTCGCAGCAACCTGGTTAGCCGATCGAGCGGAGTTGCGACAGCCGTCACCGGGTCCCGGGCCCAGACCAACTCGGGCATCGTTTCCCCGAGTGCAACGCACGCCGAAGGCAGCAGGTGGCCGGCGATGAGCGCGTACCCGGCCGCCGACGGGTGGTAGCGGTCCGCCGAGAAGAGGCGCTCCGGCTCGGCGAGGAAGGGTGAATTCAACAGCGCGGCGATGGGGACCGGTAGTCCACCGGCGGCCCTGGTCTCTGCGGCCTGCGCCCCGGCCAGCCGGAGCCCGAGGGAGCGGGCTGTCCAGCGCAGCGGCTGCGGGATTGCGGTGACAACCCCGAAGTCCGGGCAGGTGCCGACGACCACGGCGGTGCCACTGGCCCGCAGCCGGCGGACCGCCGCTCCGAGTCGCCGGGCCGACGGCCCGATGCCGTTCAGCGATGTGACGTCGTTGGCGCCGATCATGATCACGGCCACGTCCGGGGGCGCTCCGGCGACGAGCATGGCGTCGACCTGGCTGGTCAGGCCTTTGGACGTCGCCCCGACGATCGCCTTGGTGGACAGCCGCACCAGGTGGCCCGACCGGTCGGCAAGGCCGCGGGCGATCAGCGCACCCGGGACGTCGTCGGCGTTGCGGCAGCCGTACCCGGTGGCCATGGAGTCGCCGAAGACCATGACGTGCAGGCCCACTTCGACGCCGCGCTCCCACCGGCCTACTGGGGCGCCGCCGGGCGCGTAGACACCGTCCGCGCGGGGCGGAATGTCGAGGGCCTTCGGGATCACGCTGCGGGCTTGCTCGGCCTGACCGGTGAGCAGATTGCGGGCGCCGACGACCGCGCCTCCGGTGGAGGCGAGTACCCCTGCCACGGCCAGCGTTCGTGCGGAGCCGAACCATATGCCCACCGGGTCAGTTTAGGGACCTGACGGGTGGGAAAACTAGAGTTCAACAGGGCTTTGCGGTTACGGACCGGTATCAGATCCGGCAACAATTCGCTATCACGGGTTGTGGCGGGGCTCACAGCTGCCATCCTTGAGGCCTAGGGGTCGAAAAACCGGCCCCCTCGGCACACCGCTACAACGGCGTAGGGAGTGTTGACATGACGGCACCCAGCAAGATCGCACCGTCCTTCCCGCTTCGCGGACCGCGGCGCTACTCGGTCAGTGACGGGGTGCCGGTCGAGGTGATCGAGGACGGGCCGAGCCTGCCCGCGCGTCTGGTTACCCTGGGCACCCGGATGACGATGCGACCGGCGCTGGCTGTGCTCAGCCACGTCCCGCACCTACCCTGGCCGTTTGGTCTGGTGGACGTCGTCGCCCGCGCGGTGCTCCCCACGTCGGGGACCGTGCGGGCCACCGTCGGACTGCCCAATGCCTCGGCGCAGCTGGTCCGGGCGCCGGGCGTACTGCCGGCCGACGGCCGCCGCCGGGTGGTGCTGTACCTGCACGGCGGGGGTTTCCTCACCTGCGGGGTCAACTCGCACAGCCGGATCTCGGTGTCGCTGTCGAAGTTCGCCGACTCCCCGGTGCTGGTGGTCGACTACCGGTTGATTCCACGGCACAGCGTCGGCAAGGCCGTCGACGACTGCTACGACGGCTACCGGTGGCTGCGGTCGCGCGGCTACGAGCCTGAGCAGATCGTGGTGGCCGGCGACTCCGCCGGCGGCTATCTGGCCATGGCGCTGGCCCAGCGGCTGCAGGCCGAAGGGGAGACCCCGGCAGCGATGGTCGCGATCTCCCCGCTGCTGCAACTGGAGAAGGAATCCAAGTGCGCGCACCCCAACATCCACACCGATGCGATGTTCTCGCCCAAGGCTTTTGACGCGCTGGTTGCGCTGGTGGCCCGGGCCGCCGCCAAGAACGTCGTCGACGGCATTGCCGAGGACGTCTACGAGCCGTTGGACCACATCGTGCCCGGACTGCCCCAGACCCTGATCCACGTCTCCGGCTCGGAGGTGCTGCTGCACGACGCCCGCCTGGCCGCCCGGCGCCTGGCTGCCGCCGGGGTGCCCACCGAGGTGCGGATCTGGCCGGGCCAAATCCATGACTTCCAGATGGCCGCGCCGCTGATCCCGGAGGCCACCCGGTCGCTGCGCCAGATCGGCGAGTACATCCGGGAAGCAACCGGCTGACGCTGCTCCTCGCGGTCGTCTGCGACCATGGACGCATGCGAATTGCGCCGCACGTCAGCGAGCTGATCGGCAACACCCCCCTGGTCCGGCTGAACTCGGTGGTTCCCAAGGGCGCCGGCGTGGTGGCCGCCAAGGTCGAATACCTCAATCCCGGGGGCAGCTCCAAAGACCGCATCGCCGTCAAGATGATCGACGCGGCCGAGGCCAGCGGAGAGCTGCGGCCCGGCGGCACGATCGTCGAACCCACCTCCGGCAACACCGGGGTGGGCCTGGCTCTGGTGGCCCAGCGGCGCGGCTACAAGTGCGTCTTCGTCTGCCCGAACAAGGTCAGCGAAGACAAGCAGAACGTGTTGCGGGCTTACGGCGCCGAGGTCGTGGTCTGCCCGACGGCGGTGGCGCCGGATGACCCGGACAGCTACTACAGCGTGTCCGACCGGCTGGTCCGGGAGATCGACGGCGCCTGGAAGCCCGACCAGTACTCCAACCCCAACGGCCCGGCCAGCCACTACGCCACCACCGGCCCGGAGATCTGGGCCGACACCGACGGCACGGTCACGCACTTCGTGACCGGCGTGGGCACCGGCGGCACCATCACCGGCGCCGGCCGTTACCTCAAAGAAGTGTCCGACGGCCGGGTCCAGATCATCGGTGCCGACCCGGAAGGCTCGGTGTACTCCGGCGGCACCGGACGTCCCTATCTGGTTGAGGGTGTGGGGGAGGACTTCTGGCCGAGCGCCTACGACCCCGCCATCGCGGACCGCATCATCGCGGTGTCCGACGCCGATTCGTTCGACATGACCCGGCGGCTGGCCCGCGAGGAAGGGCTGCTCGTCGGTGGATCCTGCGGGATGGCGACGGTGGCCGCACTGCGGGTGGCCGAGGAGGCCGGCCCCGACGCGCTGATCGTGGTGCTGCTGCCCGACGGGGGTCGCGGCTATATGTCGAAAATCTTCAACGACGCCTGGATGTCGTCCTACGGGTTCCTGCGTCGTCCGCTCGACGAGTCGCTGCCCGAGCCGACGGTCGGTGACGTGCTGCGCGGGAAGGCCGGCGGCCTCCCGGATCTGGTGCACACTCACCCTTCCGAAACGGTGCGCGACGCCATCGGCATCCTGCGCGAGTACGGCGTCTCGCAGATGCCGGTGGTGGGCGCCGAACCGCCGGTGATGGCCGGCGAGGTGAGGGGCAGCGTCTCCGAACGCGAACTTCTCTCGGCGGTGTTCGAGGGCCGGGCCAGTCTGGCCGACGCGGTCGCCCAGCACATGAGCCCGCCGCTGCCGCTGATCGGCGCCGGCGAGCAGCTCAACGAAGCGGCCACGCTGTTGCGCGAAGCCGACGCGGTGATGGTGGTCGAGGGCGGCAAACCGGTCGGTGTGATCACGCGCCACGACCTGCTCGGCTTCCTCTCCGAAAGGCCGCGGCGCCGTTGACACGGTACGGTTGGGCCGTCCCTGACCCTGATGGAGACCGATGACCAGCCCGCCCGAGCCGCCGCCGGGAAGCTACCCTCCTCCGCCGGGCGATTATCCGCCGCCGGGCTACTACCCGTACCCGCCGCCGGGCTACCCCTACCCGGCGTCGTTGCCGCAGCAGGCCTACACCCCGTGGCTTACCCGTGCGGCCGCCTATCTGATCGACTCGGTCCCGATCGCAGTGCTGGTCTTTGCCGGCCAGATGAGCCTGCTGGGCACGGCGACCACGGCTGACTGCGCCGACACCAGGTACAGCGGAACCTGCACAGCGCAACCGTCGGGGGCCGGGGTCACCTTGATGGTGCTGTTCTCCTTCGCCGCGCTTGCCTTCTGGATCTGGAACTACGGCTACCGCCAGGGCATCACCGGGTCGAGCGTCGGCAAGTCGATCATGAAATTCGTGGTGGTCGGCGAATCCACCGGCCGCCCAATCGGATTCGGGATGTCGGTGGTGCGCCAGGTGGCGCACTTCCTGGACAGCATCCTGTGCAACCTCGGCTATCTGTTCCCGCTCTGGGATGCCAAGCGGCAGACCATCGCCGACAAGGTGATGTCCACCGTTTGCCGGCCCCTGTAGACCCGGCTTTGACCTAACGCGTTCGACGAAGGAGTTCGATGACCCAGCCGCCCAACCCCGGTGATTTCCCGCCGCCAGGAGGGTATCCGCCGCCGTACCCCGGCCAGGTGCCTCAGCCGCCGCAGTACGGCGTTCCGCCGCAGTGGGGAGCGCCGCAGCCGGGGGCTTACCCCCAGGGCGCTTACCCACAGGGCGCCTACCCGCCTCCCAGCGCCTACCCGCCGCCCCCGCCTGCCGAAGGCGGCTACTTCCCGCCGCCTCCCGGTGCGGGCCGGCCGGCCTTCACCATCAGTGAGGGCATCTCGTGGGCCTGGAGCAAGTTCACCAAGAACGCCATCCCGCTGTTGGTGGGAACCGTTGTGCTGACCCTGATTCCGCTCGCGCTGGCCTTCCTCTCCCAGTGGGTGCTGGGCAAGATCTCCCCGGAGACGGTCATCGTCTACGAAACCGGGGACGACATCGTGGAGATGACCTCCCAGACCCTCACCGGTGCGGGCTTGGCGGTCTCGATCGTGGGCTGGATCGCGATGGCGATCGTCGGGGCGGCGTTGGCGTCGGCCTATTTCGGCGGACTGCTCGACATCGCCGACGGCCGGCCGGTCACGCCTGCGTCGTTCCTCCGGCCCCGCAACGTCGCCGCCGTCGTCCTGGCGACGCTGCTGGTGAGTCTGCTGATCTTCGCCGCCAACGTGACGACGGTCTTCCTGGTCGGGCTGCTGGCCTCGGTCAGTCCGGTGCTGGGACTTGCCGGCTCGCTGGTGCTCGCCCTGCCAGCCGTGCTTCTCGGCCTGTTCGCGTTGTTCGCCACGGTGGCCATCGTCGACCGCAACCTCTCGGCCGTCGACGGCCTCAAGGAGAGTTTCCGGATCACCAAGGCGCACTTCGGTCAGGTTCTGCTGCTCTGGCTGGCCAGCGCCGCCATCCTGTTCCTGGGCCTGCTGTTCTGCGGGGTCGGTCTGTTGGTGGCCATTCCGGTCACCTACCTGCTGCTGGTGTACGCATGGCGCAAGCTCAGCGGCGGCCAGGTAGTTCCGGCGCACGCCTAGCAGCGCCGTAGGCTCGACGGCGATGAGCGATACGCACGGCGGGCACGGTTTCGCCACCAGGGCTATCCACGCCGGCTTCCGGCCGGATCCGGCGACCGGGGCGGTCAACGCCCCGATCTACGCCAGCAGCACCTTCGCCCAAGACGGGGTGGGTGGGCTGCGCGGCGGGTTCGAGTACGCGCGCACCGGCAACCCCACCCGGGCGGCGCTGGAAACCGTGCTGGCCGCCGTCGAGGAGGGCCGCTACGGCCGGGCGTTCAGTTCGGGGATGGCGGCCACCGACTGCGCTCTGCGCGCGGTGCTGCGTCCCGGCGATCACGTCGTCATTCCCGACGACGCCTACGGCGGCACCTTCCGGCTGATCGACAAGGTGTTCACGCAGTGGGGCGTGGCGTACACCGCGGTGCATCTGGCCGATCTGGACGCCGTGCGGGCCGCGATCACCGACCGCACCCGGATGATCTGGGTGGAGACGCCCACCAACCCGCTGCTGTCCATCGCCGACATCACCGCGATCGCCGAGATCGGCCACAGCGCCGGCCTGACGGTGCTGGTGGACAACACCTTTGCCTCACCCGCACTGCAGCAGCCGCTGACCCTGGGCGCGGACATCGTCCTGCATTCCACGACCAAGTACATCGGCGGCCACTCCGACGTGGTGGGCGGCGCGCTGGTGACCAACAGCGAGAAACTCGACGCGGCGTTCGCCTTCCTGCAGAACGGTGCCGGAGCGGTGCCCGGGCCCTTCGACGCCTACCTGACCATGCGGGGCCTGAAGACGCTGGAACTGCGGATGCACCGGCACAGCGACAACGCGGCACTGGTGGCCGCCTTCCTGGCCGGGCATCCCGCGGTGAGCACGGTGCTCTACCCCGGGCTGCCCGATCACCCCGGACATGCCGTCGCGGCCCGCCAGATGCGCGGGTTCGGCGGGATGGTCTCGGTGCGCATGACCGGTGGCGCGCAGGCCGCCCGCGAATTCTGTGCGCGAACAGAGATTTTCATCCTCGCCGAGTCGTTGGGCGGGGTGGAGTCGCTGATCGAGCACCCCGGCGCGATGACGCACGCCTCGACCGCCGGTTCCCAACTGGAAGTGCCCGACGACCTGGTGCGGTTGTCGGTGGGCATCGAGGATTCCGCCGACCTGCTGGCCGACCTGCGCCAAGCTCTGGGTTAGCGGGAGTCAGCCCAGCGCCGGCAGCACCGCGGCGGCGGTCAGCTCCAGATTCACCTGCGCGGTGTCGGATCTGTCCACCCACTCGCCGTAGCCGATCTCTGCGGCGCGCAGGCCGGCCTCTTCGACACCGGCGTCGTTGAGTCCTAGCACCGCGCTGAACCCGCCGACCGCATGCAGCAGGCCGATGACCGCGGCTGTCACCGGCGTCGCACTTCGCCGCTCGAACAACGCCCCGAGCAGCTCCGAGCGGGTCACCGACAGCCGGGTGCGGTTCTTCACCGGCCACCGGTAATGGTTGCGGCGGAACTTGTGTTCGGTCAGGCCGATCTGGTGGATCTGCCCGGTGCGCAGCAGTTGGTCGAGCACGTCGTCCTCGGCCTGCTTGCCGATCTTGGCCACCGCCGCCGCCGGGGTGAGCGACCGCTGCTGCAACAGCTGCAGTGCCGGCCGCACCGCGGGATCCATCGGCATCGGGCCTTCCAGGGCGATCAGGTGCCCGGGGGTGACGGCGTCCTCCGCCCAGGCCGGCCGGACCCGGCAGTCGTAGGCCAGATCGAGAATCAGTCCGCCGGCCAGCACGCGACCGAGACGGGAGCGGTCCAGCTGAGGCTGCGCCTGCGGGTTGTCGAGCAGCAGCAACATCAGGTCTTCGGCGATGCGCGCCATGACCGCAGGCTCAGGAGTGGTAGGGCTCGGCGCTGATCAGAGTGACTTTGACGGTGCTGCCGCTGGGCACGGTGTAGGTGCGGGTCTCACCGACCTTGGCGTCGAGCAGCGCAGCGCCCAGCGGCGAGTTGGGCGAGTAGACCTCGAGCTTGCCGTCGCTGATGATCTCCTGGCGGGTGGCGATCAGGAAGGTCTCGGTGTCGGACTCGTCGCCGTCGTAGTAGACCTTCACCACCGACCCGGGCAGCGCGACGCCGGACTGCTTCGGCGCTTCCCCGACCTTGGCGGTGTTCAGCAACTCCTGGAGCTGGCGGATGCGGGCCTCTTCCTGGCCCTGCTGCTCGCGGGCGGCGTGGTAGCCGCCGTTTTCCCGCAGGTCGCCCTCTTCCCGGCGGTCGTTGATCTCCGCGGCGATGATCGGGCGGTTGGCGATCAACTGGTCGAGTTCGGCCTTGAGACGGTCGTAGGACACCTGCGTCAGCCAGACCACCTGGTTGTCGGTCATCTCGTCGCGCTCCTAGCTCGTTCGTCCGCATCCGGTGTGTTGTTCGCTGCCGGGAAGGTGCGGCCGTTGCCGCGTGCGGTGCCACCCCCCCGGGCGGCGAGCCAACCCGCCAATGAGCAATACACGGCTCCCAGCAGGAACCGTGTACGTACAAAGTGTAGCACCGGGGCTGCTGGCGCCACCTTCGTTTTTCCGGCCCGGAGTTTGCTGTCGATCGGCCGCGGCCGAATGGGAGCTGGGTCAGGGCGCGGTCAGGTAGGCGGGCACCTCGGTGCCGCACCCGTAGAGATCGCCGCCCAGCGGGCGGTCATAGGCGGTGACGTTTGCGGTGACGTGGACGGTACGCGACTGGGAGGGGCCGACCAGGATCTCGCGACGGCCGGTCTCGACGGCGTCGCGGGAGCGTGCCCGCACGATGCAGACCACCGGCACCGACGGGTCTTTTCGCGTCACGCTGATGGTGACGGCCACCGTCCGATCGTCGATGAGCTCATAGGACGCCGACGTGGCCTCGACGTCCTTGCCCTCGAAGCGTTGGTAGGCGACGACGGCGAAGCCCAGCCCGGCCAGGACCGTCAGCGCTCCCAGCGCTTTGACGATCCGGCCGCGGGTCTGCGCCGACATCGACTGACGGCCGTAACGCGACGCTGGATCCGGCCGCCCGGCCGGGGTGTCGGTCATGCCTGCAGTGTGCCTGCCGGCGGCAGCCTCTGTTGCGGGTACCCCTACCCGGGATGGGACGTTGCGGGTACCCCTACCCGGGATGGGACGTTGCGGGTACCCCTACCCGGGATGGGACGATGTGGCAGCGGGAACCCGCACCGGTATCCAGTGGGACATGCAGAGGAAGACGTGACCGAACGGCGCTTGATGGCGATCCACGCCCATCCGGACGACGAGTCCAGCAAGGGCGCGGCGACGTGCGCACGGTACGTCGACGAAGGCCACCGCGTCATGGTGGTCACCCTGACCGGAGGCGAGCGCGGGGACGTCCTCAATCCGGCGATGGACGTCCCGGAGGTGCACGGCCGCATCGCCGACGTCCGCCGGGAGGAGATGGCCCGGGCCGCGGACATTCTCGGCGTCGAGCATCACTGGCTGGGGTTCGTCGATTCCGGCCTGCCGGAGGGCGACCCGCCGCCGCCGCTTCCGGACGGCTGTTTCGCGCTGGTGCCGCTGGAGGAGCCCGTCGCCCGGCTGGTGCGGGTGATCCGGGACTTCCGCCCGCACGTGCTCACCACCTACGACGAGAACGGGGGCTATCCGCACCCGGACCACATTCGCTGCCATCAGGTTTCGGTGGCAGCCTTCGAGGCAGCCGCCGACCCGCTGGCCCATCCGGACGCTGGCCCGCCGTGGGCGGTCAGCAAGCTGTACTACATCCACGGCTTCGTTCGCCGGCGCATGCAGTTGCTGCAGGACGAGTTCGCCAAGAACGGGCAGGAAGGGCCCTTCGCCCGCTGGCTGGAGAACTGGGACCCGGACAACGACGTGTTCGCGAATCGGGTCACCACCCGGGTCCCTTGCGCTCCGTACTTCGCACAGCGCGACGCGGCACTCAAGGCGCACGCTACCCAGATCGACCCCGACGGCTTCTTCTTCGCCACGCCGTTAGAGTGGCAGCAAAGGCTATGGCCCACCGAGGAGTTCGAGCTGGCCCGTTCGCGGGTACCGGCTGTGTTACCCGAGGATGACCTGTTCGCCGGAATCGAGGTCCACGAGTGAACGCTCTGTCCGTCAGCGATGTGCTGATCACCCTGCTGGCCGAAGGCCCGACCAACACCGGTCCCGACGTCGGCAAGGCCAGCCCGGTCGGCTTGCTCGTCGTCGTTCTGCTGGTGATCGGCGTTTTCGGGCTGGTGTGGTCGATGAATCGCCATCTCAGGAAAGCCCGGGACCATTTCGCCGCCATCGAGGACGGTCCCACAGCCAGTTCCGCCGGCGGGACGGCCGCCACCCGGGAGCCCTCCGGTGAGCCCAGCGGGTAACCAACTCGCTAGTGCGACCAGCCCCTACCTGCGCCAGCACGCCGACAACCCGGTGCACTGGAAGCAGTGGAGCCCCGAGGCGCTCGCCGAGGCGGCCCGCCGCGACGTCCCAATCCTGTTGTCGATCGGTTACGCCGCCTGCCACTGGTGCCATGTGATGGCCCACGAGTCGTTCGAGGACGACACCGTGGCCGCCGCGATGAACGAATTCGTCTGCATCAAGGTCGATCGCGAGGAGCGCCCCGACCTCGACGCGGTCTACATGAACGCCACGGTGGCGATGACGGGCCAGGGCGGTTGGCCGATGACGTGCTTCCTCACTCCGGACGGCCGGCCGTTCTTCTGCGGCACCTACTTCCCCAAAACGCAATTCCTGCATCTGCTTTCGGCGGTGACCGAAACCTGGCGGGAGCGCCGCGGCGAGGTGGAGCAGGCCAGCGATCACATCGCCGGCGAACTGCGCCGAATGTCCTCGGGGCTGCCGTCCGGCGGGCCGGAGGTGTCGGCCTCCTTGTGCGACCACGCCGTGTCGGCGGTGCTGCGCGACGAGGACACTGTTCGCGGCGGGTTCGGCGCTGCGCCGAAATTCCCGCCGTCGGCCTTGTTGGAAGCGTTGTTGCGCTGCCACGAACGCACTGGATCCCCGGTGCCGCTGGGCAGTGTGCGCCGCACCTGCACGGCGATGGCCCGCGGCGGCATCTACGACCAGCTGGCGGGAGGGTTCGCCCGCTACAGCGTCGACGCCGACTGGGTGGTCCCGCACTTCGAGAAGATGCTCTACGACAACGCCCTGCTGCTGCGGGTGTACGCGCACTGGGCGCGCCGCACCGGTGACCCGCTGGCCGGCCGGGTCGCCGCCGAGACCGCGGCTTTTCTGATCGACGACCTCGCTGACGGCCCGATGTTCACCTCCTCGCTGGACGCCGACGCCGCGGGAGTGGAGGGATCCACCTACGTCTGGACGCCTGGGCAGTTGCGCGAGGTGCTCGGCGACGACGACGGCGCCTGGGCGGCAAAGGTTTTCGGCGTCGCCGCGCAGGGCACGTTCGAGCATGGGTCATCGGTGCTGCAATTGCCGGCCGACCACGACCCACTGCCGGCCGACTCGGAGCGCTTCGGCCGGGTGCGGACGGCGCTGCTGGCTGCCCGCCGGGATCGGCCGCAGCCGGCCCGCGACGACAAGATCGTCACCGCCTGGAACGGTCTGGCCATCACCGCGCTGGCCGAAGCCAGTGTGGCGCTGGACGATCCGGGCTTGCTGGGCGCCGCGCAGCGGTGTGCCCAGGCACTGGTCCAGGCGCACCTGGTGGACGGACGGCTGCGCCGGGCCAGCCTCGGCGGCCAGGTGGGGGAGAGTGCGGCGATCCTGGAGGACCACGCCATGCTGGCGACCGGCCTGCTCGCCGTGTACCAGCTGACCGGCGAGCAGCGCTGGCTCGACCACGCCACCGTGTTGATCGACCTGGCGCTGCGGCACTTCGCCGACCCGGATCGCCCGGGCCGGTGGTTCGACACCGCCGATGACGCCGAGGCGTTGATGGTCCGTCCCGCCGACCCGCTGGACGGGGCCACCCCGTCGGGAGCGTCGTCGATCGCCGAGGCGCTACTGACGGCCGCCCACCTCGTGGACGCGGACAGGGCGTCGCGCTACGCAGCGGCCGCCGCCGAGACGCTGCTGGCCCATTCCCCGCTGCTGGCACGGGCACCGCGATCCGCGGGGCATTGGCTGTCCGTCGCCGAGGCGGCGGTGCGCGGTCCGCTGCAGGTGGCTGTTTCGATCGATACGGCCACCGGGCCATCGGATTCCGATCTGCTCGTCGCCGCCCGCCGGATGGCGCCGGGCGGCACGATCGTCGTCGGCGGCGAGGTGGACTCCATCCCGCTGCTGGCCGGCCGGGATCGGGTGCGCGGCGCGGACGCCGCCTACATCTGCCGTGGGACGGTCTGCGATCTGCCCGTCACCGGCGCCGGGGAACTCGCCGAAGCGCTCGGCGTGCGCGTGTAGCGTCGCCCTCATGCCGAACTCCCGGGACATGACGCAGGAGATCACCGACACCGTCCACCGCTACCTCGATCTGGTGGCCAACGGCACTGCGGAGCAGATCGCCGAGTTGTTCGCCGACGACGCAACCGTGGAGGATCCGGTCGGTGGCGGCGAGGTGCACATCGGTCGCCAGGCGATCCGCGGGTTCTACACGAACATCGAAAACCTCCCGCGGGCAACGGAACTGCTGACCCTGCGGGTGGCCGGTCATGAGGCAGCCTTCCTGTTCGCCATCACCGTGGGTCCCGAAGGCGGACGGGTGCGCATCGAACCGATCGACGTCATGGTCTTCAACAGCGACGGCAAGGTGGCCGCGATGAAGGCCTACTGGTCGCCGGCGAACATCACCCCGGGCCGTGCTTGACGTCGCCGCAACCCAACTGGCTGAGCCACACACCGGCACCTGCCCGCCAGCGCCGGCCGCCGAGCCTGCCCCCTGGGAGAGACGCAAAAACAGCTGCAAGCCGCGATGGACCAAACCACCACCGCGGCAGGCGCCCTAGCGCATGGGATCACCTGGACAACCGACACCAACGAGGCCAGCTCCGAATGCCAACCGGCCCACAATGAAATCCGCCGCCGCTCACGCCTATCGCTGTTCCTCGACGAGCGTTTGCGCGGCGGGGGCGAACGTCGTCGAATGTGTTATGACGAAAGGCCCTATCGGTGGCGAGCAGCCGTGGAGGAACGTCCCTGGGGAAGGCGTCTCCGTTTTCAGTTGAATGTTGAGTTAGGGGAGCGAAACATGTCGGACGAGGACAAGAGCGGTATCACTGTCCCGAAGCCACCAAAGCCCTCCAGTGGGACGGCATCAGGTGTGAGCAATTCCAGTGGGACGGCATCAGGCGTGAGCAATTCCAGTGGGACGGCATCAGGTGTGAGCAATTCCAGTGGGACTGCGTCGGGAGTCGACATATCCAGTGGCACAGCCTCCGGCAGCCAATCGGGTGGCACAGCCTTTGATCAGTTGCAAGACATCGCCACTGGAGGCTGGAAGAGCGCGGCGCCTGCAGCGGAGGGAACGGGCGACGACGCCGAAACATCCGGCGGGCGCTGAGGCGAATAGGTGACTCAGCCTTGCCCCGACGGGTATTACCTCGCCTACGAGGACGAGAACAACTGGTACTGCGAGCCCCTCATCGCTCCTTCGGACACCGCAGAGGTGATCCGTAAGCTCGACTTACAGCTGAGCATGACGCCGCCGGAGAAGTTGCGAGCAGAAGCGATCCGCCTTGCTAAATGCATGGCCCAAAAGCAGGCTGCCTACAAGTTCGGAGCAAAGATCGAGGACTTTCTCGGCGATTGCGAGAAAGCAGCCACACACAAGGTGGACTGCTCCGGTCTTGTTCAGTGGATTCAGGATTCGGCGGTGTGTGCTGTCAACGGATTCTGCATGGCCGCCGATAAGCGTGCGTCGTTCACACCTCAACGTAGCGCCGCCGACCTCTACCGGCTTTTCGGAGAAAAACACTCCATCCGGTCAGGCTCTGACGAGGCAGAGCCCGGCGACCCCGTGTTTTTCAAGTACAGCAGCGGCAGCACGAAAGCCGCCGACCATATCGGAATCTTCCTGATGAAGGTCCCCGGCGGCAGGTCGATCCATATGATCCATGGCTCAGAACGGGCTGGCAAAGTGAAGATGGTGACGTATCCCGACGGCGAGTGGGGCATGAGGATCGTCGGGTACGGCAACTTGGAGAGCTTGCTCGAGTAGGCAGTCGTGGCCGGCCGTCAGGTGACACGGCGAGACATCGACATTTCACGGCCACGAGGCCAACGAGGTCCTCTCGCCGAGGGCGATCAGCGTAGATCGGCACCTGGACACGAATCCAGATCGTCACGGCTTAGCGAGAAGACGCTTACCAGAAGACGGCGAACCACATCGCGATGTAGTGGCAGATCGCCGCGACCGCGGTGCAGGCGTGGAAGAACTCGTGGTGGCCGAAGGTCGTCGGCCACGGATTGGGCCACTTCAGCGCGTACAGCACGCCGCCGATGCTGTAAAGCACACCGCCGACGATCAGCAGCACCACGGCTGCCACCCCCGCGCCCTCGGTGATGGGCCCGATGAACCAGACGGCCACCCAGCCCAGCAACATGTACAGCGGAACCCCGACCCAGGCCGGCGCAGACGGCCAGAACATCTTGAGCAGCACGCCGGCCAGCGCGCCGCCCCAGACGATCCAGAACAGCAGCCAGCCGTTGCCTTCGGGTAGCGCGAGCAGTGCGAACGGGGTGTAGCTGCCGGCGATGAAGACGAAGATCATCGAGTGGTCGAGCCGCTTCATCCACTTGTGGGCGGTCGGCGACTTCCAGTTCACCCGGTGGTAGGTGCCGCTGACGGCGAACATGGCCACGATGGTGATGGTGTAGGCCAGGGTGGCCAGCCCGGCCCGGATGCCCTGCAACGACCAGGACACCGACACCAGTGCGGTGCCGGCGATGGCCGCGACCGCGGCGGCGTAGACATGGATCCAGCCGCGGGCGCGGGGTTTGCCCAGGAACTGGCTGACCTGGTCGACGACGGCTTCGGGGAAATCCTCGGCTTCGCCGTCCCCGGCCTGGCCGGCGGGGCGGGGTTCCTCGATGTCGGCATCTGCAGTCATGTCCACCTCCCGTGACCTGACGTAGCGGGCGTTCTCCCCGGTGTTGGCTCGCACGCCACAGTAGTCTTGATGGTCGTGGAGATCATTCCCCCGCGTCTTAAGGAGCCGGCCTACCGGCTCTATGAGATGCGGTTGCGGCAGGAGCTCTCCAATTCCAAAGCGGCACTTCCCCGGCATATCGCCGTGCTGTGCGACGGTAACCGGCGCTGGGCGCGTGATGCCGGTTACTGCGACGTCAGCTACGGCTACCGGGTGGGTGCAGCCAAGATCGCCGAGATGCTGCGCTGGTGCGCCCGCGAAGGCATCGAGATGGCGACGGTCTACCTGCTGTCCACCGAGAATCTGCAGCGCGACCCCGAAGAGTTGGCGGCGCTGATCGAGATCATCACCGATGTCGTCGAGGAGATCTGCGCTCCGGACAATCGGTGGAGCGTGCGCACCGTAGGCGATCTGGAGCTGCTCGGCGACGAGCCGGCCCGACGCGTTCGCGACGCGGTGGACGCCGCCACCTCCGCCGCGCCGTCGGGTTCGTTTCACGTCAATGTCGCCGTCGGTTACGGCGGCCGCCAGGAGATCGTCGACGCGGTCCGCGGACTGCTGGGCAAGCAACTCGCCAACGGCGCCACCCCGGAGCAGATGATCGACGCCGTCACCGTCGAGGGCATCGGGGAGAACCTCTACACCTCCGGTCAGCCCGACCCCGACCTGGTGATCCGGACCTCGGGGGAGCAGCGGCTCAGCGGGTTCCTGCTCTGGCAGAGCGCCTATTCGGAGATGTGGTTCACCGAGGCTCACTGGCCCGATTTCCGGCGGGTGGACTTCCTGCGGGCGCTGCGCGACTACAGTCGCCGGCACCGCCGCTTCGGGCACTAGTGCGGTAGCGCCACAGCTTTAGCTAGCCGCGCCGCAGCAGGCGCCAGCCGCCGCTGCACCACAGCGCCCAGGCGATCAGCACCGGCTGGAAGAACAGTCGCACCAAGCGCTTGGCGTCGCTGTCGAGCCCGAATGCGTTCCGGTGGTGCAGCCACTGGGCGATGTTGCCGGGAAAGATCAGAACGAAGAAGGCGGCCAGCGTCAGACCAACGACGGCGCGCTGCCGGCGCGCCAGGATCATCGCCGCGCCGAGCGCGATCTCCACCGCACCGGAGGCCAGCACGGTGACGTCGGGCGGCAGCGGCACGAACTCGGGCACCTGCGCCTGGAAATCGCTGCGGGCGAAGGTCAGGTGGCCGACACCGGCGAACACCATGAAAGCGCCGAGAGCGATACGGCCGACTTTCCGAAGCGCTGTCTCGGGCGCTGTCTCGGTGCTCATATCTTGCGCAGCCGCAGCCGCTTGACCGAATGGTCGGAGTCCTTGCGCAGCACCGCGGTGGCCCGCGGGCGGGTGGGCAGGATGTTCTCAATCAGGTTGGGCCGGTTGATGGTTCGCCAGATGTCGCGGGCCGCCGCGATGGCCTGGTCGTCGGTCAGGCCGGAATAGTGGTGGAAGTGCGACGCTGGATCGGCGAACGCTCCGGCCCGCATGGCCAGGAAACGCTCGATGTACCACTGTTCGATGTCCTCGATGCGGGCGTCGACGTACACCGAGAAGTCGAACAGGTCCGACACCATCAGCCGCGGACCGGTCTGTAAGACGTTGAGCCCCTCCACGATCAGGATGTCCGGATGAGTGACGACGTGCTTCTCACCCCCGACGATGTCGTAGATCAGGTGAGAGTACACCGGGGCGCACACCTGGTCGGCCCCGGATTTGACCGAGGTGACGAACCGCATCAGCGCCCGTCGGTCGTAGCTCTCGGGGAAGCCCTTGCGGTGCATGAGATTTCGACGCGTCAATTCGGCGTTCGGATACAGGAACCCATCGGTGGTCACCAGATCGACCCGCGGATGGTCCTCGAAACGCGACAGCAGCGCCTGCAGCACACGTGCGGTCGTCGACTTGCCGACGGCGACGCTGCCGGCCACTCCGATCACGAACGGCACCGGGCGGTCCGGGTTCTGCCGCGGGGCGCCGAGGAATTCGTCGGTGGCCGCGAACAACCCCTGCCGCGCCGCCACTTGCAGATGGATCAGCCGGGTGAGCGGCAGGTAGACCTCCTCGACCTCCAATAGGTCGATCTGTTCGCCCAGGCCGCGCAGCCCGGTCAGCTCCTCCTCGGTGAGCTTGAGCGGAGTCGACATGCGCAGACCGCGCCAGTCTTTCCGCTCGAACTCCACGTAGGGGCTGGGTTCGTTCAGCCGCACCATGGCACAAGTCTTGCAGTTAGCGTGAACGCCATGGAGCCCGACCACTTCATTGACGAATATCTTTTGCTCGGCCTTCGTTTCGACCGCATCGAGGAGGGTTACGTCGACTCCTTCACCGGCGATCAGCGGCTGCGCCGCCGCATTGCCGACGAGCCGGTGCCCCGACCTGCGGCGTTGGGAGCGCAGGCCAAGCGGTTACTGGCCGAATTGCCGGCCGTGCCGCGGGCGGGCGCCTTCACCGATCAGCGGGCCGAGTTCGTCGGCGCGCACCTGCGGGCGCTGGGCTGTGCGGCACGGAAGTTCGCCGGCGAGGAGGTCGGATTCGTCGACGAGGTGCGCGACTACTTCGACGTCGAGATCGCCCGCGGCGATCCCGATCGCTACCGCGCCGCGCATACCCGAATCTCGGAGGTCATCGGCGGCACCGGATCACTGGCGGAGCAGATGGAGGCCGAGCGGCGGGCCGACGAGATTCCCCCGGAGCGTCTCGGGGATGTCATCGGCGCGTTCTCCAGCGCGTTGCGCGACATCGTGCGCGCCACCTATCCGCTGCCCGACACCGAGACCGTCGTCTACGAGGTGGTCACCGATAAGCCGTGGTCGGGCTTCAACTACTACGAGGGCGACTACCGCTCCCGGGTGGCCGTCAACGCCGACCTCAGACAACAGATGAGCCATCTGCCGTCGCTCATCGCCCACGAGTCCTACCCCGGCCACCACACCGAGCACTGCCGCAAGGAAGCCGGTCTGGTAGCCGGCCTGGGACACGGTGAGCAGACCATCTTCCTGGTGAACACCCCGCAGTGCCTGATGGCCGAAGGTCTGGCCGATCTCGCGTTGTACGCCGCGGTCGGGCCGGGCTGGGGCCGCTGGGCGCAGGAGATCTACGCCGATCTGGGGCTGCGTTTCGACGGCGACCGGGCCGAGGCGCTTGCCGAAGCCCGCGCCGGGCTGGCCGAAGTGCGTCAGGACGCGGCGCTGATGCTGCACGACGAACACCGCGACGCCGACGAGGTCGCGGCCTACCTGCAGCGCTGGTTGCTGATCAACGACAGCCGGGCCCGGCAGATGCTGCGGTTCCTGTCCTCGCCGCTGTGGCGGGCCTACACCAGCACCTACATCGAGGGCTACCGGCTACTGCGGGCATGGCTCGACGACCGGCCCGCCGGCGTCGGGCTGACCGAGCGCTTCACCCGGTTGCTCGACGAGCCGCTGATCCCCTCGTCGCTGCGTGCCGAGTTACCGATCTAGATCCGCCGAGACGGCGCTTCACCACATCGCCCCCCGGCGACTACGCTTTGCGGCATGACGACCGACGCCATCTTGTCCGCCGCTACCGCGCCGGGTGCCGACTACGCCGCCACCGCCAACGAGGCCTACCGGTCGGCGTTGCAGGTCATTGAAACGGTGGAGCCCAGGATCGCCGCGGCGACCCGCAAGGAACTCGCCGACCAGCGCGGTTCGCTGAAGCTGATCGCCAGCGAGAACTACGCCTCGCCGGCGGTGCTGTTGACCATGAGCACCTGGTTGTCCGACAAGTACGCCGAGGGCACTGTCGGGCACCGGTTCTATGCCGGTTGCCAGAACGTCGACGAGATCGAGGCGCTGGCCGCCGAGCACGCCCGCGAACTGTTCGGCGCCCCGTACGCCTACGTTCAGCCGCACTCCGGGATCGACGCGAACCTGGTGGCCTTCTGGGCCATCCTGGCCACCCGCGTCGAGGCCCCGGCGCTGGCCGAGGTGGGCGTGAAGAACGTCAACGATCTCTCCGAAGCCGAGTGGGAGCGGCTACGCGCCAAGCTCGGCAGCCAGCGTCTGATGGGCATGTCGCTGGACGCCGGTGGCCACCTCACCCACGGCTTCCGGCCCAACATCTCGGGAAAGATGTTCCAGCAGCGCAGCTACGGCACCAACCCCGAGACCGGCCTGCTCGACTACGACGCCATCGCCGCGTCGGTTCGGGAGTTCAAGCCACTGATCCTGGTGGCGGGTTACTCCGCGTATCCGCGTCGGGTGAACTTCGCCAAGATGCGCGAGATCGCCGAAGAGGTGGGCGCCACCTTCATGGTCGACATGGCGCATTTCGCCGGCCTGGTGGCGGGCAAGGTCTTCACCGGCGACGAGGATCCGGTGCCGCACGCCCACATCCTGACCACCACCACCCACAAGTCGCTGCGCGGTCCGCGCGGCGGTCTGGTGCTGGCCACCAAGGAGTACTCCGACGCCGTCGACAAGGGCTGCCCGATGGTGCTAGGCGGCCCGATGGCGCATGTGATGGCCGCCAAGGCCGTCGCGTTCGCGGAATCTCGTCAGCCGTCGTTCCGGGCCTACGCCCAGCGGGTGGCCGACAACGCCCAGGCCTTCGCCGACGGTCTGATGCGCCGTGGCGCGCGACTGGTCACCGGTGGCACCGACAACCACCTGGTGCTGCTCGATGTGCAGAGCTTCGGGCTGACCGGACGGCAGGCCGAGTCGGCGCTGCTGGATTCCGGCATCGTCACCAACCGCAACTCCATCCCGGCCGACCCCAACGGCGCCTGGTACACCAGCGGCATCCGGTTCGGCACGCCGGCGCTGACCACCCGCGGGTTCGGCCCAGCCGAGTTCGACCGGGTGGCCGAACTGGTGGTCGAGGTGCTGTCGAACACCTCAGCGGAGGGCACGTCGAAAGCCAAGTACACCCTGACCGACCAGACGGCGGACTGGGTGCGCTCGGCGTCGGCGGAACTGCTCGACGCCAACCCGCTCTACCCGGGCATCACCCTGTAGGGCTCGGCCGGTCAGTTAGCCGGTCAGATGTAGCTGTCGTGGCCGTGGCCGTGGCCGTGTCCGAATTCGTGTTCGCGCGAGTCGGCGAGTGACAGCCGGAACAGCATGAAGAGCAGCCCGAAAATGATGATTCCGACGAAGCTGTCGAACCACTGGAACGGGTAGAAAGCGCCGTCGATCGAGAACACCAGCATCGTTTCGATGGTGCCGAACACGATGAAGAAAAGGCCGAGCAGGCGCGGCTTATCACGCATGTAGCGGGTTCGCCGTAGCTCGCCGGCCAGGGTCAGCAGCAGCACCGGCAGAATGCCTGCCAGGGTGGCCGCGGTGAGGCTGTCCAGCAGTACGATCCGCAGACCTTCTTCGCCCAACGCTTCAGCCCCTGTTCATCAGATTCTCGACGGTCGATGTGCCGTAGTGGTGATCGACCGTGCACCCGTGTGCGGGTTGGTTGGGCTGAGTCGGTTTGCCCTGGGTGTTGATGAGATAGAAACCTTTCCCCGCGGAGACCACGCCCAACGACTGCGCGAACATGTCGTCCTGCGAGATGTACGAGTGGACCAGGTTGAACGGGTTGTTCCTGAGGTCCGGCACCTTGACGATTCGGTAGGCGTAGGGCTGCGGGCCGATCGCGAAGACGCTGGTGTTCCACTGACTCAGATCCGTCGGGATCTTCCTGTCCAGGTCGGCCAGTTCCTGTTTGACCCTGGGGAGCACGCCGGTGAGATGGATATGCAGCTGATTATGGCTTCGGCCGTCGTAGGAATTGATGCCCACCATGACGTCGGTGCCGGTGAACCGCTTCGTCGCCTCAGCCCACGCGTATTCCCACAGATTGAGCGCATCTGCTTGCAGGATTTTCGGGCATTCGATTCCGCTGAGGCGAGCCTTGGGAATCAGCAGCAGGTTGTATTTACCCTGCACCCTGTCGTTGTTCCCGTCGCGGATGGCGTACCCGAACTTGCCCTTCTCGGGTACGCACACCTCCATATTGGGTCTGGGGTTGCGCGCAGTGGCGTCTTTGACGCCGACCCACAGCGTGTCGGTGTCGGTGTCTTTCCCGCAATCCGAGGGCGGGTTGTACGGCTGACCCGCACCGACGTCGGGTTCCGACATGTGTGCTCCTTCGGCGCTGACGACGAGACCGGACACGTCGTTCCGCGCTCAGACTAAACCGACCGCTGGGACGGTTTCCGGCTGGAACACGGCCAACCGCGGACGCAAAACGCCCGAAACGACGATTTTCGGACAGCCGTTAATATCGGTTACAGTAACCGCATGGCACAGAAACCTGTCGCGAACGCGCTGACCCTGGAGCTTGAGCCGGTTGTCGCCGACAATCTGGCCCGCCACCTGCTGACGGCCGACGAGTGGTACGCCCACGACTACGTCCCGTTCGACGAGGGCCGCAACTTCGCTTTCCTCGGTGGCCAGGATTGGGACCCCTCCCAGGTGACCCTGCCGACCGAGATCGTCGACGCCGTCGAGATTCTGCTCATCACCAAGGACAACCTGGCCGGCTATCACCGCGAGCTCGTCGAGCACTTCATCCTCGAAGACAAGTGGGGCCGGTGGATCGGCCGGTGGACTGCTGAGGAGAACCTGCACGCCATCGCCCTGCGCGAGTACCTGGTGGTGACCCGCAACTTCGACCCGGTCGCCGACGAGGAGGTCCGGGTCCGCCACGTCATGCGCGGCTACCGGGCCAGCAACTACACCCAGATCGAGACCCTGGTGTTCATGGCGATGTACGAGCGCGCGCACGCGATCTACACGCGCAACCTCGAAGCCAGGATCGACGAACCGGTGCTCAAGAAGCTCATCGGGCGCATCGCCGCCGACGAGGAACGCCACGCCGAGTTCTTCGACAACCTGGTCATGCACTGCGTCGAGCACCACCGCGACTCGACCATTGCCGCCATCGCCCGCCGCGCCACCGGCTTCCCCGTGGTCGGCGGGGACATCATCGAGTACCGCGAGACCAAGCTGCGCTCGACTGCGGAGTCCGGCGTCTTCGATCAGGCCGCCGCGGACAAGGTCGTCATCGACTCCATCGGCAACTGGGGCTTGGCCGACGAACCGCTGCTGAAGAAGCGCATCGCCGCCTGAGAAATCCGGCGCGCCTGCGCGAAGCGAAGTCACAGACGGGTAACGTCGGTTTCGCTGGCCGGTGAGCCTTCGGCTCCTCCAACGGCCACGAGCCGAGGGAGCGCCTGTGACCGATCCGCACTCGCCCATCCGGACGTATGTGCTTGACACCTCAGTCCTGTTGTCCGATCCGTGGGCATGTACGCGGTTCGCCGAGCACGAGGTCGTCGTCCCGCTGGTGGTGATCAGCGAACTGGAGGCCAAACGCCACCACCACGAGTTGGGCTGGTTCGCCCGCCAGGCGCTACGGCTCTTCGACGACATGCGGCTTGAGTACGGCCGGCTCGATCAGCCCATTCCGGTTGGGGCACACGGCGGTTCGGTGCACGTCGAACTCAACCACACCGATCCGACGGTACTGCCGTCCGGTTTCCGCACCGGCACCAATGATGCCCGCATCCTGGCGTGCGCCGCCAACCTCGCCGCCGAGGGCAAGCAAGTGACGTTGGTGAGCAAGGACATTCCGCTGCGGGTCAAGGCCGGCGCACTCGGCCTGCCGGCAGACGAGTACCACGCCCAGGACGTCGTCACCTCCGGCTGGACCGGGATGACGGAGCTCGACGTGACCGGTGAGGAGATCAGCGCACTCTTCGCCGACGGCGAGATCGACCTCGCCGAGGCCCGTAACCTGGCCTGCCACACCGGGGTGCGGCTGCTCAGTGGCACTTCGCATGCGCTGGGCCGGGTCAACGCCGACAAGCGGGTCCAGTTGGTGCGCGGTGATCGCGAGGTGTTCGGTCTGCGCGGGCGATCCGCCGAGCAGCGCGTCGCCCTGGACCTACTGCTCGACGAGTCGGTGGGCATCGTGTCGCTGGGCGGCAAGGCCGGCACCGGTAAGTCCGCATTGGCGCTGTGCGCCGGGCTGGAGGCGGTGCTGGAGCGGCGCAGCCAGCGCAAGGTGGTGGTGTTCCGGCCGCTGTACGCCGTCGGCGGCCAGGAACTGGGTTACCTGCCCGGCAGCGAGAGCGACAAGATGGGCCCCTGGGCGCAGGCTGTCTTCGACACCCTGGAGGGTCTGGCCAGCCCGGCGGTGCTCGATGAGGTGCAGTCACGCGGAATGCTGGAAGTTCTTCCGCTGACCCACATCCGCGGCCGCTCCCTGCACGACTCGTTCGTCATCGTCGACGAAGCGCAATCCCTGGAACGCAACGTACTGCTCACCGTGCTGTCGCGGCTGGGCGCCGGATCCCGGGTGGTGCTCACCCACGACGTCGCCCAGCGCGACAATCTGCGCGTCGGCCGGCACGACGGTGTCGCGGCGGTCATCGAGAAGCTCAAGGGTCACCCGCTGTTCGCCCACATCACCCTGATGCGCAGCGAACGTTCCCCGATCGCCGCGCTGGTCACCGAGATGTTGGAAGAGTTCAGCCCGGAAGTGCTGCCGTAAGCTGACCGCCGTGCTGGGCCGACCGTTGGTTGTCGCTGCGGCGCTGCTACTGAGCGGTTGCGGCGTGAACGCGCCGTCGATGCACGCCGCCCCGGTGGATTGCGCAGTGCACCGGTGCGTCGCGTTGACCTTCGACGACGGCCCCACGCCCTACACCGACCGCCTGCTCGACGTGCTCGCCGGCGCCGGCGCCAAAGCCACCTTCTTCATGATCGGCAACAAGGTGGCGGCCGATCCCGACGGCGCCAAGAGGGTCGCCGATGCCGGCATGGAGATTGGCAATCACACCTGGGAACACCCCAACATGACCACAATCGGCGCGCAGTACGTGCCGGATCAACTGGTCAAGGCCAATGCGGCGATCGCGGCGGCCACCGGGCAGGCACCGGTGCTGTGGCGCCCGGCCGGCGGGCTGACCAACGACGCGGTCAACGCGGTTGCCGCCGACATCGGCCTGGCCGCAATTCTGTGGGACGTCATCCCCTTCGACTGGATCAACGACTCTGATATCGCCGCCACCCGCCACCTGCTGATGACCCAGATCAAGCCGGGCTCGGTGGTGCTGCTGCACGACACCCATTCCTCGACGGTCGACCTGGTGGGGCAGTTCATTCCGGTGCTGAAGGCCAATGGCTACCACCTGGTGACGGTCAGCCAACTGCTCGGCAGCCGGGCGCCGGGCAGCGTCTACGGCGGACGCGAGAACGGGCCGCCGGCCGCCCCCGCCGAAGCGCTGCACGACATTGCGACCGACCAGATCCCGTCGTTGCCGGCCACCCCGTCGCCCACCCCGATGCCGAACTTCCCGATCACCGACATCCCGGGCGCCAACAGCGGCGGCCCCACCAACGGGGTCTAGAACCGGGTGCAGGAAACCACACCGCTCGTTCTGACCGTGCTGGTGCTCGGCTACGCGCTGGTGTCCAAGCAGGTTGCCCGGCAGTACGCCGCGCCCGCGTTGTTCTTCGTCCTCATCGGGATGGCGTTGGGCCCGTTCGGATTACACCTGCTGGAGGCGGGGCCGCGGACCGAGGGCTATACCGTGCTTGCCCAGCTGGCGCTGACGGTGATCCTGTTCAATCAGGCCGCCAGGCTCAACATGGACCGCGTCCGGTGGCACGGCCTGGCGACGCTGCGGCTGCTGCTGATCGGCATCCCGCTGACGGTGGCGCTGGGTGCCCTCACCGCCGCGGTGCTGCTACCGGTGCTGCCGTGGTGGGAGGCGGTGTGTGTGGCGGCCATCGTCGCACCCACCGAGGTGGCGCTGATCGAGGCGCTGCTGGAGGACCATCGCATCCCGGAACGGGTGCGTCACGCGCTGTCGATCGAGAGCGGCTTCTACGACGGCTTCGCCCTGGCGATCCTGCTGGTGGCCCTGGGGTTGGCCTCCGAGCGCACCGAACCGGGCGACGACCACTGGGCCTGGTTCATCTTCAGCACCGAGGTCCTCTCGCTGCTGGCCGGCGCGGCGGTGGGGCTGGCCGGCGGAGTGATCGTGTCCTGGTCGCGACGGCACGACTGGATGACCGATACCTGGGCCCAGCTGGCGACCCTCGCGTTGGCCTTCATCTGCTTCCAGATCGGTGAACACATCGAGGCCAGCGGGTTCGTCGCCGCGTTCACCGGCGGGCTGGCGTTCGCGTTCGTCTCCCGCCGCCGCATCGACGACGAGCTGCCCACCCAGGTCTCCGACGCCGCCGCTCAGCTGCTCGAACTCATGGTGTTCGCGATGTTCGGGGCGTTCGCGGTCATCGACGGCTGGAGCCGCGCCGACTGGCGGATCGTGCTGTTCGCGGTGCTGGCGCTGTTCGCGGTGCGCATCGCCGCGGTGCTCATCTCCCTCGTCGGCACCGGCCTGCCGACGGCCAGCCGGCTGTTCATCGGCTGGTTCGGTCCGCGCGGCATCGGCACCGTGGTGCTGGGGCTGCTGGTGGTCGACCGGGGCGATATCGAGCACGCCGACGTGATCGGCACCATCGTCGTGGTCACCGTCACGCTCAGCCTGGTGTTGCACAGCGCCACGGTGGCGCCGGGAATCCGCCGGCTGGCGTCAGCGCGCGTGTCCGTGCCGTCGCCGTAGTGCCCGGGCCTCCTCGACGAAGCGCCGGCGCGTCGCATCGTCCTTTTCCAGGCCGCGGGTGTCGCGCGCCGGCAGCTGCAGTTCTTCCTCGGCGGGCATACCGGCCTGAAGTTCGCGGCCTCGTTCGAGTTCGGCGTCGAGTTCGGCGCCGAACAGCAACGCCAGGTTGGTAATCCACAGCCACAGCAGGAAGACGATGACGCCGGCCAGGGTGCCGTAGGTCTTGTTGTAGCTGGCGAAGTTGGCGACGTAGAGACCGAACAGCAGCGAGGCCGTGATCCACACCACGATCGCCAGCGCCGCTCCTGCACTGATCCAGCGGAACTTCGGCTGCTTGATGTTCGGGGTCGCGTAGTAGAGCACTGCCACCGCGACGATCATGAAGATCAGGATCACCGGCCAGCGCAGGATCGACCACAGCGTCACCGCCAGTTCCCCGGCGCCGATGGCGTTGCCGACCGCGTGCGCCACCGGACCGCTGATCGCCAGCATGAACGCTGCCGCGGCGGCCAGGATCAGCCCGCCCAGGGTGATCAGCAGCTGCAGCGGACGAAGTTTCCAGAACGGTCGGCCTTCGCCGATCTCGTACATCCGGTTCATCGCCCGGCTGAACGCGCCGACGTAGCCCGATGCCGACCACAGTGCGCCCAATAGGCCAAGCACCAGGGCGAGGCCGGCCGTGTTCGAGTTGACCAGCTGGTCGACGATCGGGCGCAGGGTGTCCATCGTCGACCCCGGCGCAAGACCGCCGACGGTGCCCAGCACCGCGTCGGTGGTGCGCTGCCCCTGCCCGAACACACCGAGCAGCGACACCATCACCAGCAGCGCCGGGAACAGCGACAGCACCGAATAGTAGGTCAGCGCGGCGGCCAGGTCGGTGCACTGGTCGGCGGTGAACTCCCGTGCGGTCTTGCGCAGTACGAAACGGACCGACGGCTTGGTCAGGTCGGTGGGTGAGTCGGGCTTACGAGGTTCGTCGGGATCCGACTCGGGGGTGGCCATACCCGCCCTTACCCCGGTGTCACCGTCGCGAAACCCGCTGTGTACCGGGGCAAGTGCGCTCGGCTCGGCCCTGACTTAGCATCGCGGAATGCCGGCACCGGGAACGCGTCGAACAGGCGAAGGTAACGCCGAAGACAGTCCGATAGTAATTCTGATCGGTCGGAGCAATGCCGGAAAGGGCTCGCCGTTGCTCGACGAGCTGACCGCCGATCTGCTGAAATCCGGACTGCATGTCCTACGCTTCCAGCCACGCATAGCCTCGACTCAGTGGTGGCTCCAGGCACGGTTCGCACGCGTGACAGGTCCGTAAATCGCCGAATTCGCCGGCTCGTATCCCAGGGCGGGTGACGTGGTGCAAAAACTCGTCAAGGCTGCGATCCTGTCAACCCGGCCGTCGCGGTGGGACTACTTCTTCCAGTGGGTCCGTGACCCCACCCGGGGAATGCCGAGCGAACTGCGACGGCTGGTCCGGCGCTTGCCCCACCAGCGGGTTTATCTTCTGTCGCACTCCTTCGGCGGAGTCGTCTCCGCACTCGTCGCATCGGAGCAGTCGGTGCGGGGCGTGCTGTGCTTCGGATGCCCGTTCAAGCATCCGCTACGGGACGAGGAACCCTACCGCACAGCGAGTTTGGCTCACGTGACCAAACCCTTCCTGATAGTCCAGGGTGAACGTGACGAGTACGGCGGACCCGAGGCGGCCAAACGGTACACGCTCTCAACCAGCGTGGTGGTGAAGCCGGTCTCAGCAACCCACGACTACAACGACCTGATGCCGGCAGAGTACCGAATGGTCCTCCAGGCGCTACTCGGGATGATCAGCGACACGACCCTGGTCACCGATCACCCCGAGGGTTAGCGGCCGCCTCAGGTCTCGTTGCGCACCTTGGCCATCGCCAGCACGTCGAGTCGACGGTCGAGTTCCTCCTCGGAGAGTTTGTCGCCGATCAGGCCGCGGTCGATCACCGTCTGCCGAATCGTCTTGTGCTCCTTGAGGGCTTGCTTAGCCACCGCCGCGGCCTCCTCGTAGCCGATCGCCGAGTTCAGCGGCGTCACGATCGACGGTGAGGACTCCGCCAGCCGGCGCAGCCGGTCCTCGTCGGCCACCAAGCCGTCAATGCATTTGGCGGCGAACAACTTCGAGACGTTAGCCAGCAAGGTGAACGACTCCAGCAGGTTGCGCGCCATCATCGGGATGTAGACGTTCAGCTCGAAGGCGCCCGACAGGCCGCCCACCGTGATGGCGGCGTCGTTGCCGATGACCTGGGCGGCCACCTGGGTGACCGCCTCGGGGATCACCGGGTTGACCTTGCCCGGCATGATCGAGGAGCCCGGCTGCAGATCCGGCAGGTGCAGTTCGCCCAGACCGGTCAGCGGCCCCGAACCCATCCAGCGAATGTCGTTGGCGATCTTTGTTAGTGACGCTGCGATGGTCTTGAGCGCACCGGAGGCCTCGACCAGTCCGTCGCGGGCGGCCTGGGCTTCGAACGAGTCCTTGGCGGTGTTCAATTCGGCCAGGCCGGTCTGGGCGACGAGCACCTCGACCACCTTGGCGCCGAACCCGTCGGGGGCGTTCAGGCCGGTGCCGACGGCGGTGCCGCCGATGGCCAGCTCACCGAGGCGGGGCAGAGTTCCGCGCACCCGCTCGATGCCGGCCTCGATCTGGCGGGCGTAGCCGCCGAACTCCTGACCCAGTGTCACCGGGACGGCGTCCATCAGGTGGGTGCGGCCGGACTTGACCACGGTGCGCCACTGCCGGGCTTTGGTCGCCAGCGACTCGTGCAGCACCTCCAGTGCGGGAATGAGCTGGCGCACAGCGGCTTCGGTGGCCGCGATGTGGGTCGAGGTCGGGAAGGTGTCGTTGGACGACTGCGACATGTTCACATCGTCGTTGGGGTGGACCGTCACGCCGTTGCGGGCGCAGATCGAGGCGATCACCTCGTTGGCGTTCATATTGGAGCTGGTGCCCGAGCCGGTCTGGAACACGTCGATCGGGAACTGGTCGTCGTGCTGGCCGTCGGCGATCTCTCCTGCCGCGGCGATGATGGCGTCGGCCTTCTCCGCGGACAGCAGACCCAGGTCCTTGTTGACTTGCGCGCAGGCCGCTTTCAGCAGGGCCATGGCGCGGATCTGGTTGCGATCGAGCCCGCGGAACGAGATCGGGAAGTTCTCCACGGCCCGCTGGGTCTGCGCGCGCCACAGCGCCTTGGCCGGCACCCGGACCTCGCCCATGGTGTCGTGCTCGATGCGGTATTCGCCGTCACCGGAAGTAGGGAGGGTCATGTCCTGCCTTTCTGGGGTTCTTACGGAAGGGGGTAAGCCGCGTCGGCATCCCCGGTGAAGTCCACCGCGGAGTACTCGTTGAGCTTGGACAGCCGGTGGTAGGCGTCGATCATCCGGACCGTGCCGGACTTGGAGCGCATGACGATGGACTGCGTGGTGCAGCCCCCGCCGAAGAAGCGCACACCCTTGAGCAGGTCGCCGTCGGTGACGCCGGTGGCACAGAAGAACACGTTCTCCCCGCCCACCAGATCCTTGGTGCTCAGCACCCGGCCCAGGTCGTGCCCGCGGTCGATGGCCTTCTGGCGTTCCTCGTCGTCCTTGGGCGCCAGCTGGGCCTGGATCTCGCCGCCCATGCAGCGGATCGCCGCGGCGGTGATGATGCCTTCGGGCGTGCCGCCGATACCCACCAGCAGGTCGGTGCCGGACTCCGGCCGGCAGGCCGAGATGGCCCCGGCGACGTCGCCGTCGGAGATAAGCCGGATCCGGGCGCCGGCGCTGCGCACCTCGGACATCAGCCGTTCGTGCCGCGGCCGGTCCAGGATGCAGACGGTGATGTCGGAGACCGATGCCTTGCGGACCTTGGCGATGCGCTGGATGTTGGCCGCGATCGGGGAGGTGATGTCGATGAAGTCGGCAACGTCGGGGCCGGCGGCGATCTTGTTCATGTAGAACACCGCCGACGGGTCGAACATGGCGCCCCGCTCGGCGACGGCCAGCACCGAGATGGCGTTGGGCATACCCTTGGCCATCAGCGTGGTGCCATCGACCGGGTCGACGGCGAAGTCGCAGTCCGGGCCGTCGCCGTTGCCCACCTCTTCGCCGTTGTAAAGCATCGGGGCGTTGTCCTTCTCGCCCTCCCCGATCACCACCACGCCGCGCATGGACACCGAATTGACCAGCTGGCGCATCGCGTCGACAGCGGCGCCGTCGCCGCCCTCCTTGTCGCCGCGACCCACCCAGCGGCCGGCGGCCATCGCCCCGGCTTCGGTGACGCGGACCAGTTCCAGGGCCAGGTTGCGGTCGGGTGCTTCGCGACGGCGGGCATCAGGCATGGCGAAGATTCTCCCAGAACCGGTACCTGGGTCCAGACCTGGGATACTGGAGTCCTTATGGACCACTCTGACGGCGCACGCGGCCCGGATTCCGTCGACCCGGACCTCGACGGGCCGGACTCAGGCCTCGCCGGCCCGCCTCCGCCGAAACCGCACAAGCCGCGGGTGCTGCAGGACGGCCGGGACATGTTCTGGTCGCTGGTGCCGTTGGTGCTGATGTGCGTGGTGCTGGCCGGCCTGGTGGGGATGTGCTCGTTTCGCCCGAGCGGACCGTCGGTGGACGGCAAAGCGCCCACCTACGACGCGGCGCGCGCACTGCAGGCCGACGCCGACGCGCTGAGCTTCCCGATCCGGCTGCCGAAGTTGCCCGACGGCTGGCAGGCCAACTCCGGTACCCGCGCCGGTATCGAATCCGGTCGCACCGATCCGGCCACCGGCACCAAGCAGAAAGCCGTCACCAGCAGGGTGGGCTACCTCGCCCCGTCCAGGATGTATGTGAGCCTGACCCAGAGCGACGCCGACGAGACCGCCCTGGTGCAGTCGATTGACAATTTCGTGTACCCCAGCCGAGCCCAAGACGTCAACGGCGTGAAGTGGATTGTCTACCAGGGTGGCGAGGGCACCGAACCGGTGTGGACCACCCGGCTGGACAGCAGCGCCGGCCCCGCCCAACTGGCCATCACCGGTGCCGGCAGCGCCGAGGACTTCACCGCCCTGGCGCTGGCCACCCAGACCCAGCCGCCGTTGGAACCCAAGCCTTAGGACCTGTCGATGAAATCTCCCGAAGCCGACCTCTCCGGCTGGGTCCGCGAGCCGTTCACCGCCGAGGGCTCCACCTACGACGTCTACCGCAAGGGTGCCGGGCCCGGCGTCGTGCTCATCCCGGAGATGCCAGGTGTGCATCCGGGTGTGCTGGCGCTGGGGAATTACTTGGTGGACAACGGTTTCACCGTGGTCATCCCCTCGTTGTTCGGGACGCCCGGCGCCCCGGCCCGCGGCGTCGGCCTGGTTCCGACAATGCTGCGCGGCTGCGTCGCCAAGGAATTCGCCGCCTTCGCGCTGAACAAGGAACGGCCAATCACCAACTACTTGCGGGCGCTGGCCCGCGACCTCAAATCCACCACCCCGGGTAAGGGTGTGGGCGTGATCGGTCAGTGCTTCACCGGCGGTTTCGCCCTGGCCGCCGCGGTGGACGACAGCGTACTGGCGTCGGTGCTGAGCCAGCCGTCGGTGCCGATCGCGATCAGCCCGGCGCACAAGCGCGACCCGGGGATGTCGGAACGCGAGATGAAGGTCATCGAGCAGCGCGCCGCCGACGGGGCCGTGTGCGCGCTGGGGTTGCGGTTCACCGGTGACCCGATGGCCCCGGCCGAACGGTTCGCCACGCTCAAGGAACGCCTGGGCGACAACTTCGAGGTCATCGAGCTCGACTCCGCACCCGGCAACGCCGGCGGTTTCGGCCGGATCGCGCACTCGGTGCTCACCCTGGAGGTGCGGGAGCGCGACGGTCAGCAGGCCTACGAGGCGCGCAAACGGGTGGTGGAGTTCCTTAAAGAACGTTTGATGTAGCGGATTCGCCGGGCCCGACGGGCTTGACCGATTCGGGCAGCTGCTCGGGCTTTTTTGGCTTCTTCTTACGTCCGAACAGCTTTCGCTGCTCCGGGGGCTCGTCTGATTCCTCCTGTATCTCCACGCCCTTGTACACGGCGAGGTAGACCGAGATCGTGGTGACGATCACGATCATGATCACCGGTCCCAGGACGATGCCGAAGAACCCGAACATGGCGATCCCGCAGAACACCGACAGCAGCATGAGCGCCGAGTCCAGCCGGGCTTGCTTGGGCACCAGGATGGGCCGCAGGAAGTTGTCGACGTTGGTGATACCGACAAGGTGGAACAGCACCACGAACAGACCGCCGGGGATGTTGCCGAAGAACATCATCCCGATGCCGAACGGGATCGTGACGATACCGCTGCCCAGCGGTATCACCGACAGCGCGGTCAGGAAGATCGCGAACAGGAAGAACGCGTCGTGGAAGCCGGCGATGTAGATCGAGATGGCACCGAGGTTGCCCTGGATCACCGCAATGATGAACTGGCCCTTGACCGTTCCCTTCACCATGGCGCCCATCTTGGTGAGGTACAGGTCGGTGACCTCGTCGCCCAGCGGGTTGAGCTGGTGGATCAGGGTGATCAGCTTGTCTTTGTTGACCAGGAACGACACCAGCACGTAGAGAAAGATGATCGCCGACGTGATGAAGCCGACGGCGCCGCCGGCGACCCCGCTCAACGTCCGCAGCAGCCACTCGCCCACGGTCTGGGCGAGCCTGCCGACGTTGGCCCGCAGCGATTCCGCCGTGATGGTCGGGGCCTGGAACGGGAGCTTGGCCAGCAGTTGATTCACCGTGCCGATGGCCTTGTCGCCCAGCGCGTTGAGATCGGCGGTCTGGGCCCAATCGGCGACACCGACGAGCATGCGGGAGACCTGGACCGTCGCCAACGAGACGACACCGGCAAGCGGGACGACGACGATGGCCAGCGCGGCCAGCACTGTCAGCGTGGTCGCCCATCCGCCGCTGACCTTCACGAGCAGGCGGTTGTAGAGCGGGTTGAACAGGTAGGCCACGATGGCGGCGATCACGATCAGCATGAAGTAGCCACGCAGGAAATAGGCACCAAACAGCAACGCGACCGCGGTCACGATCGCCAGGGCGCGCTTCTGCGTCAGCGTGAAGTCGGTTTTCACCGGTCTACTGTCCCATCAACTTGCTCAGATGCCGATGAATGTCGGGATAGCGCTTCAGGTGCGCGCCGCCGTTGAGGTCAAGGATTTCCCCGGTCAACCAGGACGACTGTGGCGAGCACAAGAATGCCACCGCGGCGGCGACGTCCTCCGGTGTGCCGGAGCGGCCCAGCGGGGTGTTCTCCAGGTATTCCTCGACCACGCCGGGGATCGCGGCGGCGCCCTCGGTCAGCGGGGTGTGAACGAAGCCCGGTGCCACGGCGTTGACCCGGATGCCGCGCGGGCCGAGTTCCAGCGCGGCCACCTGCGTCAGCATCGACAGTCCGGCTTTCGCCGAGCAATAGGCGCTCAGGCCGATCGCCGGCTGGCGCGCGTTGAGTGACGTCAGCGACACCACCGCACCACCGTCGCCGAGATGACGGCCGGCGTGCTTGAGCACCAGAAAGGCTCCGGTGAGGCAGACGTCCACCACCGAGCGGAACTGGGCGACGTCGGTGTCGGTGATCATCCCGAAGCCGCTGAACCCGGCGCAGTTGACCACCACGTCCAACCGGCCGTCGCGGGCCACGACATCGTCGAACAGGGCGGCGACGCTGTCCTCGTCGGTCACCTCCACCGCCGTCCAGTGGTGTGATTCGCCGAGTTCGGCACAGCGCTGCCGGGCCAGGTCGGCGTTGCGGTCGGCGATCGTCACCCGGCAGCCCTCGGCGGCCAGCACTTTGGCTGTCGCCCAACCGATTCCGGACGCGGCCCCTACGACGACGGCGATACGGGTGCTCATGCTGGTTTTACCTTTCGATCGGCCTCCGGCGGCCCCCATTTGCGGCGCACCGCCCCCCACGGATCGGCATAACGGCCCGGCTGCCGGTAATACGGGGACACCCGCTTGAGGTATTCCCGCGCCAGCGGCGCGACCAACCGCAACGGGTAACGCTTCCACCCCGCCCTCTGGGCGGTCTCGGCAAGTATCTGCGGCCACGAGTGATGCTGGTGCCCAAGCAGACTTTGCGCCGTGGCGGTATCCATCCAGTCGGTGGCGAACCAGGCGCCGTCGTCGTCGGGATTGCCGCAACGGCCCGGTGGCAGCGCGCCGACCAATCCCATCGCCGCGGCGGTCGACGATCCGATCTCGCCCTGCAACAGTCGGTGTGAATCGTCACCGCCGATCAGTAGTACCCGGCCGGTCACCTCAGCGGTGGTGGCCGCGGCGAACGCATCCGCGACGTCGCGGACGTCGACGGTCTGCAGCCGTCCGTCGGTGGGCAGCACGCCCTCGAAGTAGATGAGGTTGGGATCGGTGTCCATCCGCATGTCGACGGTCAGTACGCCGCCCAGACGCAGAATCACCCAGTCCAGCCCGGACTGCCGGACGATCGCTTCGGCCTCCACCTTGTGGCCGCCGTAGAGGTCGTAGGGGCGCACCGGCGTCTCGGCGGTCAGGACGTCGGTGGTCCGGTACGGGTTGCGCGGACCGTAGACGGCGATGCTGGACGCCAGGACGAAGCGGGACGGGGATGGTTGTGCTGCAGCGGCTTTCGTCAGATTGGCGGTGCCGTCGACATTGACGCGCCGGGCCACCACCGGTTTGGCATAGCACAGCGGGGGGATGACGGCGGCCAGGTGGATGATCGCCGCCGGTGCCACCGCCGACACCAACTGCGACACCTGCCCCGCATCGGTCAGATCGGCCCACCGCACCGCGACCCCGGCCGGTAGGCCGGCTACGGCTTTGCGGTTGGCCGGGGTATCCAGATCGGTGGCCACCACGCGGTAGCCCAGTTGGGCCAGGTGCCGTACCGTCGCGGTGCCCACCAGCCCGAAGGCTCCGGTCACCAGCACCGCGTCCGACATACCGCGCACTCCCATCGTGTCGATCAGGCGTCGTCCTCAGCCGCGGCCAGCGCCGCCTCGATGCGGGCCCGCGCCCCAGCCAGGTGCTCCTCGCACCGGCGGGCCAGCGCCTCACCGCGCTCCCACAGGGTCAGTGACGCGTCCAGATCCAGGCCGCCCTGCTCCAGTTGCCGCACCACCTCGATCAACTCGTCGCGGCACTGCTCGTAACCCAGATCGCCGACGGGCGTGTTCGAGTCGGTCATGCGGCTCCATCCTCCCGGCCGGTGCTCACGGCGCCCAGCGCGCCGTCGGCAACCCGGATCCGCAACGTCGTGCCCTCCGGTGCGTCGGCGGTCGATCGCAGCACCGCCGCCGATCCGTCAACCGCCTGCACCACCGCGTAACCGCGGGCCAGCGTCGCGGCCGGTCCCAGCGTGGTCAGCCGGGCGCCGAGGTGGCCCACCCGCTCGGCCTCCGCGGCCACCAGCCGGGTGATATCCCGGCGCGCGGTGGCGCGGGCCCGTTGCACCTCCGCCACCCGTTCGGTGATCATCCGCGCCGGGTCGGCCAGCGCCGGCCGGCTGCGCAGCTGGCCCAGGGTGTGCTGTTCGCGGCCCACCCAATTGCGCAGCGCCCGGGCGCTGCGGTGCCGCAACTCGGCGACCCGGGCCAGTTCCGCGGCGGTGTCGGGCACCACCTTCTTGGCGGCGTCGGTCGGTGTGGCGGCGCGGACGTCGGCCACCAGGTCGCACAGCGGGTTGTCCGGCTCGTGGCCGACCGCGCTGATCACCGGGGTGCGGCAGGCGGCGATGGCCCGGCACAACGTCTCGTCGGAGAACGGCAGCAAGTCCTCCACACTGCCGCCTCCGCGGGCGATCACGATGACGTCCACCTTCGGGTCCCCGTCGAGTTCCCGCAGCGCCTCGACGATCTGCACGACCGCGTTGGTGCCTTGCACCGCGGTGTTGCGGATGGCGAAACGCACCGCCGGCCATCGGGCCGCGGCCACCGTCGTGACGTCGTGTTCGGCGGCCCCGCCGCGGCCGGTGATCAGACCGATCAGGTTGGGCAGGAACGGAAGTGGGCGCTTGAGTCGGGGGTCGAACAGGCCCTCGGCATCCAGCAGGCGGCGCAGCCGTTCGATGCGCGCCAGCAGTTCGCCCAGGCCGACCGCCCGGATCTCGCTGAGCCGCAACGAGAAGGAGCCGCGGCGAGGATCGAACTGCGGCTTGCCGCACACCACCACCTGGGTGCCCTCGGTGAGTTGCACCGGGGCGTTGCGCACCAGATCGCTACTGGCGGTCACCCGCACCGACATGTCGGCCGCCGGGTCGCGCAACACCATGTACGTCGTCGCGCCGCGGGCCCGGATCTCGGTGAGCTGACCCTCGACCCAGACCACCCCCAGTTTCTCGATCCAACTGGCCACCCGGATGGCGACCGCGCGGACCGGGAACGGGTTCTCCGCGGAAGCGCCCGGGGCGCCGCCGGCCGCCGCGTTCACTTGGCGGTCGCGCGGGTGATCCTGTTGGCCAGCAGAGTGAGGAACGGAGCGCGCGCCTTTGCGGCATCCTCGAACGCCAGCAGCGCCCGCAGGTCGGCCACACTCAAGCTCTGAATCCGCGCCCGCAGCTGCGCCAGCGTCAGCGACTCGTAGTCCAGCTCCACCGCGATCGGCGGGGGTGTGGTCGATGGCTTCGGCGGCGGCGGAGCGGCCTTGGCGGTGCCCGGTTTGGGCTTGGGCGTGCGTTCGCTGCCGCGGGGCCCGGCGGTGTCGGTCACCGAGTACAGCGCGAAGCGGCCCTCGGTCTGCCGCTCCCCGTTGGCCGACGACCGCTGCGACTCAGCGGGCACAGGGTCGTCGAAGGTGGCCCACTCCGGGTTCTCGTCCCGGGGTGGGAAGACGCTCTCCAGGGCCGCGTCCCCCTTGATCGCCAGACCGGCCAGATCCTGCTGGAACTTCATCAGGAACTGCGCGATCGTGCTCGCCACCGTCATCGGGTACATGACGATGGTTTGCGGCAGCCTGCGAGTCTCCTCCAGGGCGGTGATGGCGGCGCCGACCAGCAGCCGGAGCCCATAGGGTGCTTGTGCCATGGGGACCAGCGTACGGCCGGCCCGTGGACGCGGGGGAGAACGTACGCTGATTCCATGCCGCCAACCGTGAACATGGGTATCCCGGGTACCACCGGCTCGGCTGTGGACCGCGACGGCAAGCGGGTGCTGCTCGCCGAGCCGCGCGGCTACTGCGCCGGTGTCGACCGCGCCGTCGAGACCGTCGAGCGGGCGCTGGAGAAGCACGGTGCGCCGGTGTACGTCCGCCACGAGATCGTGCACAACCGCCACGTGGTCGAGACGCTGGCTCAGCGCGGCGCGGTGTTCGTCGCTGAGACCGACGAGGTGCCCGAGGGCTCCATCGTGGTGTTCTCCGCCCACGGCGTCGCGCCGACCGTTCACGAGTCCGCGGCGGAGCGCAATCTGCAGGTCATCGACGCCACCTGCCCGCTGGTGACCAAGGTGCACAACGAGGCCAAACGGTTCGCCCGCGACGACTACGACATTCTGCTGATCGGCCACGAAGGCCATGAAGAAGTGGTCGGCACCGCGGGAGAAGCCCCCGACCACGTCCAACTGGTGGACGGCCAGGACGGCGTCGACCGTGTCACCGTGCGTGACCCGGCCAAGGTGATCTGGCTGTCCCAGACCACGCTGAGCGTCGACGAGACCATGGAGACGGTGGCCCGTTTGCGTGAGCGGTTCCCCACGCTGCAGGACCCGCCCAGCGACGACATCTGCTACGCCACCCAGAACCGGCAGGCTGCGGTCAAAGCGATGGCACCGGAGTGCGACCTGGTGATCGTCGTCGGCTCGCGCAACTCGTCGAACTCGGTGCGGCTGGTCGAGGTGGCCCTCGGCGCCGGCGCGGGTGCGGCCTACCTGGTGGACTACGCCGAGGACATCGACCCGGCCTGGCTGGCCGGCGTGTCGACGGTCGGGGTGACGTCCGGGGCGTCGGTGCCGGAGATCCTGGTCCGCGGCGTGCTGGACCGGCTGGCCGAATCGGGTTATGCGACGCTGCAGACGGTGACGACGGCCAACGAGACGCTGGTGTTCGCGTTACCCCGCGAAATCCGTCAAGCCCGCCCGTCGGGCTAGCGCCCGCGCATTTTTCCCGTCGGGCTAGCGTCCGCGCCGGTTGCCGTCGTACGGAGCGTCGTACGGGGGTTCCGGCGGACCGCCGTCGCGGTAACGCACCCGCGACACCGGGTGGTGATTGGCATCGGGCCCGCGGCGTTGGTCGGGACGGTAAGCCGGCGATGGGTAGGCCCCGTACTGCGGATGCGACTGGTAACCGCGGCCCGACTCGTACGGCTCGAAGCGGCTGCCGCGCGGCGGACGGGGCGGAATCGGCTCGCGGTAATAGCGGCGCTCCACGGGTTCGCGCGGGGGCGGTGTGCGGCCGGTGTCGCGGTCGCGGCGGCGCGGTTCGGCGGTGTGATCGGCAGCTCTGGCCGTCCGGCGGCTGCGCTGCCGGGGCGGGGCGTCGGCGAATTCGTCGGCCGGCGGCCGGGCATGCCGGGAGCGGCTCGTGCGCTCCTGCGGCCGGCGGCTGCGCCTGGCGCCCGCCGGGCGATCGACCACGTGCCGCGGCCGGGCCGGGCGGGTGCCGGCGTCCTCGTCCACCGATCCGTTGCCGGCGAAGGCTGAGGCGACCTTGGTGGACAGTCCGGCCATCACGCCGGGGCGACCAGGGTTGGGTTCGGCCTTTAGGTGGGCGGGGGCGTGCATGGCCAGATACCACCGCACCAGACCGATCAGCAGCGCCGCCGCCGTGGTGAACAGCATCAGCGGGAAACGTTCGATCAGCGGATACCCGCAGGTGATCAGCACGTCCTTCAAGCCGCTGAACGACGACTCGTGGAACAGGTAGTAGGCCAGCGGGACGGCGACGAACAGCTGCAGCGGAGGCTGGACCACGGCAGTGAAAATTCCGGACTGGCGGACCGCCAGCACCGCGGCGATGCAGCCCAGGGCGTAACAGGCGGCGAAGACTCCGCCCAGTTCGGAGTTGCTGGAGCCGGCTTCGATGGCCAGGCCGATCAGCGTCGCGGTCGCCGCGATCAGCACCGCGCCCCACCACGGCACGCCTCTGCCCGAGACCAAGACGGCACGGATGTCGGCCGCGAAAGTCCGCTGATCTGGCACCCCTAGACCGTACCGGTTCGCCCTGGATTCAAGCTGGCATCGGCCCCTGGCGTGGCTGAGGGGGTCAGGCAGTGCGCGGTGCGCCCCTACACTTGTGAACCCGTGAGCCTGAGTCTGGGAATCGTGGGTCTGCCCAACGTCGGAAAGTCGACGTTGTTCAACGCGTTGACCCGCAACAACGTGCTGGCGGCCAACTATCCGTTCGCCACCATCGAGCCCAACGAGGGTGTGGTGCCGCTCCCCGACCCGCGGCTGGCCCGGCTGGCCGATATGTTCAGCTCCGAGCGCATCCTGCCTGCGCCGGTGACCTTCGTCGACATCGCCGGCATCGTCAAAGGTGCCTCCGAGGGGGCCGGACTGGGCAACAAGTTCCTGGCCAACATCCGCGAGTGCGACGCCATCTGCCAGGTGGTGCGGGTCTTCGCCGACGACGACGTGGTGCACGTCGACGGCAAGATCGACCCGCGCTCGGACATCGAGGTCATCGAGACCGAACTGATCCTGGCCGATATGCAGACCCTGGAGAAGGCGGTGCCGCGGCTGGAGAAAGAGGCCCGCAATAACAAGGAGCGCAAAGCTGTCCACGAGGCGGCAGTGGCTGCCCAGCAGCTGCTCGACGCCGGCACGACGCTCTTCGCCGCGGGGCCCAAGGTCGACAGCGCGCAGCTGCGCGAGCTGAACCTGTTGACCACCAAGCCTTTCCTCTACGTCTTCAACGCCGATGAGTCGGTGCTGGGCGACGAGGCCAAGATGGCCGAGTTGCGGGCGATGGTGGCGCCGGCCGACGCGGTGTTCCTCGACGCAAAGATCGAAGCCGAGCTGCAGGAGCTCGACGACGAGTCCGCCGCCGAGCTGCTGGAGTCCATCGGCCAGCATGAGCGCGGCCTGGATGCGTTGGCGCGGGCCGGATTTCACACCCTCAAACTGCAGACCTACCTCACCGCGGGGCCGAAGGAAGCCCGGGCCTGGGTGATCCACCAGGGCGACACCGCCCCCAAGGCGGCCGGGGTGATCCACACCGATTTCGAGAAGGGCTTCATCAAGGCCGAGGTGGTGTCGTTCGACGACCTGACGGCCGCCGGTTCGATGGCCGCGGCCAAGGCCGCCGGCAAGGTCCGGATGGAGGGCAAGGACTACGTGATGTCCGACGGCGACGTGGTGGAGTTCCGGTTCAACGTGTAGCTACGCCGAGCACGCCACTTCGGCGTACGGGTCCAGGCTGGACGTCTGCGTGACGATGACTTCGCTGTCGGCCACGATCCGGCAGGAGATGGTCCCGAAACCGTTGAACTGGGCCTTCACCGACGCGGTGAATCCGCGACCGGCCGGACCGATGGACTTGGTCCAGGGCAGCGAGACGTTTTTCTGTTGCTGCTCACCCTCGTTGGTCGAATAGGTGATGCTCAGCGCCCTGTGGGACAGGGTATCGACGGCGGAGCCGAAATACTCGACCTGATAGCGGATCGTCTTTCCGGTGA
>JAULZA010000006.1:0-25468 GCA_032117575.1 Mycolicibacterium sp.
CGGCCCCGCCCCAGTAGTCACTCCACGACGTCGTAGAGCGAGTCGCCGTCCTCGGGCGTCCCGCTAACCTGACCGCGGTGCGCCCGGCCGGCAGGGCGGTCCGGGGTCACCACGTCCCCGATGTCCTCGGGTTGGACGTCCGGTTCCTCCTCGGCCAGGCGGGCGTCGAGCGATTCGCCCTCGCGCTGTTCGCGGGCGGTCATGCCGAACTTGTCGGCCTCGCTCCAGTCGTCGGGCGGGTCCACCACGATGTCGCCGTCGGCGTTGCGCACCTCATCGGAGTCCAACGATTCGGCCGGTCCGAGGGTGTCGCCGATGGGGTCATCAATGTCGGGCATAAATTCGTGGTGCCCGCCGGCTGCACCGGCTAAACCGCCCGCGACAATGGGCGGGCGGGGACTACAGTCGCAGAAATAACCCACCACCAGCACTAAGGGGCTCTCATGGCCATCGATCCCAAGCACGCACTCCAGGCCGCCAGGGACGTCGCCGCGCACGCGGTGGAGAAGGCCGCCGACATCGTCGAGGACGCCGGTCACATCATCAAGGGCGATGTCGCCGGAGGCGTGGGCGCCATCGTCCAGGACTCCACCGACATCGCCACCCACGCGGTGGAGAAGGCCAAGGAAGTCATCCGGGGCAAAGAGACCTAACCTCCTGGCTGCCGCCACTGACACCTACCGTGGCTGCCGCCACTGACACCTACCGTGGCTGCCGCCACATGGGCCACAGCGGTGGCCCTCCACCAGGGGCGTTGAACTCACCGGTGACCTCGAAGCCGAACCGCAGGTAGTACGCGATGTTGTCGGGGTTGCTGGACTCCAAGTAGGCCGGTGCGCCCTCAGCGTCGCACCGCCGGGTCGCTGCCAATCACCGCCAGGTACCAATGCGGCTCCTCGGGACGCTCCGGCTGACGACGCCCCGGTAGCTCCGGTCACCACGGCCGGCCGGGGCGGCCAGAGCGCAACCGCGGCCACCGGGGACTCCGACGGCGGCGACAACGGCGGCTCCCGCGGACACCGCGGAGGACGCGGCTCGGCCTGAGCACACTGCGACGAAGATCGCCCGGGCCTCTCTGTAGGAACACGGGGCCTCCCAGCACCTGACCGCCGCTCCGGCCGCTCCAGAGCTAAAACCCGAGACGATGTAGGCGCCACCGTGGACAACAACAGCACCCACAGCAGTGGGTAACCGCATCCGGCGCGAAGTACCAAGTAGGTGGTAGATCTGGTGGTAGCTTGATGGTATGCGTACTACCATCGACAAGGCAGGACGTATCGTGGTCCCGAAATCGCTGCGGGAGCAGTTGGGTATCACCGCCGGGGAGGTGGAGATCTCGGTCGACGGCGCTGCCATCCGGATAGAGAGTGTCGCTGCGGACGAACTCGTCGAGTCCGACGGTGTTCTCCTGCTTCCCAGTGGTGGACCCGAACTCGACCAGGACGCGGTGCGGGAGTTGCGGCTTGCCGACCAACGCTGAGCATGTCCTGGTCGACACCAGCGCCGCACTCGCACTCGTCCAGCGCGAGAACCCATTCCACCTGGTGTCCATGGAACGACTGCTCCCGTGCCGCCGGGGGATGTCCGGGCATGCGGCGGTGGAGTTGTTGTCGGTTCTCACCCGGCTGCCAGCGCCGCAGCGACTCACTCCGGCGACGGCGCTGCGCCTGCAGATGACGAACTTTCCGGACTCACGCTTTCTCTCGGCCAGCCGCATCGGTGACCTCCTCCACGAATTCGCCGCTGCCGGGCTGGCCGGCGGGGCGATCTACGACGGGTTGGTCGGGGCTGCTGCCCGCGAGCATCGCGTGCTGCTCGTCAGCTGCGACCGCAGGGCCGAGCCGACATATCGGGCGCTGGGTGTCACCTACGAGCTCCTGCGATGACCGCACGCTCGGCGCGCGGCAGTGAGCGGGATTTTTTCAGCGGCTGGATTTCAGGCTAGCCGAGCAGCTGAGTCACCCCGAGGGCGAGCACGCAGGCGATGACGACCGCGGTGGTCCCCACGTACACCACCGTGCCGGCCCGGCCAATCACGAAGCGGCCCATCAGATCACGATCCCGGCCCAGCCCGATCATCGCGAACAGCAGCGGAACCAGCAGCACCGCGTTGAGCACCTGGGTGCCGACCAGGATCGGCACCAGCGGCGCGTTGGGCGCCAGCACCAGGGCCGTGCCGATCATGGTGGTGAGCGCGTAGGTCAGATAGAAGGTGCGCGCCTCGCGGTACGGGTCGTCGATGGCGGCTTCCACTCCGGCGTACTCGCACACCGAGTACGCCGTCGACAGCGGCAGGATGGAAGCGGCCAGGATGGACGCACCGATCAGCCCGATCGCGAACAGCCGTGACGCTGCCTCTCCCGCAAGCGGTTCCAGCGCCACCGCGGCGTCGGCGGCGTCGGTGATACTGCGGCCGTCGCGGTGCAGGGTGGCCGCGCACGCCACCACGACGAAGAAGCCGATCACCCCGGTGAGCACCGCGCCGGTGACCACGTCGACGCGCTCCAGCGGCAGGTCCTCGGTGCGCAGTTTCTTGTCCACCGCGTAGGACTGCATGAACGACAACCCCCACGGCGCCAGTGTGGTGCCCAGCGTTGCGGTGACGATCGCGATCGCCGCACCGGTCATCGGCATCGTCGGCACCAACGTGCCGTGCAGCGCCGCACCCCAGTCCGGGCCGGCCATGAACCCCGACGCGATATAGGCCAGGAACACCGTCGACAACATCAGCAGCAGCCGCTCGACGCGGTGAAAGCTGCCTCGCAGCACCAGCAGCGACACCGCCACCGCGGCCGCCGGAACGCTGACGTAGCGGCTGATCCCGAACAGCTCGAAACCCGCTGCGATACCTGCGAATTCGGCGCAGGTCGTGCCGATGTTAGCCACCACCAGCGCGGCCAGCACCGCCGCGCCGATTCCGACGCCGTAGCGCTGGCGCACCAGGCCGATCAACCCCTGGCCGGTGACCACGCCCATCCGGGCGGCCAGACCGTGAAAGACCACCAGCGCAACGGTGGACAGCAGCAGCACCCACAGCAGCTGATAGCCGTACTCGGCACCGAGCACCGAGTAGGTGGTGATGCCCGCCGGGTCATCGTCGGACAGCCCGGCCAACAGCCCGGGGCCGAGCACGGCCAACAGCGCCGCCCACCGCGGCGGCATCCGCAGCCGGCTCACCGGCGGGGGTCGCGGATCAGGTGGCGACGGTGCGGCCACACCCGGGAACGCAGGAACCGTCGGCCCCGCCACCGCTGGTGGCGGGTCAGCCGGTGCCGCCAATGCCCGGCGTGCTCGGCGGGCATCGAGGCAACGATCCGGTCGGCCAGGTGTCGCGGCATCGCGCGCAGCATCCGCTCGCCCACCTCGGGATGCACGCTGCGGACGGTCTCGGCGGCCACCGCCGGCTCCTTCGCGGCCAGGATCTCGGTGGCCGAGGCGGTGTCCATCCGGCTCACCAGAGCGGCCAGGCCGCGGGCATCGAGGCGGTGCACGGCGGCACGCGGGGTGGACAGCTGCACCTCATGGCCCCGCTCGGAGGTCAGATGCAGATCGGACCACGCGACGATGTCTTCCCCCGCGGGCCCCCGCGGCACTCCGAGGCGCCGCAGCACACCGCTGAAACCGACCTCGACGCCCAGCAGTTCCAGCCGGCCGGCCGCGGTGCGGGCCAGCACCACGTCGGCCACCCGGGCCAGCCGTTGGCCTACGACGTCGACGATCTGGGTGTCCAGCACGTCGCGTTTGAGCAGGATCTCATCGGGCGCCAATGCCTCGGGCAGACCGGTGTCCAGGCCGTCCGGGTCGACGGACATCACCACCTGGGCGGTGCGGAAATCGGTGACGGTATCCCAGTCCGCCAGCGCGGTGCGGCCGTCCGTGCGCCGCAGCACCAGCCGTTCCACCAGGTGCGCGGAGCCGCTGGCGTCGAGGCGCACGGTCAGATCAACGAGCCGTCCGACCGCCCGGCCCTCGCGAGTCAGCACCTGCTGACCGGTGATTCGGCTGAGCAGCAACACGGTTTTCAGCATGCCGCATTCGTCGGGTGCCCACCCCGCCGCATGGCGATGGGACGGCCGCGGACGAGTGCCCATTAGGCCGAGGTACATGACCTATGATCGGCGTAATCCGCTGAATGATCGGAGCGCACCGGTGAGCACCCCGCCGTACCCCGGGTCCTTACCCGAGCCCAGTCCCTTCAGCACTGGTGACGGTCGGTCTACGGGGACGCCTAGGCCGATCAAGTACGTCTGGCCGAAGCGGATCGCCGTCATCCTTGCCGGGCTGGCACTCCTGGGTGGGATCGGCTTCGGAGTCACAACCCTTCTCCACAAAGACGACGCCGCCGGCACGAGCCAAGAGTCGGTTCCGGCAGCAGCGCCAGCACCCGAGGCTTCGCAGGCTCCGACGGCGCCCGGGGGCTCGCAGGCACCGATGGCGGCGACGACGGCGCCCCTGAAACTCAGCGACGCCGTGACCGATTCCGCCGGGGCGTTGAGCAGCGAGGAGACCGCCGAGGTGAAGGCGGCCGTCGAGAGCCTGCAGTCGGCCCGAGATGTCCGGCTGTGGGTCGTCTACGTCGACGCCTTCGACGGTCCGCCCGCGGAATGGACCCGCAACACCCGTTCGCTGACCAAGATGGGGAACCGGGACGCCATCCTCGCCATCGCGACCACACAGCGGAAGTACGCCTTCCTGGTCGCGCCGGCCGCGGCGAGCGGGTCCGAACAGGCGGTTGATGACCTGCGGCGCAACAAGGTCGAACCGCAACTTCGTGACAACGACTTCGCCGGCGCGGCGGTCGCCGCCGCCACCGGGCTGCAAGCGCTGGGCTGAACCCGTTCCACCGGCGACCTGCCCGACGGGACGGTCACCGATCGCGCCCGTAGTGGCGCCAAGAGACTGGAAGACTGGGCGCCATGTGGGATTTCGAGACCGACCCGGAGTATCAGGCCAAGCTCGACTGGGTCGAGGAGTTCATGCGCACCGAACTCGAACCGCTCGACCTCGCCCCGCTGGACCCCTACGACAAACAGAACCCGGAGCTGATGCGGGTACTGCGTCCGTTGCAACAGAAGGTCAAGGACCAAGGGTTGTGGGCGGCGCACTTGAGCCCGGAGCTGGGCGGTCAGGGTTTCGGTCAGGTCAAACTGGCGCTGTTGAACGAGATCGTCGGCCGGTCGCGCTGGGCGCCTTCGGTTTTCGGCTCCCAAGCCCCCGACTCGGGCAACGCCGAGATCATCGCGATGTTCGGCACCGAGGAGCAGAAGACCCGCTACCTGCAGCCCCTGCTGAACGGGGAGATCTCGTCGTGTTACTCGATGACCGAACCGCAGGGCGGCTCCGATCCCGGGTTGTTCACCACGTCGGCGGTGCGTGACGGGGACGACTGGGTGATCAACGGCGAGAAGTGGTTTTCCTCCAACGCCCGGTTCGCCTCGTTCTTCATCGTCATGGCCGTCACCAACCCGGAAGCCCGCACACACCAGAAGATGTCGCTGTTCATCGTGCCGGCCGAGACGCCGGGCCTGGAGATCGTCCGCAACGTCGGGGTCGGTGGCGAGTCGTCGGCGCACGCCTCGCACGGCTACGTCCGCTACACCGACGTACGGGTGCCGGCCGATCATGTGCTGGGCGGGGAGGGGCAGGCGTTCGCGATCGCCCAGACCCGGCTCGGCGGCGGCCGGGTGCACCATGCCATGCGCACGATCGCGTTGGCGCGCAAAGCCTTCGACATGATGTGCGAACGGGCAGTGTCGCGGCAGACCCGCCAGGGCGTGCTGGGCGACTTCCAGATGACGCAGGAGAAGATCGCCGACAGCTGGATCCAGATCGAGCAGTTCCGGCTGCTGGTGCTGCGTACCGCCTGGAAGATCGACCGGTACCACGACTATCAGAAGGTGCGGCGCGACATCGCCGCGGTGAAGGTGGCCATGCCCACGGTGCTGCACGACGTGGTGCAGCGCGCCATGCACCTGCACGGCGCGCTGGGGGTGTCCGACGAGATGCCGTTCGTCAAGATGCTGGTGGCCGCCGAGTCACTGGCTATCGCCGACGGGCCCACCGAGGTGCACAAATTGACGGTGGCCCGGCGCACCCTCAAGGAGTACGAGCCGGTCGACGGGCCGTTTCCGTCGGGACACCTGCCCACCCGCAAGGCCGCCGCGCGAGCCCGGCTTGCCGAGTTGCTGGAGCACGAGGCCGCCGAACTTTAGCGTGAAGTGACCTCCGTCACAATTCCGTCACTCAATCGGCCCCCAGTCGGGCGCGACCTGCCCCACTATGGACATATACGTCAGCAATTGACGACCACGCAGGCATTGGCAACGCCTCAATTGATTGGGAAAAGCTATGACTCAGTATTTCGCCACCCACCCCCTCTTCCTGCTCTGCGCGGCAATCGTCGCCATCGTTCTGCTCGGGCTCACCATGCGCTCGATCGTCCGACGCGATAAGGCGATGATCAACGTCACGATGGACAAGCCAGAAGACCTCGAGGCGTACAAGCAGCACTGGCGCCCTGCGGCCTAACGAGACGGGATGGCGGCGGCTCAGTCCCCTCCGGCCGTCGTCCGGGTGACAGCCTGACCCTCGTGGACGAGGGTGGCTAGCCTCATGCCCCGCGCGTCGTACAGACCGGCCGTCACCACGCCGCGGCCGCGTGCCGCAGCCGGCGACCGTGACTCCAGCAGATTCCACCGATCAGCACGGATCGGTCGGTGAAACCAGGCGGACGAGTCGGTTGTGGCGGCATGGTGGCTGCGGTCGGTCATCGATGCGCCGTGCACCGCAAGCACCGGATCGACTCCGTGGACATCGGTGACGTAGACCGCGATGGCGGCATGCAGCGTCGGTTCGTCGGGCAGGTCCGCCGTGACCCGCCACCACAGCCGGCGAACGAACTCCGGGCCTTGGCCCTCGTCGCGGATCCGGATGTCGATCTCTTCCAGCGGTAACGACGGCGCCGGGCCGATCGGCCCGCTGCGCACAAGCTGCTCCGGGTCTTCGGCGGCGGTGGAGTCGGAGTGCTGCGGGCCGTCGGCGGGCACCGCGAACAACGCGGTGGCGCTGATCCGCACGCGATCGCCCTGGCGGCCCAGTACCCGGCGTGACGATGTCGTCCGTCCGTCGTGGGTGCGTTCCACGCTGTAGCGCACCGGCTCACCGGCGTCCCCGCCGCGCAGGAATTGCACGTGCAGACTCGTCGGCACCCGGTCTTCGGTGGTGGTGCGGCAGGCCGATGTCAGCGCCTGGGCGGCGAGGTGCCCACCGTAGGCCCGCTTGCCCGTCGGCCCGTTCGGCGTGCCGTCGAAGATGTCCTCACCGGTCGGCGTTACCGCCAGCAGCCGGGTCAGCGCGCTGCCTGTCATTCGCCCAACCATTGCCTGGGGATCGCCTGGTTGTCGGCGCCGAGAGCCGGCGCCGGCGCTGGGCGGATGTGGTTGCCGTCGAACGACATCGGCAGGCCCGGCGCGAGATAAGCACCGATCCGCGGCTGCTCGAGCAGGCCGAACAACGGGTTGGCCGTCACCCTCGGGCTGGCGGCCACCTCGGCGAAGCTCTGGTAGCGCTCCCACAGCACCGAACTACCCGCCAGCGCATCGGTGACTGCGTCAGCGGTGCGCCTGCGGAACCATGCGGCGAACAACGCGTTGAGCACATCGCGGTGCGCGTAGCGCTGACCCTCGTCGGTGAAGTCGGCGCCGAGCGTATCGGCCACCGCGGCTACGGCTTTGGTGGTTCCGGTGAGTGCGGTGAGGTCGGCGAAGTGTCGCGGAGTCAGCGCCACCACCATGAAGGCCGCGCCGTCGCTACTGGTGAAGTCCTGGCCGTACTGGCCGAAGACCGCGTTGCCCAACCGGGGGCGCTGCTCGCCGGTGACCATCACCTCGGTGAGAAAACCGAGGTTGGCCGCGGTCGCCAGCGCCACATCATCCAGCGGAAGCCGGATGCTGCTGCCCTGCCCGGTGGCGTCGCGGCGGCGCAGCGCGGTGACGACAGCCAGCGCCGCATACAGACCGCAACTGACATCCCAGGACGGCATCACGTGGTTGACCGGCCCGACGTGGTCGGCCGGCCCGGTGACCAACGGGAATCCGGTGGCCGCGTTGACGGTGTAGTCCACCCCCGTCGAGCCGTCGGCGCGGCCCACCACCTCCAAGTGGATCAGATCGTGCCGCAGCGTCCGCAGCGCCTCGTAGCAATGCCATTGCCGCCCTGTGACATTGGTGATGAAAACATCGGCCGCCGCGATCAGTCGCTGGACCAGGTGCTGGCCGTCGGGCGAGCGCAGGTCGACCTCCATCGACCGCTTGCCCTTGTTCAGCCCGGCCCAGTAGATGCTGTCGCCGGCGGCGGTCAGCGGCCAGCGGTGGTAGTCGGCTGCACCGCCGACCGGGTCGATACGAACCACCTCTGCACCGAGTTGGGCCAGCGTCATCCCGGCCAAAGGCACCGCGACGAAGCTGGAGATCTCCACGATCCGGACACCGGACAGCGAGCGGTCATCGGTCACACCGATGAGTATGGCGGGCGGGTCAGATCTGACTGCCTCGCCTCCTCCGCCTCGTCGACTCGGGGCCCGTCAGCGGACCGCGAACGGCACGCCGAGGAAGATGAAGAACAGCAACAGCAGAATCCAGCCGGCCGCCTGCCAGATCACCCAGACGCCTTCGGCGCGCCAGACCTGGATGGTGCGCACGAACGCGCCGATCCCGCCGACGAACAGGATGGCCGGAACCAGCACCCCGGCCACCAGCGAGCGCGTCATCACGGTGGCGGCGAAGGCCGCGGCCGCCACGATGACCACGATGCCGACGTATCTGACTGCAGCACGCACCGCCGCAGGGTCGCGCCAGCGTTTTTCGACGTCGTTGATGGTGCCTTCGCTTGTCATGATGGCCTCCTGTTTCTTCCAGCCTAGGCGCGTGGCCGATTGGCCGCCGGATCAGCGGGTAGCCGCCTGCCATGACCCAACCCACGGACGACAAAAGCACCGAGGACACCTACGTCGGCCAGACGAGCCCCGATGACGCGATCGACACCGAGGAGAGCGGCGCCGAAGCCCGTGCAGAGGAGAAGTGAGGGCCAGAAGTAGGGTCCGAAGTACCGTGACGCATGCGCATCGTGCTGATGTCCGACACCCATATTCCGCACCGCGCCCGCGACCTGCCGGCGCCGCTGTGGGCGGAGGTGGAGAGCGCCGACGTGGTGGTGCACGCGGGCGACTGGGTGCACGTGGACCTGCTGGATGAGCTTGAGCAGCGCTCGGCGCGCCTGGTCGGCTGCTGGGGTAACAACGACGGCCCGGCGTTGCGGTCCCGGCTGCCCGAACGCGCCGACGTGACGCTGGCCGGAGTGCGGTTCACCGTGGTGCATGAGACGGGGCAGTCCAAGGGCCGCGAGGCGCGGATGGCGGCGGCCTACCCCGACACCGACGTGCTGGTGTTCGGGCACAGCCACATCCCCTGGGACACCACCGCCGGATCGGGTTTGCGGTTGCTCAACCCGGGCTCACCGACCGACCGTCGCCGCCAGCCGTTCCACACCTACATGACCGCAGTCGTCGGTGCCGGGTCGCTGGGCGAGGTCACCATGCATCGGGTGTGACGCCGGCGCGGTGCCGCAGCCGGCCGGCCAGCCCGCTGGCCCGCAACGCGCGGCGGCCCACCGCGGTGCGCACCTGATCGGCGGTGCCGATCACCCGCACCTTCTCCCGTGCCCGGGTGACCGCGGTGTAGAGCAGTTCGCGGGTCAGTAGCCGCGAATCCGGCGGCGGCATCAGCACGGTGACCTCGGTGGCCTGGCTGCCCTGGCTCTTGTGAATGGTCATGGCATGCATGGTGTCGATGTCAGACAACCGGCTGGTGGCCATTTCCACCGGACCGCCCGAACTCGTCATGACCACGCGCAGCACACCGTCGCGCTGCACCGCCACCCCGGTGTCGCCGTTGTAGAGGCTCAGCCCGTAGTCGTTGGCGGTCACCAGCACCGGGCGGCCCGGGTACCACGGTGCCCACAGCGGCATGTCGGTCTGTTCGGCCAGCCAGCGTTCGGTCTGCCGGTTCCAGTAGTCGACGCCGTAGGGGCCGCGGCGGTGCGCACACAGCATCCGGTGCTCGTCCAGGGTCCGCAGCGCGGCCTGCGCGTCGCCGAGCACGGCGGCCTCCCGCAGCGCAAGGGCATGTGGCACAAGGATTTTCCGCAGCACCCCGGCGGGCTGGTCGCTGTTGACCCACTCGATGTGCGCACCGCCGGCAGCCAGCACCTCCAGCGCGGCCTCGGCGTCGCCGTCGCGGATCGCGTCGGCCAGCGATCCGATGGACTCACCGAACCGGTGCGGGGTCACCAGCGTCGCGATCGGGCTGTCGTCGGTGGGCGCCGCGGCGGCGAGTCCTTCCACCAGATCCGCCAGCACTGCCCCTGCTTCCACCGACGCCAGCTGGTCTGGGTCGCCGACCAGCACCAGTCGGGATTCCGGCCGGACCGCCTCCAGCAGCCGGGCCATCATGGTCAGCGACACCATCGACGTCTCGTCGACCACGATCACGTCGTGCGGCAGCCGGTTGTCGCGGTGGTGCCGGAACCGCGACGAGGTGTCGGGCCGACTACCCAACAACCGGTGCAGCGTGGTGGACCGCAACACCGGCAACCGGGCACGGTCCGCGGGGTGCAGAGCGTCGACTTCGTTCTGCACCGCCTCCAGCAGCCGGGCGGCCGCCTTGCCCGTTGGTGCGGCCAGCGCGATCCGCAACGGTGGCCGCCCGTCCAGCGCCGCCTGCTCGGCGAGCAGCGCCAGCAACCGGGCGACGGTGGTGGTTTTGCCGGTGCCGGGACCGCCGGTCAGCACCGTCAGCGACCGGGACAACGCCACGGCGGCGGCGGCGCGCTGTTCGGCGTAGCTGTCCGGAAACAGCCGGGCGGTGTCCGGCATGGCGCCGTCGCGGCGGGCTGCGGTCAGCGCCAACACGTCGTCGGCGACCCGGCACTCCTCGATCCAGTACCGGTCCAGGTAGAGCATGCCGGCCCCGCCGACATCGTCGAGGTGCAGCACCGGCGGTTCCCCGGCCAGCACGCTGCCCGCCACGGCGGCGACCCATTCCGCGGGGTCCGGCCACGGCAGGCCGGCGACGCCGACTTGCCGTTCAATCTGGGCCAGGTCCACACACACCGATCCGCCGCGCACTGCCCGCACCACGAACGCCAGCGCGAGCGCCACCCGCTCGTCGGAATCCTTGGCCAGTTCGGTCAACCGCCGGGCCACCAGCACGTCGGCGGACTCGATGACGTCGGCGGCGTTGAACTCGGCCAGCAGGCCACAGGCGGCGACACTGCGCCGCCAGTCGGCAGCGTCGGCGACACTTCGCCGCCAGTCGGCAGCGTCGGCGACACTTCGCCGCCAGTCGGCAGCGTCGGTCAGCGGGGCGCTCATGCGGCCGCCTGACGTCCGTCAAGCAGATCTGACAGCGCCACCACCAGATCCGACGGGGGCCGCCAGCCGAACACTCCGGCGGGGGTGCCGTCGCTGACCGGGGTGTCCGGCCCGCACATCCCGCGCAGGAACAGATACAGCACACCACCCAGGTGCCGGTCGGGGTGGTAGCCGGGCTGGCGCCAGCGCAGGAAGCGGTGCAGCACAACCGAATACAGCAACGCCTGCAGCGGATAGTCGGAGTGCAGCATGGCTTCGGCCATCCGGGCGGGGCTGTAGTCGGCCGCCGTCAGTGGCCGGCCGGCCTCGCCGAGCCAGTTGGTTTTGTAGTCCGCCACCAGGTAGCGGTGACCGTCCCCGTCACCAGACACATCGGGCACCCGGAACACCACGTCCAGTGAGCCGTTGAGATAGCCGCGCAGCAGCTGGCGGCCCAGGGTGTCGTCGGTGAGCCGGTCGGCGTAGGAGGCCAGCGGATCGGTGGCCGGCAGGTGCGTGCTGAGCAGGCGGCCCACGTCGGCCAGCCGGATGTCGGGGGCTTCTCTGTCACGAACCGCGCCGCGCAGGTCGCCACCGGCCAGCGGGAACTCGAAGTCCATCTCGCACAACCGATCCGGCTGTCCGATCCCGCGCAGGGTGAGGTTGCCGGCCAGCGGGCCCAGCGGGGTGTCGTGCATCGGCACCAGCGCGGCCGCCAACTCCGCTGCCGGCACGCCGACCGGCCACCACACCGAATGCTTCTCGATGTGGGAGCGCAATTCGGCGGCCAGATCGGCGGCGAACGGGTCGGCGGTCTCCAGCACCGCGTGCACGAGGCTGCCGAACTTGGCGCCGGTCGGCATCTCGGCCATCGGTGACGGGAGGTCGGCACCGGCTGCCGGCGTGATCAGCGGGATGTCGGGTACCTCGTCGTCGAGTTCGACGACCTCCGGCTCGCTGCTCACCCCGACAGCCTCCTGCGCGGAGCGCACCAGCCCGGAGTAGGAGGTGCGCCGCCAGCCGGTGTCGATACCGCGGTGGAAATGCCGCACCGCCAGGTCGCCGGATGGCTGTTCGGCGGGCAGCGCGGCGATCGGGGCGATCACGGCCTGCTCGACAGCCGGGCCGCCCGCGGCCTCCCACTCCCGGAAGCGTTGCAGCGCTTGGTCATCGGTGAGGGTCTTGGTGCCGCACTGATCGGGAATGTGTGTCTCACCGGGCCGGCGGCCGCGCAGCAACCGCGAAAGACCGCCGTTGGGCTCGTCCCTGGACGGCGCCCACCAGGCCACCAGCTGGGCCTGCGCGCGGGTCATCGCGACGTACATCAGCCGGCTGTCGTCGCCGGCGGACTCGCGGCGGCCGAGCACCTGCACCGCGGCGTAGTCGGCGCTGCCCCGGCCGCCGATGTGCAGACAGCGGTTCTGGCCGTCGTGGAACAGCACCTCGTCGCGCTGCTGGACGTTGCGGTTGAACGCGAAAGGCAGGTAAACGATCGGGAACTGCAGGCCCTTGCTGCCGTGCACGGTCAGCACCTGAACCGCCGCCGCGTCGCGCTCCAGCCGCTTGCTGTACTCGGTGCTGCCCCTGCCCTCGTCGCGGCGATCACGCAGCCAGTCGCGCAGAGCGGGCAGGGTGAGGTGCTCGGCGTGGGCCGCTTCCTGCAGCAGCTGGGTCACGTGCGCCATATCGGTCATGTACCGCTCGCCGTCGCGGTAGGCCAGCGTCCGTTCGGCCATTCCACCCAGCCGGGCGGCCTCGAACACCGCGGCCACCCCGCAGGCCCGGGCGTGATCCGCCCATTCGCGGATGGTCTCGGCGACGGTGTCGGTCAGCGAGTCGGCTTGGGCAGCAAGGTCTTCGGCGGAGTAGCCGAGGAACATCGTGGTGGCGGCGGCGCGGACCACCCCGGTCCGGTGCGGCTGGTCGAACGCCTCCAGCATGGCCAGCCAGTCGTCGCAGGCCTCGGAGTCGAACACGTCGGAGTCACCGGTGTAGACCGTCGGGATGCCGGCTTCGGTCAATGCGGCGAAGCAGGCCCGGGCGTCCTTGCGCTTCTCCACGATCACCGCGATGTCGGCGGCCTGGACCGGTCGGCCGTCGAAGGTTGCCGGGCTGGCCAGCAGGGCAGCGATGTCGGCGGCCAGGTCCTTGCCGATGTAAGACCGCAGGTCGTCGATGCCGATCAGCTTGTCGCCGGTCTTGCCGAACTCCGAGCGCGGCACCACCCGCAGCCGGAACGGATCGCCGTGCGGCGCCCCGGCCAGCCGGGTGCCCCGGTGCCGCGCCTCGACGTCGCGGACCACGATGCGCGGATCGCCCAGCTCGGTGCCGCCCAGCACCGCCTGAAGCCGCTCGACGAGCGCGCCGTCACTGCGCCAGTTGGTGCCCATCGTCTGCTTCTCGCCCGCCTGCTCGGCGGCGGTGAGGTAAGTGTGGATGTCGCCGCCGCGGAAGGCGTAGATGGCCTGCTTGGGATCGCCGATGAGCACCAGCGTCGAGGCACCGGTGAATGCCTGGTCGATCACTTGCCACTGCACCGGGTCGGTGTCCTGAAACTCGTCGACCATGACGATCGGCCAGCGCCGGTGCATCCGGTACCGGGCCGGCGAATCCTCGGCGTGCAGCGCGTCGGCCAAGCGGCTGAGCAGGTCGTCGTAACCGAGGATGCCCTGGCGCCGCTTGCGGATCTCTATCTCGGCCCGGACCGCGCCGGCGAACTCGACGCAGACCGCGGCGAAGGTGTCGGCTTCGGGTTCGCTGGGGCGCAGTTCGGTCGACGGGTTGCCCACCACCTCGCGGGCGATCTTCAGCGCCCGCTTGTAGGGCAGCACCGGTTCCTCGGGCTCGCGGCCGAACCGGGCCAGGTACAGGTCGTCGACGATCTCGACCACCAGATCGTCGAGGCTCTCGACCAGTTCGACACCGGCGTCGGTGTCACCGGCCACCCCCAGTGACGCGAGCACCAGATTGCAGAACTGGTGGATGGTGGCGATGGTGGCGGCGTCGAAACCGGCCAGCGCATCGCCGAGGCGCTCCTTGCGGGCCGCCAATTCCTCCGGGGTGCCGTCCAGCAGGTGCGCCACCACCTGGTTGTCGCCGACCAGCTCCGGGTTGTCGAACGTCGCACGGGCGTGCGCGATCTGCCGACGCACCCGGTCGCGCAACTCCTGGGTGGCGGCCCGGCTGAACGTGATGAGCAGCATCTCATCCAGCGCCGCAACGCCTTCGGCGATGTAGCGGGTGACCAGGCCGGCGAGCGCGAACGTCTTACCGGTGCCGGCGCTGGCTTCCAGCACCGTGGTTGTCCGGGGTGCGGGCAGCGGCCCGAGCAGATCGAAACGACTTGGCTCGAAACAACTTGGCTCGAAACAACTTGGCTCGAAACAATCCGGCTCCATCAGCGCCCGCCCCCGATCGACTGCAGAATCGGTTGCCACAACCGGGCGGCATAGGCGCCCAGCCGGGTCTTCTCCCCCGGATACTCCTCGCCCGGGCGAACCGGCTCCAGCAGTGCGGTCAGCGGTGCGCCCGCCCCCCACACCCGGGCGTGCGCCGGGTCCTTGTCCTCGCCGCGGAAGACCTCGCTCGACTTCCAGGCGGACGTGGCTTGGCGTTCCGGGAATCCTCCCGTCGCACGGGCCTCGACCCAAGCGAAGGACGTTTTGAGGGGCAACGGAATCGGCTCGCGCCGGCCGGCGTCGTAGATGGCCAGCAGGTCACCCAGCATCGCGGGTGCCTCGGCACCCGGGCTGCGGAGGACCTCCTGGCGCGGCTGCTCCCCGCTCTTGCGGCGTCCGATGCACACCGCCGACCAATCGGACTCCGGCGCGTGAGCGCTCAACGCCAGCAACGGAATCCAGGCCGCCAGCAGGTGTTTGGGACCCAATTTGGAGTAGGTCACCGACAGCAGACGCTCACCGAACACCGGTGCGACGGTGCCCGTCAGACGCCGGCCGGAGCCCAGTTCGACGTCGACGTCGATGGCCCGGGCGGGGACATCGCGGATGCTGGCGGCTTCCGCGGCCAGCAGCGCCGCGCGGTCACGCACTTTCCGTGCCGTGCGCCAGCCGATCTGCCCCGGCGGCAGCGTGCCGCGGCACCACTCAGCGTTGAGCGCCCGCGCGGGGCTCATCCCGCGCAGCATGTCGGTGAGCATCCGGTCGCCGACGGTCCACTCCTCCAACGCGTTGATGTCGACCGGGATGGCGTCGTCGACGCCCTCGACGTCGGCCGGCAGGGTGTAGTCCAGGGCCCGGAAGAAACCTTTCACGGGATCTTTGAAGAACGCCACCAGGTCGGCCAGTGAGACGTCGGAGTGCTCCGGGGTGGGCAACAGCCCTGCGGCGAAGCGCGGCCGGTCCCCGGGGTGCTCGTGCACGGCCGCCCGGGCGGCACGCAGCACCGTCGCATCGAAGGTGAACGGTCGGTCCGCGTCGGCTTTCACCACGCCGCCCGGTTGGACATTGCGAATGTCGAAGGGCTGCAACGGATGCGCCGTCAAGACCTGCTCCCGGACGGGGCTCTGCGTGGTGACGTCGAGGACGTCGAGCAGTTCAGCCAGCGGCACCGCGGGGGGACGCGATTGGCCGGTGAACTCGTTGGCCCCGGTGTAGGTGACCACCAGCGTCTCGGTGGCCGAGCAGATGGCGTCCAGCAGCAGTTGGCGATCCTCGGCCCGCACATCGCGCTCGCCGGTCATGGGTTCGTGCGCCAGGGCATCGTCGCCGTCGAGCGACCCGATCCGGGGAAACACGGTGTCGTCCAGACCGACCAGGCACACCACCCGGTGCGGCACCGAGCGCATCGGCACCATGGTGCAGACGGTGAGGGTGCCGGTCCGGAAGTTGGCGCGGGTGGGCCGCCCGGCGAGCTGACGGCGGAGCATCTGCGTGACGTCGGAGAGCCGCAGCCGAGTGTCCGCCCGGCTCCCGGCGCGGGTCAGGATGTCGCCGAACTCCCGCTCCAACTGGCTGGACTGCCAGGCGTCGTCGTCGTCGACGCGGGTGATCATCGCGATCCCGGTGGACAGCGCGTCCAGCCACTCGCGCAGCGGCCGCACACCGCTGAGTGACTCCACCACCCGCTGCAGCCGGTCGACGAATTCGCCGAGCCGCCCGGCCAGCTCCACCCGGTTGCTGCCCACGTCGTCAAGCGGCAGCGTGCTGTCGATCCAGGCCTGCGAATCATCCGAAAGCGCAACCCCGGCCAGGATGCGGTCCATCCCGAAACGCCAGGTGTGGTGGACGAAACTGAGCCCGTAGGGCGAGCGGTGTTCCTTGTCGAAGCCCCAGCGGATGTTCGACTCCCGCACCCAGTCGGTGATGTCGTCGAGGTCGTCGTCGGTGAACCCGAACCGGGCCCGCACCGGATCGGTCTGCAGCACGTTGAGCACCTCGCTGGCCGTCACCCGGCTGCCGGCCAGGTCGAGCAGTTGGGATGCCACCGCGAGCAGCGGGTTGGTCTGCACCAGCGAACGGTCGGCGAGCCGGACCCGCAGCTGATGGGCCGGATGGGCGCCGCTGACCACCTCGCCCAGCCCGAAGTCGGCGGCGATCAGCGGCGCGAAGCTCTCGATGTCGGGGCACATCACCAGGATGTCGCGGGGCTCCAGGGTGGGGTCGTCGGCGAGCAGACCGAGCAGCACCTCGCGGAGTACGTCGACTTGGCGGGCCGGGCCATGGCAGCTGTGCACCTGCACTGACCGGTCGCCGGTGGACAGTGAGCGGCTTTGGGCGCGAACAGCATTGGCGGCGATGTCGGACTGCAGCCAACCCAGCAGGTTGTCCGGCCGGGGGTCGCCGGCCAGGAACTCGTCGGTGGCGCGGTCGGCCGGCAGGCTGCGCTGCAGTTCGCGAAGGTCCCGGCCGAGGGTGGTCAGCAGTGGGTGGCCGGCTCTGCGGTGGCTGACGTCCGCGCGGCGCGGGACGGCACCGCGCAGGTCGTCGAGCGCGGTCCACAGCTCAGCACTGGGATGCGGCAACCACAGGTGCAGGTCGTGGTGGACGGCCAGCGCGTCGAGCAGTTCCATGTCGGTGGCCGACAGCCTGGTGTAGCCGAACAGCGAGATCCGATCAGGCAGATGTCCGCCCGAGGCCCGCAGCTGCGCAACGGTGGTGGCGTGCCGGATGTGCGGCGGGTCGACGCCCACGGCCGCCACCAGCAGCCGCCACAGGTGCGGTTGCCAGGCCAGGTCCTCAGACAGCCCCGCGGTGTCGCCGGCCAGCCAATCGGTGAGCAACTGCGGGCGCTGCCGGGCGTAGGAGGCGAACAGCCCGGCCAGCCGCCGCGCCACCGCGTAGCGGCGACCCTGGCGGAGCGCCTGTTCCTCACCGGTGGTGAAGTGCCCGAGGTGGTTGGCCAGGGTGCGGCACCACGGCTGGTCGAGGTTGGCGTCGATGACCTCCAGCAGCGGCCAGGTGATGGCCTCCGGCGACCACGGATCGTCGTCACGGGTTCCGGTGATCTCAGCGATCAGCGACGCCGGAGAACGGAATGCCACCCCGGCGCACACCCCGTCGGCGCCGGCGCCGCGCCCCAGCACATGGGACAGCCGCTGCGACAGCCAGCGCTCCACCCCGCGGGCGGGCACCACGACGAGATCCTCGGCGAACGGGTCGGAGGGCGCTGTGGCCAGCAACTTCCCCAACCCGTCCGCGAGGATGTCGGTGCGTTCCGCGCGGTGTACGTGCAAGGCCATCGCGACCACCGTAGACGGGACCGCCGACAGGCGGCCGCTACCGACGCCTGCCTAGAGCGAACCGACCCGCGTTAGGCGCGGACCGGCAGCTCCAGGTTGATGTCGGAGATGTTGATGAACCCGATGGCCGAGTTCGCGAACTGGGTGGCCGAGCTGGTGATCTGCAGCGACAACGGCGGTGAAAGCCGGTCCGGGTACTGGCTGTAGGCGATCTGCTGCAACGGCATGCTGACGGTGTGCTCCTTGCCGTCCAGCGTCACCGGCACCGCTGTGACCAGCCCGCCGAGCACCCGGCCATCCGGGAACTCCGGGCTCGGGCCCTCCACGATCTGGGCGAACACCGCGCGGCTGGTGCCCAGCCCGCTGTAGGTGAAGGTCAGCTCCGGTGCGCCCACAACCTGATCCCGAACGCCGACTGTGATCGGGACGTTGATCGCGTTGGAGGCAACCGAGGCGCCGACGCCGATGAAGCGGTCGAACGGGAATCGGTACAGCGTGGCCAAGGGGGTGCCCTTGAACTGCTCCGGCACCCCGGATGAGCCGGAACCGCCGAGCAGCGGCAGGATCGCCAGGCTGCCGCCGTCACTGGTGGTCACCAGCGGTTGCGGCTTGTTGAACCCTTCATCGAAGGAGAACAGGTCCGAGGTCCACAAGGCGTTGCGCTGGTCGTACCACTGGAACGTCGGGATGGCGTCAGCGGCCGTGCCCTCGCCCTTGACGTATTGATTCAGCCACGCAAACGTGTCGGCGTAGATCTGTGTCCTCTGGTCGGCCGGGGCCGGCACCGCCTCGTCGTTGCACGCGCCGTGACCGCCGCAGAACCAGATCATCTTGACCGGTGTGTCGTAGGGGTTGGCCAGGATGGTTTGGGCGTTGGTCACCGCCTGATCGAGCGGGAACAACGAGTCGTAGGTGCCCTGCACGATGAGTGCGGGGGCCTCCAATTTGTTCAGCAGCACGGTGGGGCCGCTGGAGTTCACCATCGCCAGCGGGCTCTCACCGACCCGGCCGAACAGGTTGCCGGTCAAAATGGCCTGGTAAATCAGATCGTTGATCCGGGCACCGGCGGCGTTGCCGGTGACGGGGGGGAGAACTTCCAGGGCGAGCAGCAGGAAATTGCCCCACGAGGTCTTGAAGATCTCGCTCGGATAGAGGGATTCGGGCAGCGAGTTCCAGGAGATCGCCGGGACGATGGCGTCGATGCGGGGGTCGGTGCTGGCGGTCACCCATTGGATGCCGCCGCCGTAGGAGCCGCCCACCATGCCGACCTTGGGGTCGCCGGGCCCATTGAGTGCGGCGCCGAGATTGTTGCTGGGGTTGGCGAGCCAGCTGACGATGGCCGAGGCGTCGCGGCCCTCGTAGAACGGGTTGTCCAGCTGCAGAACCCCGCCGGAGTCGTAATTGCCCCGCGGCGCCCACGTCACCACGTTGTAGTCCTCAGCGCGAAGGGCGGCGACGGTAGGGGTGAAATCGTTGGTGGAGCTGTACCCGTAGGGGTTGACCTCCCCGCCACCGCCCAGGCCCGGCCCGAACAGCGCTGCAGGTGCTTCGTCCCCGGCCGTGAGCCCGGACGCGGGGAAGTAGTTGGTGCTGATCAGGGTGCCGTCGAACGAGGGAACCCGGTAGGTGAAGGCCACCGGGGCGCCGTCTTTAGTGAGGGCCGCGACGTCGACGTTGATGGTGGCCAGGATCGAGGCGCCGATGATGGGAGCGAGCAGGTCGCTGATCAGCGGCAGCTGCTGCAGCAGCGTGATCACCGGGGCGGCCACCAGCCCGATGAGCGGGATGCCGGTCACGAACTCGTCGAATTCGGTCACCTCTGTCACCCGGATGCTGAACTGCTGAGTGGTCTTGGCTACCCCGGGGTCCAGCCAGGTGGCGTACGGCAGGATCGTGTAGCTCTGCGGGTCGGTCACGGGCTTGGCGTCGGGGGTGGGCAGATTGCCAACCGGTACCGAGCCGAGGACGACTTTGCCGCCGTTCGTGCCGTCCACCCCGTTCCGGCTGTCCACCCAGCTGAATGTCAGGGGATTTCCGCGCTCACTGGTGGCCTGCATGGTGCCCTGGATGATGCCGTCGACCAACGCGGTGGTCGGGTTGACGGTGATCCCGTTCTTGGTCAACGGCTCCGAGGTGGTGGCCTTTGCGACGGGACCGGGGTCGACGCTGGCCGCCGGACCCGACAGTTCCCGGCGGCTGTACGCCAGGTACGCCCACTCGAGCGGCATGGCGACCGGCAGTGATCCGGTGCCCGCGTCGTCGGTCACCAGGTCTCCGGCCTTGCTGAGGAAGCCTGACACCGCCCCCGTAGGCGCCGCGGTGGGCGCTGGTTCGAGCACCGGGATCAGGACGGGATCCACGATGGTCACGGCAGCGGGCAGCGGATCGGCGGGCGGCGCGAGGGCGGCTGCCGGAGCAGCGTTCACGCTGTTCGTCCAGGTTTCCGCAGCCTGGTTGGCCGACGGTGCGCTCGCGGCCTCAACCGGAGCAAAATCGGCCGGAACCGATTCCACCAGCGGGGGCGGAGCCGTCTCAGGGGTCGACTGCTCGGGGATATCGGGGATGTCGGGGGTCGAATTGTCACGGCTGATACGGGTCTGGGGTTGCGGGCCGGGGTCGACCGACGCCGAGGCGTCGGCGGTCGTGGATGCACCGCGGCCGCGCGGCGAGGTCCGCGGCGAACGAGTGGAGCCGGCGTCGGAGTTGGCAGCGGAAGGCGCCTCAGAGGACGCGCTGGAACCCGAATCCGACGTGTCGGCCCAGGCGACGGCGTGCCCCGAGAACGCGGCAGCACCCACACCCACTCCCAGGGCTACCGCTAATCCACCGACCCGACCGATAAACCGTGAAGCTGCCACCGTCTTACTCCATTCGTTTCCTGCGACGGACGAGATGAGGAGGGAAATTTAGCTGATTGCCAGGAATTCATTAGCCGAATCCGGGACATTCGTCGGGTCACCGGCTGGCTTAGACTCCCTACACGATCTCCGGGAGGCGCCGATGCGGGCGGAACGATTCGACTTTCCCAACGCCCAGGGTCATCAGCTGACCGGGCTGCTGGAGTCACCCGACGGCGAACCAGATGCCGAACCGGTGGCTTATGCGCTGTTTGCGCACTGCTTCACCTGCAGCAAAGAGAGCCGGGCGGCCCGGCGCATCGCCGAAGGGCTCGCGGCCCGCGGCATCGCGGTGCTGCGGTTTGACTTCACCGGTCTGGGCGCCAGCGAGGGCGACTTCGCCAACACCGACTTCTCCTCCAATGTCGCCGACCTGGTGGCCGCCGCCGACCATCTTCGCCAGACCCGTCGGGCGCCGGCGCTGCTGATCGGACACAGTCTGGGCGGGGCCGCTGTTCTCGCCGCCGCCCGGCACGTCCCCGAGGCCGACGCGGTCGTCACGATCGGCGCGCCGTCAGATCCCAGCCATGTCGCCGGCCTGTTCGGCGACCAACTCGACGAGATACGCGCCCGCGGTGAGGGCGAGGTGGTGCTCGGCGGCCGACGCTTCCGCATCCGGCGGGAGTTCCTCGAGGACGCCGCTGAACAGAACCTGGTCGACGGGCTCGCCCGGCTCGGCAAAGCGCTGCTGGTCCTGCACTCCCCCGTCGACCAGGTGGTGGGCATCGACAATGCGAGCCGGATCTTCCAGGCCGCCAAGCATCCGAAGAGCTTCGTCTCCCTCGACGACGCCGACCACCTGCTGGCCCGCCGGCGCGACGCGGTGTACGCGGCGGACGTGATCGCCGCATGGGCCGGCCGGTACATCCCCGAACCGGTGGACCGGCCCGCCGCGGCCGACGACGACCCGCGCGCGGTGACGGTCGCCGAGACCGGGGTGGGCCGGTTCCAGCAGGAGGTGACGGTGGGCCCGCACCGGCTGATCGCCGACGAACCGGTCTCGGTCGGCGGCCGGGACACCGGGCCGTCTCCGTATGACCTGCTGCTCGCGTCGCTGGGCGCGTGCACGGCGATGACGCTGCGGATGTACGCCGAGCGCAAGAAGCTGCCGTTGGATCGGATTTCGGTTCGCCTGCAACACAGCAAGATTCACGCCACCGACTGTGCTTCGTGCGAGACGGCAGAGGGAAAGATCGACCGGATCGACCGGATCATCACCATCGACGGCGACCTCGACGACGCCCAGCGCAACCGGCTGCACGAGATCGCCGACCGCTGTCCGGTGCACCGCACGCTGCATTCCGAAGTGGAGATCCGCACCGAATTAGCGCCCTGAGAGGTTTGGCACCCCGCTGACCAGGGCATGCCGTCAGGCGTGACCGATGCGCCCAGACCGCTCGCCCTGATCACCGGCGCCTCCAGCGGCATCGGCTACCACCTCGCCGCCGAATTCGCCTGCCACGGCTACGACCTGATCGTCGCCGCCGAGGACGACGGCATCATCGGCGCGGCGGCCACGCTGGCCGTCATCGGCAACCACGCCGAAGCCGTCCAGGTCGATCTGCGCCAGGCCGAGTCCGGCCGGCCGCTGGCAGCCGCCGCCCTCAATGCCGGTGTGGGACGCGGCGGCAAGTTCGTCGACACCGAACTCGACGACGATCTGGAGATCGTCGACCTCAACGTGCGCTCCACCATGCACCTGGCCAAGCTGGTGCTGCGCGACATGGCCCGGCGGAACTCCGGGCGGGTGCTGTTCACCTCCTCGATCGTCGCCAGCATGCCCGGCTCGTTCCAGCCGGTGTACAACGCCTCCAAGGCGTTCATCCAGTCGCTGGCCGAGGCGGTGGCCGACGAGTTGCGCGACACCGACGTGACGGTGACCTCACTGATGCCCGGGCCCACCGACACCAACTTCTTCCACCGCGCGGGCCTCGATGACACCGTCGCCGGCCGGATGCCGTTCAAGGACGACCCGGCGACCGTCGCCCGGCAGGGCTTCGACGCGCTGATGGCCGGCAAGAGCAAGGTCGTGGCGTCGTCGGCGACCACCAGGTTCATGGAGCTGGCCAACCGGGTGCTGCCCGATTCCATCACCACCCTCGGTAATCGGCTGCTGTCCCGGCCGATCCCGCACTAAAAGAGAGCCCGCACTACAGAAAGAATGGAGAACGCCGATGAATGTCGAGCCGGAACCCCCGGTGGGAACCACCGTCGCCCCACCGGGACCGCGACCGGCGCCGCCGGCCGCGGAAGCGTCGGTCGGCGAACTGCTCACCCGGTTATCGACGCAGACCTCTCGGCTGGTGCGCGACGAGATGCAGCTGGCGCAGAACGAGATTCGCGATTCGGTGCGGCACGCCGTCAAAGGCGCCGGGCTGATCAGCGCCGCCGGGGTGGTCGCCTTCCTCGCCGCGGCGACACTGGTCGCCGCCGCGGTCGCCGGCTTATCGGAGGTGCTTCCGGTGTGGGCGGCAGCCTTGATCATCGGGGCGGTGCTACTGGCCGGCGCGGGCATCGCGGCGATGCTCAGCCGCCGGGAGGCAGAGCGGGCCACCCCCGCGGTGCCGCAGACCAAAGCCAGTGTCCGCAGGGACTTCAACGAACTGAAGGGGGCCACTCATGCCCGGCACGTCACACGCTAGGGACGGACGGCACGAAGCCGGTACCGGTGGCGACACGTCGGCTATCGAGGCCGACATCGAACAAACCCGCAGGGAACTCGGTGAGACCGCCGAGGCGCTGGCGGCCAAGCTCGACGTCTCCGGCCAGGTTCACGCCAAAGTCGACGAGACCAAGCAGCGGGTGGCCGAGAAGGCCGAGCCGGTGCGGCGCAACGCCGCGCCGATCGCGGCGGTGGCCGGCGTGATGGTGCTGCTCCTGCTGCTTCGACGGCGCCGCAGCCGGCGCCGCCAAGCGCAGTGGGAGCTGATGTCGCCCAACGGTTCCGCGGCCCGCTGACCGAGGTTCAGCCCTCGGGTCACCCGACCAGTCTGGCGATCGAGCGCATCGGGATGTGCAACCACCCCGGCCGGTGACGCGCCTCGTACGCCGCTTCGTACACCGCCTTGTCCAGTTCGTAGGCGGCTAGCACGTCGGCGTGCTGCTGGGGATCGACGCCGGACGCGGCCGCGTAGCCGTCGCAGAACGCCGCGCTGTTGCGCTCCGACCACTCTCGTGCCCGGGCCGCCAGCTGGCGGTCGGCCGCGCCGTCCAGCGGGTGGTAGGCGGCGTAGGTGAACGACCGCAGCATTCCGGCGACGTCGCGCAGCGGCGAATCCGGTTGGCGCCGTTGGTCCAGCGGCTGGCCGGGCTCGCCTTCGAAGTCGATGAGCAGCCAGGCCTCCGGGGTGCGCAGCACCTGACCCAAGTGCAGGTCGCCGTGAATCCGCTGCACCGTGACCAGTTCGTCGGCCAGCTTGTCGTAGCGCGCCGCGACGGCCGGCGCGTACTCCGACAACTCCGGGACGCTGGCGGCGGCCGCCGCCAGCCGGGCCCGCATGTGCGCCACCGGCAGCGGGGCCGTCGAGGTTCCCAGCGCCCGCGCCAGATCGGCATGCACCGACGCCACGGCCTCCCCGAGGCGGAACGACTCCCCCGCGAAGTCGCCGCCCACCTCATAGGCGTAGAGGTCGCCCTCGGCGTAGAGGTCGCGGGTGCTGGCGGTGGCCATATCCCAGCCCTCAGCGGAGTTCGCGGCGTAGGCGGTCACCATGCCGAGCGGGCACGGTTGCCCGGCGTCAGTCATCTCGATGGACCCCAGAAGCGTTGCCACATGCGGATTTCCGGCCCGGGCCAGCACCCGGTTCAACTCGATGTCGGGGTTGATGCCGAACGACACCCGACGGAACAGTTTGAGGATGGCCCGCTCCTTGAAGACCACGCTGGTGTTGCTCTGCTCGGCTTCCATCACCCGGGCCTCGGCGTCGACGGGCAGCGCCGCGCCCGGCTCTTTGGTGAAGCGGACGTCGTCGATCTGTGCCGACGAGTCGACCAGCGACAGCAGGAAGCGCGCCGACTCGGGTTCGTAGAGCGCGTCGTAGGCGATGTGATCGTGCACCGTGCCGACGGTGGCGACCGATCCGTACTCCGACAACGGCGCCGAGTCCCACTGGACGGCGATCTGATACCGCTCTGCGGAACCGTCGGTGTAGGTGGCGTCCAGCAGGGCCAGGTCCATATCGCCGCGCAGCGGCACCACCCGATGCGGCTGCACCCCGGCCAGGGTGCGGCTGCGGCCGGCGTACCACCGCTGGTGCGGAAGCCACTCGGTCCACGGAAGATCGTTGACGTGTCTCATCGGCTTTCCTCGGGCTGAAGTTTGAACCAGTAGAACCCGTGCCCGGGCAGGGTCAGCAGATACGGCAGCTGGCCGATCCGGGGAAACTGCACATGCCCGGTGAGCTCCACCGGCGTCCAGGAATTCCAGTGCTGCAGTTGCAGTTCGATCGGCTGCGGGAACCGGGACAG
>JAULZA010000007.1:0-6846 GCA_032117575.1 Mycolicibacterium sp.
CCGGCACTCAATCAACGCGTGCCTCCGGCACTCAATCAACGCGTGCCTCCGGCACTCAATCAACGCGTGCCTCCGGCACTCAATCAACGCGTGCCTCCGGCACTCAATCAACGCGTGCCTCCGGCACAGAGGTCCAACGCGCTGTCGACGTCGTGTACGACCACCAGCCGATCCAGCGCCGCTTTGTCGACGTACCCGTCGTCGACCAGCCCATCGAGCCAGCGCAGCAATCCCTCGTAGTGGCCGAACGGGTCGAGCAGGACCAGCGGCTTGTCATGCATTCCGAGGTACCCGGCAGTCCAGCTCTCGAAAAGCTCTTCCAGCGTGCCGATTCCACCGGGGAGCGCCAGGAACGCATCGCTGCGGTCCTCCATGACCTGTTTGCGCTGACGCATCGTGTCGGTGACCACCAACTCGTCGGCGTGCACGTCGGCGACCTCCCGGTGCACCAAAGCCTTGGGAATGACGCCGACGGTGCGGCCGCCGCGGGAGCGTGCGCCTTCAGCAACCGCACCCATCGCCGACACGTTGCCGCCACCGGACACCAGGCTCCAGCCGCGTTCGGCGATCCCCTCACCCACCCCTCGCGCCAGAGTCAGCAATTCGGGTTGGTGGGCGCTGGCGGCGCAGTACACACACACCACCCAGTCGGACTCCGGAACAGCCACAGCTCGAAACTAGACCAGATGGCCGACGGGCCACCTAAAGTCGGTCCCTATGCCGCTCATCACACCGTGGCCCACTGTCCCGCGACCTGTCGTGGATCGGCTGGTCGACGTCATCACACAGGATCATTCAGGCGGAATGGCCCTCCTGGGCAGCGAGGGCGTCGGCAAAACCACGCTCGCGCAGATGGTCGCCGAACGGCTGGGACTCGGCGACCCGGTGTGGGTGGTCGGCACGCACGCGCAGTCATCGGTTCCGTTCGGCGCCTTCGGACCGCTGCTGGACGTCCAGGAAGCCGGCAAGCCCGCCGAACTGATGGCCAAAGCGGCCGAATCGGTTCTGCGCCAAGCCAACTCGGCACCGATCATCGTCGACAACGCCCGGCTGCTCGATCCGCTGTCCGCCAGCCTGGTCTACCGGCTGGCCAAGGAAGAGAAAGCGCGACCGGCCGGCAGCCCGGTAATCGTGACGGTGCGGTCGGTGTTGCGGGTACCCCAGGTGGTCAGCGCGCTATGGGACGACGGCCTGCTGGACCGCTTCGATGTAATCCCGATGGACAGCGACGAGACCGCCGCGCTGGTGGCCGCTGCGGGCGGCGGCGACGCGGCAACCCTCTACCGCCATAGCTCCGGCAATCCGCTGCACCTTCGCATGCTGCTCACCACCGGCAGCACCGAAGAGACGTTGGCCGGCGCCATCGACCACTACCTGAGGGGCCTTCCGCAAGAAGTGCGCGCGGCGCTCGGCCATCTCTGTGTCTTCGAGCCGTTGTCGCGTGCGGACCTGGTCGCGGTGACCAGCGAATCGGCGGTGCAGGCTGCCGTAGAAGCAGGCGCCGTCGCAGTGCAAGGCCCCCTCGCCTACCTCGGCCACGCGCTGTTCCTGGAGCGGATGGCCGCGATCCTGGATCAGTCGGAGACTCAGCGGTTCCGCACCGCCGTCGCCGCCCAATTAGCCACTACACCGAGCCGCACCCCGGCCGATCGGCTGGGCCGGACCGTGATCGCGCTGCAGGGCGAGGGGCCGGTGGATAGCACCGCGGTGGTCGCCGCCGCGCACGAGGCCCTGCAACTGGGTGACATCGGACTGGCCGAACGACTAGCCCGCGGGGCGCTGGATCGCGGTGAGAGCTTCGAAGCCCGGCTGACTCTGAGCACCTCATTGGGCCTGCAGGGGCGTGGCCGGGAGGCCGACGCCGTCTTGGCCGACATGAACACCGCGAGCATGTCCGAAGAGCAGATCATGGCCTGGGCGATGCCGCGGGCGGCCAACCAGTTCTGGATGCTCAACCAACCCGAACGGGCCGTCATCTTCCTGCACAACGTCCGCCGCCAGTTGGGTGAGAAGTCCTCGCACCTCACTCTTGACGCGCTGTCGGGCACCTTCGCCATGAACGCCGGAAACATCCGCAAGGCCGTGGAGATCGCCGACGAGGTGCTCTCCCACACCGACGCCCCGGACGACGCGGTGGCGTGGGCCGCCAGCGCCGATGCGTTGTGCTCGGCCAGGATGGGCCGTTTCCAGGCCGTCGCACCGGCGGTGCAGCGGGCCTTGGGCGTCGAGCACCCCGGGATTCTGCGATTCACCCTGGGACTTGCCGAGACGTCGACGCTGCTGATGGCCGCCAAGCTGGACGAGGCCGAGGAAGCCGCCCGCCGCTACACCGATTTCGCCGAGTCGACCCAGCCCGGCCGCGCGGTCGGCGAGGTGCTGCTCAGCCAGGTGCTGCTGGCCCGCGGCGACGCGGCGGCCGCCGCGGAACTACTCAAGCCCGCGGCCGCCACCCTGGCCCGCACCGGCTACTCGTGGGGCCCGCTGGCGCTGAACTACCTCGCGCTGGCGCTGGGATATCTGGGCGACATACCCGAATCGGCAAAGGCGCTGGCGCGGGCGCAATCCCGGCACTGCACCAAGTCGGCGATGTTCGCCCCCGAACTGGGCATCGCGCGGGCCTGGCGCCTGGCCACCATCGGCGACCGGCCGGCCGCGCTCACCGCCGCCCGCGACGCCGCGCGAACGGCCAAGCGCGGCGGCCAGTTTGCGGTGGCCGTCCGGGGCTGGCACGAAGCGACCCGACTGGGCGACCGGCGCGCGGCGGCCGCCCTCGAAGTGATCGCCGAATCGGTGCCCTGCGCGTACACCGACCTGGCGCTGGCTCATGCCCGGGCGTTGGCCGCCGGCGACGCGGCCGCCCTGTCCGCGGCCGCCGAACAGCTGGCGGCCGCCGGCTTCAAGGGCGCCGCGGCCGACGCGGCGCGGCAAGCCAAGGACCTCGCCGGCTAGCCGCCGAGGTAGCGGCGCAACGTAGCGGTGACGACGCCGATCTGGGCCACCGACACCCATTCGTCTCGGCGGTGCGCCAAGTTGGGGTCGCCGGGGCCGTAGTTGACCGCCGGGATGCCCAGAGCAGCGAAGCGGGCCACATCGGTCCAACCGAACTTGGCGCGGACCATGCCGTGGGCGGCGTCCACCAGCGCCGCCGCGGGCGGATGGTGCAGCCCCGGCAGCGCGCCGGGCGCTGCGTCGGTCTGCTCCACTTCGACGTCGAGCCCGCCGAACACCTCCCGCACATGGGCCAGCGCGGCCTCCGGCGTCCGATCCGGGGCGAACCGGAAGTTCACCGTCAGCGAGGCGGCATCGGGAATGACGTTGCCGGCCACTCCCCCATCGACTCGGACCGCCGAGAGACCCTCCCGGTAGGTGCAGCCGTCGATGTCGACCACCCGTCCGTCGTAGGCGGCCAGCCTTTCCAGCACCGGCGCCAGCTTGTGAATGGCATTGTCGCCCAACCAGGATCGCGCCGAATGAGCACGGGTGCCGGTCGCCGACAGCACCGCGCGCAGCGTCCCCTGGCAGCCGGCCTCGATGTAGCCGCCGGACGGCTCGCCCAGAATCGCGACGTCAGCGCGCAGCCAATCCGGAAGCTCACGCTCGATACGGCCGAGGCCGTTGGCTTTTGACTCGATCTCCTCGCACTCGTAGAGGATCAGCGTGACGTCGTGCACCGGTTCGGCGACGGTGGCCGCCAGGTGAAGAAACACCGCATCACCGGACTTCATGTCCGCCGCGCCGCAGCCGTAGATGTGGTCGGCGTCGCGCCGCGAGGGCACGTTGTCGGCGATCGGCACGGTGTCGAGGTGGCCGGCCAGAATCACCCGCGAGGGCCGGCCGAAGTCGGTGCGGGCCAGCACCGCGTCCCCGCTGCGGATCACCTGATACGAGGTCTGCCCGCGCAGCGCGGCCTCCACCTCGTCGGCGATGCGCTTCTCATCGCGCGACACACTCGGGATGTCGATGAGGGCGGCGGTGAGCACAGCGGGGTCGGCGCGCAGGTCCAGCACAGCTCACCAGGCTAGTACGGTGTAGCACCGTGACAGCTGCAGCGGGGTTCGGACTGGCCACCATCACCGACGACGGCACCGTGCTGGACGCTTGGTTCCCCGATCCGGAACTGGGCGCCTACAGCCCGTCGGGAACCACCCGGCTCAGCGCCGACGAGGTGCCCGACCAATACGCGGCGCTGTCCGGACCGGACCACGACCGGGGCGTCGAAGTAGTCCCGATCCGTACCGTCACCGTGCTGGCCGACAAACCCGTCGACACCTATGACGCCTATCTGAGGCTGCACCTGATCTCCCACCGGCTTGTCGAACCGCACGGGCTGAACCTGGACGGCGTGTTCGGCGCACTGACCAACGTGGTGTGGACCAACTACGGGCCCTGCCGCATCGACGGGTTCGAGAGCGTTCGGATGCGGCTGCGCCGGCGCGGCCCGGTGACGGTGTACGGGGTGGACAAGTTCCCCCGGATGGTCGACTACGTGGTGCCTACCGGGGTGCGCATCGCCGACGCCGACCGGGTCCGGCTGGGCGCGCACCTGGCGCCCGGCACCACGGTGATGCACGAGGGCTTCGTGAACTTCAACGCCGGCACGCTCGGCGCCTCGATGGTGGAGGGCCGGATCTCGGCGGGTGTGGTGGTCGGTGACGGCTCCGACGTCGGCGGAGGCGCATCGATCATGGGCACCCTCTCGGGCGGCGGTACCGAGGTGATCTCGGTGGGCAAACGCTGCCTGCTGGGCGCCAACTCCGGCCTGGGTATCTCGCTGGGCGACGACTGCGTGGTCGAGGCCGGGCTGTACGTCACCGCGGGCACCAAGGTGACCCTCTCTGACGGCGCGACGGTCAAGGCTCGTGACCTGTCCGGTGCGAACAACCTGCTGTTCCGGCGGAATTCCACCACCGGCGCGGTGGAGGTGGTGGCCCGCGACGGATCGGGCATCACGCTCAATGAGGCGCTGCACACCAACTGATCTCCCGCGAGCGTGCGTGTCGGCCCGCCGACACGCCGCACGGGTGCGCGGTTTCCGCACGCTCGCCGCGGTTAGCGCAACTCCTTTTTCATCACCTTGCCCATGGCGTTGCGGGGCAGTGATTCCACCACGCGCACTTCCCTGGGCCGCTTGTGTGCCGAAAGTTGCTTCCCCACATAGTCGATGAGCGCTTCCGGAGAGGCGTCGCCCACGACGAACGCGACGATCCGCTGGCCGAGGTCCTCGTCGGCAAGCCCCACCACCGCCACCTCGGCGACACCGGGATGGCCCAACAGGGCGGTCTCGATCTCCCCCGCGCCGATCCGGTAACCCCCGGACTTGATCAGGTCCACCGACTCCCGGCCGACGATGCGGTGCATGCCGTCGGCGCCGATGACGGCGGCGTCCCCGGTGCGGTACCACCCGTCCGGTGTCAGCGCCGCCGCGGTGGCGTCGGGCCGGTTCAGATAACCGTCGAACACCGTCGGGGTCAGAACCTGAAGGCTGCCAATGGTTTCCCCGTCATGGGGCACCGGTGAGTCGTCATCTCCGACCAGCCGGGTCTGCATTCCCCGCAACGGCAGGCCGACCCAGCCAGGCCGACGCTCCCCGTCGGCCCGGGTGCTGACGGTGATCAGAGTCTCGGTGCAGCCGTAGCGTTCCACCGGAGCGTGGCCGGTCAACTCAGCCAGCCGCTCGAACACCGGGACGGGCAGGGCGGCACTTCCGGACACCAGCAGCCGGGCGCCGGTCAGCGCCCGGGCTGATTCACTGTCGGCGACCACCCGCGACCACACCGTGGGCACTCCGAAGTAGAGGGTTCCCCCGGCGGCGGCGTAGGCCTGCGGCGTGGGCTTACCGGTGTGCACGAACCGGTTGCCCACCCGCAGCGCGCCCAGCAGCCCGAGCACCAGGCCGTGCACGTGGAACAGCGGAAGACCGTGCACCAACGTGTCGTCCGGCGTCCACTGCCAGGCTTGGGCCAGCGCGTCGATGTCGGCGGCTACCGCGGCGCGGCTGAGAACCGCGCCCTTGGGCGGCCCGGTGGTGCCGGAGGTGTACACGACCATCGCCGGGCTGTGCGGCGCGGGCTCCGGGTAGCGGTGCCAGGAGCGGGCATGTAACCGCACCGGCACGTGCGGCAGACCGGCCGTCTCCGCCGGCTTCTCCCCCAGCCACGCCTGGGCGCCGGAGTCGGTGAGAATGTGCGCCTGTTCGGCGACCCCGACGTCGGCCGGCACCGGGACGAACGGCACACCGGCGATCAGGCAGCCGGTGACGGCGAGCACCGTCGACGCGGTGGGCGTGGCCAGCACCGCGATACGCGACGCTCCGCCGACCCGCTCGGCCACCGAGGTCGCCGCACCCACCAGGTCGCTGCGGGACAGCGTGGCACCGTCGATGCGCACCGCGTCACCGAGGTCCGCTCCGGCGGCCACCGCGGCAGGGTTGAGGGAGGCCAGCAACACCCCGCGAGGCTACCCCGACGCCCACGCAGCAGTCGTAATGCCGGCCGCGGCGGCCCGCCTGACAATCAGCCAGGAAAATTTTTCTTCGGATGCGGTAACACTGTGATCTGTGTTACCGATGAGACATCTGTTACGCCAAACTTGGTAGTGAAGGGGTCACCATGAAGGTTATCGGTCGTGTTCTGGTGGCGCTGTCCGCCGCGTTTGCGGCGACGTTCGCCGTTCCGGGCACCGCTCAGGCGGGTATGGACAACCAGATGAGTCTGGTCGACGGCGGTGGCCGGACGATGACCGTCCAGCAGTGGGACACCTTCCTCGACGGGGTCTACCCGCTGGACCGCAACCGGCTGACCCGCGAGTGGTTCCACTCCGGCAAGGCCAAGTACAGCGTCGCCGGCC
>JAULZA010000008.1:0-5121 GCA_032117575.1 Mycolicibacterium sp.
GCCGACGAACCGGCCGCACGTCACTCTCGTCGCCGCCGCGCGCATCAGCCCGGCGGTCGACGAGGCGCTGCGCGCGCTGGCCGGCCGGCTGGCGTTCGACTGCGTGGTCGGTGCCCCGCTGGTCTTCGGGCCCAAGCCCAGGGGTGGCGGCCGGCACACCCTGGCCCGGCTCATCGTTCCCTCGGCCGAACTGCTGGCCCTGCACGCCGTGGTCTATCGCCTGGCGCTGCCGCACGTCGACGGGCAACCGTATCCGCACTGCCGTCCCGGACACTGGACCCCGCACGTCACGCTGGCCCGCCGCCTCACCGCGGCCGAGATCGGCCCGGCTCTGGCCGTTGTCCACGAGGGTGCCGACGAGGGTGCCGGCGACGGCGCGGGCGACGGTGCCGCCCGGATGACGAAACTGCGCCGCTGGGACGGCGATCAGCGCATCGACCACATTCTGATCGGGTGAGCCGGTGCACTAACCTGTGCTGCGTGACTCAGGACGTTCTCGCAGAGGCCCGCGAACAGGTACTGGAGCGCGGCGAGGGCCTATCCCGCGAGCAGGTGCTCAAGGTGCTGCAGCTGCCCGACGACCGCCTTGAGGAACTGCTCGCACTGGCCCACGAGGTTCGGATGCGCTGGTGCGGCCCGGAGGTCGAGGTCGAGGGCATCATCAGCCTCAAGACCGGCGGCTGCCCGGAGGACTGCCACTTCTGCGCCCAGTCCGGGCTGTTCGCCTCGCCGGTGCGCAGCGCCTGGCTGGACATCCCCAGCCTGGTGGAGGCTGCCAAGCAGACCGCCAAGACCGGTGCCACCGAATTCTGCATCGTCGCCGCCGTCCGCGGTCCCGACGAGCGACTGCTGGCGCAGGTGGCCGCCGGTATCGAAGCCATCCGCAACGAGGTTGAGATCCACATCGCGTGTTCGCTGGGCATGTTGACGCCCGAGCAGGTCGACCGGCTCGCCGCGATGGGTGTGCACCGCTACAACCACAACCTCGAGACCGCCCGCTCGTTCTTCCCCAACGTGGTGACGACCCACACCTGGGAAGAGCGTTGGGAGACGTTGCGCATGGTGCGCGATGCCGGCATGGAGGTGTGCTGCGGCGGCATTCTGGGCATGGGCGAGACGCTGGAGCAGCGCGCCGAGTTCGCCGCAGACCTGGCCGAACTCGATCCGCACGAGGTTCCGCTGAACTTCCTCAACCCGCGCCCGGGAACCCCGTTCGGCGACCTCGAAGTGATGCCGCCCAGCGAGGCTCTCAAGGCGGTCGCGGCCTTCCGGCTCGCCCTGCCGCGGACCATGCTGCGCTTCGCCGGCGGCCGCGAGATCACCCTGGGCGACCTCGGCGCCAAGCAGGGCATCCTGGGCGGCATCAACGCCGTCATCGTCGGCAACTACCTCACCACCCTGGGCCGCCCCGCCGAATCGGATCTGGAGTTGCTCGAGGATCTGCAGATGCCCATCAAGGCTCTCAACGCCAGCCTCTGATGGCCGATCATGGGCCGGCCCCGCTGCGTGCCGGCAACTACAACATCTACACCGGCACACCGCACGGCGGGGTCGTCCCGCTGACGGCTCAACTCGGTTTGGAGCCGCCCAGGTACTGCGCCGAGTGTGGCCGGCGGATGGTGGTCCAGGTGCGTCCGGACGGCTGGTGGGCCGAGTGCTCACGGCACGGACGGGTGGACTCCGCCGATGTGGACACCCGGCGATGACGGCCCTTGCCCCGCGCCGGTCGCACTTGTCGGCGGCGTTGATCGTCATTGCCGCACTTGCTCTTTCGGGTGCGGCCCTGGGCGGGCTGTGGGCGTGGATCGCCCCGCCGATCCACACCATCGCCGGCTTGACCAAGGGGGGCGACCGGATCGACGCCTTCCTCGGCAAGGAGTCCGACAACGTCTTCGTCGCCGTGGCCATGCTGATCGGCATGCTGGCCGGCCTGGCGATCGTTTCGGCGGTCGCGGTCTGGCAGTGGCGACCGCATCGCGGGCCGGTGCTGGCCGCGGGGTTGTGGATCGGTCAGATCGCGGCGGCGGCGGCGGCCGCCGGGACGGGCGCTGCGCTGGCGCACTGGCGGTACGGCACGCCGGACCGTGCGGGCGCACAACTGAGCCCGGAGAACCGGGTGGCCTACTTCACCGAGGCGCCGCCGGTTTTCCCGGGGCACAGCCCGTTTCAGATCGCGGTGACGCTACTGCTGCCGGCCGCGCTCGCGGCGCTGGTGTACGCGATGCTGGCGATCGCCAACCCGCGCGAGGATCTCGGCGGCTGGCCCGCGCAGGAGCGCTTCGTCCACCCGGGTTACCCCTACGGCCAGCCCGGAATCGCCGGGGCCGGATTCACAGGGGCCGGAACGGAACCCGTCCGCCCAGCATGACGCGGGCGACGATGCCGCCCAGTCGCCACATACCGGCGTAGGTGATCGGGTTGAACAGCGTCGGCCACTTCGTCCGGACGACATGGGCGTCCAGCGGCCGGTCCGCGAAACGATCCGTCAGCCAGCGCAGCGTCATCGGCGCGGACATCGGGTGCAGCAGCATGTGCTCGCTGAACAGGTCGCGGTGGTAGGTGACCCGGGCGCCGCCCTCGGTGTACAGGTGAGCCAGTTCGTCGATGTCGCCGACGGCGATTACCGAATCGTGAACGGCCTGCACGATCAGCACCGGCGGGGTGGGCACGGTGCCGCCCAGGCGGATGGCCTCGAAGACCTCCTGCACTTCCGGCAGGGCGAGCACCTGCTCCAGTGGCGGACGGACCCAGTGATCCATGTTCGTCTTGAAGTAGCGGATCACGGCCTGCCCGGTGGTCATCCGCTCCAGGCGCTCCAGCATTGCCCGACCCTCGGCGGTGGCGTGCTCCTCGATGACGCGGGCCAGCCCGGGGTAGCTCTTGGCCAGCGCGGAGACCACCAACGCCGGCAACGCCGCGTAGGTGGACCCATTGAGCCGGCGGAACGTGTTGCCCAGGTTGCCCACCGGCGAACCCAGTACGGCGCCCACGACGTTGACATCGGGGGCGTAGTCGGCGTGGACCTCGGCGGCCCAGGCGCTGGCCAGCCCACCGCCGGAGTAGCCCCACAACCCCACCCGGCTGTCCGGCGCCAAGCCGAACCGCTCGAAGTTCAGGGTCGCGCGCAGGCCGTCGAGAATCCGGTAACCCGGTTCCACCGGTGTGCCCCACATGCCGTCAAGGCCCTCGTGATCGGGAACCGAGACCACCCAACCCTCGGCTACCGCCGCCGCCACCAGGAGATATTCCAGCTGGGCCAGTGAGCCCGCGGCTTTCGCGCGCCGGCGCAGGGCGTAGGACGGGAAGCAGCGCGAGGACACCGCGTCGATGGCGCACTGATACGACACCACGTGCCGCGGCTGGCGGTGGGAATGCCCGGCCGGCACCAGCACGGTGGTGACGCTCGCCTCGGGCTCGCCGTGCCGGTTGGTGGTCCGGTAGAGCAACTGGGTGGCGCGGATTTGCTGCGGGACCAGGCCCAGGAACCCGAGTTCGACGTCGCGGGAGCGCAGCACCGTGCCCGGCTCGGCGTGGTGGAAGCCGGCGGGTGGTTGGTAGAACTGGTCCCTCGACGGCAGCGCGGGCCTGGTGCCGCGACGCACGTCATCGTGCGGGGCCCGGCCGATCCACTCGGGACTGACCGCCCCTTCTGCGCTTGTCATCGGAGACAGTTGTACCTTAAGGGGGCTCTAAGAAGCTAGTCCCCGTGCCGGGCGGGCGCAACGCGGCGAACTCATCGGTGACCCGCAAACCCGACTCGGTGAACCGGTACATCGCCGCCGGCCGGCCGCCGCTGCGGCCGGGATTGGCGGTGCTTCCGGTGCGGGTGATCACCCCGCGACGGGCCAGCACCCGCTGCAGGTTGGTGGGGTCCACCTGGTATCCCAACGCCCCTCCGTAGATGTCCCGCAGGGTAGATAGCGTGAATTCCTTTGGCGCCAGAGCGAATCCGATGTTGGTGTAGGAAAGTTTGGCTGCCAGCCGGGACCGCGCGTAGGCCACCATGGGGCCGTGGTCGAAGGCCATCGGTGGCAGATCCGCGACGGGATGCCACCGGGTGTCCGACGGCAGTGCCGGAACGGCGGGGGAGGGCACCAGGCCCAGGAAGGTGGAGGCGATCACCCGGGCGTCGGGCACCCGGTGCGGATCGGAGAACACCGCCAGCTGTTCCAGATGTGCCACCTCCCGCAGGTCGACTTTCTCGGCGAGTTGGCGGCGCACGGAGTCGCTCAGGTCCTCATCGGCGCGCAGCCGGCCGCCGGGCAACGACCATTTGCCGCGTTCGGGAGCCAGGGCGCGCTGCCATAACAGCACCTCAAGTTCGGGTTTGCCGGAGTCCAGGCTTCGCACCTGGAATACCACGGCAAGAACCTCGTGTTCGGTGCTAGTATTGGCCATGTTTTCGATTGTAAGTCGAAAACCCCGGACAAGACAGGAGGCCACGATGACCGTCGTGGATCCGAGGGAAATCGTGCTCAACCGCTTGGACTCACCGCTGGCCGACCGCATCGTCGACGGACCGGGTGGCTACACCGGCGTCGAGGCCGACGTGCAGTGGGCAGCTGAAGTCCGCCGGCTTGCGGCCCTGCGCAACGCCACGATCCTGGCGCACAACTACCAGCTTCCGGCAATCCAGGATGTCGCCGACCACGTCGGCGACTCCTTGGCGTTGTCGCGCATCGCCGCCCAAGCCACCGAGGACACCATCGTGTTCTGCGGCGTGCACTTCATGGCCGAGACCGCCAAGATTCTCAGCCCGGACAAGACCGTGCTCATTCCCGATCAGCGGGCCGGCTGCTCGCTGGCCGACTCCATCACTGCCGAGGAATTGGCGGCCTGGCGCGACGAGTACCCCGGCGCGGTGGTGGTGTCCTACGTCAACACCACCGCGGCGGTGAAGGCGTTGACCGACATCTGCTGCACCTCCTCGAACGCCGTGGACGTGGTGGCCTCCATTCCCGCGGACCGCGACGTGCTGTTCTGTCCCGATCAGTTCCTCGGCGCGCACGTCCGCCGGGTGACCGGCCGCACCAATCTGCACATCTGGGCAGGCGAGTGCCACGTCCACGCCGGCATCAACGGCGATGAGCTGGCCGCCCAGGCGCGCAGCCACCCGGACGC
>JAULZA010000009.1:0-14028 GCA_032117575.1 Mycolicibacterium sp.
TCATCGCGGTCTCGCCCCGCGGCAGGTTCGAGAGATCCGGGGCGATCACCGTCGGCACGTCACCGGAATCCGGCAGACCCAGGGTGGGCTCCACGCCGGTGGCCGGCACCAGCACCAGGTCGGCGCTGGTGCGGCGCGGCAGGGTGTGGCCGTGGAAGAACGACGGCGAGGCGATCCACCACACCACCATCAGAATCATCCCGAGCACCAAGGCGCCGATGCCCACCACGGCGACCGCACCGTAGCCCAGGATCGTGACGTTGTTTCCGTCGTCGTCGGTGAGCCAGTCCGGCTTGGCGTACTGGATCAGGCCGTAGACGAACACCGCGCTCAGGATGAGCGCGCCCGACAAGGGAACCACACCGCGCAGCAGCAGGTTGCGGCCGGACTTGGTGAGGTCCTTGCGGTAGAACCACGCGCAGGCGAACCCGGTGAGGCCGTAGTAGAACGCGATCATCAGGCCCACTGAGCCGATCAGCGCGGTGAGCAGATTCGGGCTGATGAGGGTGAACAGCAGGTAGAACAGGATCGACACCACGCCCATCGCGATGGTGGAGGTGGTGGGCGTCAGGTACTTGCGGTGGATCTTGGCGAAGGAGTCGGGCAGCGCCTTGTAGACGCCCATCGACAGGGTGGTCCGGGCGGTCGGCAGGATCGTGGTCTGGGTGGAGGCCGACGCCGACGTCAGGATCGACGCCGCCAGCAGCATCAGCCCGATCTTGCCCAGCGTGCTGTCGCCGAACAGGTCGTGGCCGACCGCTGCGAAGACGTCGTCGGCATTCTCCTGGTTGCCCAGTCCGACTCCCTCGTCGCCGACCCCGGCGAAGGCGATGGTGGCTAGAGTCCTTTACTGTCGACAGTCGAGCCCGCGGACGTCGGATCCAGGGTGAGTTCGCCTTTACTCATGGCGTTGGACAGTACGGGGCGAGCGGGGAAGAGTGCTTGCTAAGTGAACATCAGTGCGCGTTTGACCTCTTGGATCGCTTTGGTCACTTCGATGCCGCGCGGGCAGGCGTCGGTGCAGTTGAAGGTGGTGCGGCAGCGCCACACCCCTTCCTTGTCGTTGAGGATCTCCAGGCGCTCCGCGGCCCCCTCGTCGCGGCTGTCGAAGATGAACCGGTGGGCGTTGACGATCGCAGCGGGACCGAAATAGCTGCCCTCGTTCCAGAACACCGGGCAGCTGGTGGTGCAGCAGGCGCACAGGATGCACTTGGTGGTGTCGTCGTAGCGGGCACGGTCGGTCTGGCTCTGGATGCGTTCCCGGGTCGGGGCGTTGCCGGTGGTGATCAGGTAGGGCTTCACCGCGCGGTATGCCTCGAAGAACGGCTCCATGTCCACCACGAGGTCCTTCTCGACCGGCAGCCCGCGGATCGGCTCGATGGTGACGGTCAGCGGCTTGCCGTTCTTGGGCAGCAGATCGCGCATCAGCACCTTGCACGCGAGCCGGTTGACGCCGTTGACCCGCATTGCGTCCGAGCCGCACACCCCGTGCGCGCACGACCGGCGGAAGGTCAGGGTGCCGTCGAGGTAGCTCTTGGCGTAGGTGAGCAGATTCAGCAGGCGATCAGTCGGCAGGCAAGGCACCCGGAAGCTCTGCCAGCCGCCGCTGTCGGCGAAGCGATCTGGGTTCTCCGGATCGAACCGGGCCACCTTCAGGGTCACCATGGTGGAGCCGGGCGGGACGGGAAGAGTCATCCTCAGTACTTCCGTTCCATCGGCTCGTAGCGGGTCTGCACCACCGGCTTGTAGTCCAGCCGGACGTCGCTGAGCAGGTCGGTCCCGTCCTTATACGCCATGGTGTGTCGCATGTAGTTGGTGTCGTCGCGGTGGGGATAGTCCTCCCGGGCATGCCCGCCGCGCGACTCCTTGCGGTTCAGTGCGCTGGCCACGGTGACCTCGGCCAATTCCAGCAGAAAGCCCAGCTCGATGGCCTCCAGCAGGTCGCTGTTGTAGCGCTTTCCCTTGTCCTGCACAGTGATCCGCGAGTATCGCTCCTTGAGCGCATGGATGTCGGTAAGCGCCTGCTTGAGGGTTTCCTCGGTGCGGAACACCGCAGCGTTGTTGTCCATGGACTGCTGCAGTTCGCTGCGGATGTCGGCAACCCGCTCTTCCCCGTGCTCGGAGAGAATGTCGGCCACCCAGTCGGTGACCATGGCGGCCGGGTTCGGCGGCAGTTCCACCCGGGGGTTGCCTTGGGCGTAGTAGGCCGCCGCCAGGCCGGCCCGCCGGCCGAAGACGTTGATGTCCAGCAGCGAGTTGGTGCCCAGCCGGTTGGCGCCGTGTACCGAGACGCAGGCGCATTCGCCGGCCGCGTACAGCCCCGGGACCACATTGTTGTTGTCCCGCAACACCTCTCCGATAACGGTGGTAGGGATGCCGCCCATCACGTAGTGGCAGGTGGGATAGACCGGCACCAGTTCGGTGACCGGGTCCACGCCCAGGTAGGTGCGGGCGAACTCGGTGATGTCGGGAAGTTTGGCCGCCAGCACGTCGGCGCCGAGATGGCGGACGTCGATGTAGACGTAGTCCTTGTGCGGGCCGGCGCCGCGGCCCTCCAGGACCTCCTGGACCATTGCGCGGGCGACGATGTCGCGGGGGGCCAGGTCGACGATCGTCGGCGCGTAGCGTTCCATGAATCGTTCGCCCTCGCCGTTGAGCAGACGTCCGCCCTCGCCCCGCACCGCCTCGGAGATAAGAATCCCAAGCCCAGCCAGACCCGTCGGGTGGAACTGGTGAAATTCCATGTCCTCCAGGGGAAGTCCCTTGCGGAACACAATGCCCAAGCCGTCGCCGGTCAGGGTATGGGCGTTGGAGGTGGTCTTGTACATGCGCCCTGAGCCGCCGGTGGCCAGGACGATCGATTTGGCGTGAAAGACGTGAATGTCACCGGTGGCCAACTCGTAGGCAACCACGCCGCTGGCGACCGGTCCGCGGGGCGTCTCGGTGAGCACCAGGTCTAGCGCGTAGAACTCGTTGAAGAACTCGACGTTGTGCTTGACGCAGTTCTGGTACAGCGTCTGCAGGATCATGTGGCCGGTGCGGTCGGCGGCGTAGCAGGCGCGGCGTACCGGCGCCTTGCCGTGATCGCGGGTGTGGCCGCCGAACCGGCGCTGGTCGATGCGCCCCTCGGGTGTCCGGTTGAACGGCATGCCCATTTTCTCAAGGTCCAGAACCGCGTCGATGGCTTCCTTGCACATGATCTCGACGGCGTCCTGATCGGCGAGGTAGTCGCCGCCCTTGACGGTGTCGAAGGTGTGCCACTCCCAGTTGTCCTCCTCGACATTGGCCAACGCGGCACACATGCCGCCCTGGGCCGCGCCGGTGTGGCTGCGAGTCGGGTAGAGCTTGGTCAGCACGGCGGTCCGCACCCGCGGGCCGGCCTCCACAGCGGCGCGCATCCCGGCGCCACCAGCACCCACGATGACGACGTCGTACTTGTGCTGCTGAATCATCGGCTATCTCCGCATCGAGTGGTTCAAGAGATGTTCGGGTCGAAGGTGACGAGCGTGTAGGTGCCCACCACCAAGACGATGAGCATCGAGACGGCGAGCAGCGAGTTGAGCCAGAAACGGGTCGAGTCCTTGCGGGCGTAGTCGGCGATGATGGTCCGCATCCCGTTGCCCCCGTGCAGCTGCGCCAGCCAGAGCATCGACAGGTCCCAGATCTGCCAGAACGGAGAGGCCCAACGCTGCGCGATGTAGTTGAAGTCGATCCGGTAGACGCCGTCCTCCCAGATCAGGCCGATGAAGAGGTGGCCGATCACCAGGAAGATCAGCACCACTCCGGAGAAGCGCATGAACAGCCAGGCGTATTTCTCGAAGTTCGGCATGCCGGATTGCCGGCGCGGAGACCGTGGATTGTCCAGGCTCGCGGGGCGGTCGTGGTCGCGTTCGCGGACCGGCGCCGGGCGGGTCACAGGAACCGCTCCGCCATGTGCATGCCGATAACCACGGTGGCGGGCACCATGGTGATCAGCCACAGTCCGGCCACCGCCCAGAGCATCTGGCGTTGGTAGCGCGGACCCTTCCACCAGAAGTCCACCAGGATCACCCGTACCCCATTGAAGGCGTGGTAGAGCACGCAGGCCACCAGGCCCAGTTCCATCAGGCCGATGATGGGCGTCTTGTAGGTGGCGACCACTTCGTTGTATGCCTGCGGGCTGACCCGTACCAGGGCTGTGTCGAGGACGTGGACGAAGAGGAAGAAGAAGACGGTTGCACCGGTGATGCGGTGCAGTACCCACGACCACATGCCGGGGTCACCGCGGTAGAGAGTCCGTCGCCGCGTTCTGCTGGTCATCTGCCCTCCTGCATTCAGGTGGACTCTAACTCCGTTTTTACTGCGAAAAAGGTGACGCGGAGATTACGTCCTTGGGTCGTCCTCGGGCGGCGGGCTGCGGTGAACGGAGAAACGCTGTATGACAAGCCAATACGGCTCGCCGAGCAACGCCGGACCACGGCGGCGATGTGCACTAGATCTCATGGGTGATCCGGGATCTCACGGGTGCTCCGGGCACAATGAGCTGTCATGAACACACCGCTGACCCTGGAGATGATCGGGCACGCCCCCAAGGCTCTGCTGCACGAGCACCTCGACGGCGGACTGCGTCCGGCCACTGTCATCGACATCGCCGGCCAGGTGGGCTACAGCGGACTGCCCAGCACCGACGAGGCCGAGCTGGCCGCCTGGTTTCGCACTGCGGCACACAGCGGTTCCCTGGTGCGCTACCTGGAGCCGTTCGCGCACACGGTGGCGGTGATGCAGAGACCGGACGCGCTGCACCGGGTTGCGCTGGAATGCGTGGAGGATCTGGCCGCCGACAACGTGGTCTACGCCGAGGTCCGGTTCGCGCCGGAGCTGCATCTGAACCAAGGGATGACGCTCGACGACGTGGTTGACGCGGTGTTGTCCGGGTTCGCCGACGGCGAGAAGGCCGCCGCGGCACGCGGGCGGCGGATCGTGGTGCGCTGCCTGGTGACCGCGATGCGGCACGCGGCCCGCTCCCGCGACATCGCCGAACTGGCGATCCGTTTCCGGGACAAGGGTGTGGTGGGTTTCGACATCGCCGGCGCGGAGGCCGGCTACCCGCCGTCACGCCACCTGGACGCATTCGAATACATGCGAGCAAATAACGCGCGCTTCACGATCCACGCGGGGGAGGCCTTCGGTATTCCTTCGATCCACGAGGCGCTGGCGTTCTGCGGTGCCGACCGCCTGGGGCACGGGGTCCGCATCCTCGACGACATCGAGGAGCTTCCCGACGGCAGCGCACGGCTGGGTCAGCTGGCGTCCCTCGTGCGGGACAAGCGGATTCCGTTGGAGATGTGCCCGAGTTCCAATGTGCAGACCGGTGCGGTGCCCAGCATGGAGAAGCATCCCTTCGGAGTGCTCGCCCGGTTGCGATTTCGGGTCACGGTCAACACCGACAACCGGCTTATGAGCGACACCACGATGAGTCGGGAGATGTTGCGTCTGGTGGAGACGTTCGGCTACGGGTGGAGCGATTTGGCGAGGTTCACCGTCAACGCGATGAAGTCGGCCTTCATCCACTACGACGAGCGGCTGGAGATCATCGACGAGGTGATCAAACCTCGATACGCTGTGCTCGTCGGCTAGCCGCCTTATTGAGATGTCATCCGGGAGCGGAATCCGGCAAAGAGCTCGTAATTTGCTTGAAATCGCACAGGAAATCTATCCTGCGAGCTAACGTACGATTTAGATCAGGCGGTGGTAGTGGCTGATTTTGCGGTGAGGGAGCGTTCCGGGATGTTGCCCCGCGAGCACGCGGCAGCGGAATTGGCTGCTCGGCTCAAGAACTTAGCCTCGGATCTCGCCGCTGCCGGTTTGCGGACGCAGCGGGTGCCGTACGGCCGGGGCGTGATCAAAGCCCGGTCGCCCCGGGGTTTTCTCCTCGACCCGCTCTTCCCGCAACTGCTGCTGCCGGACGGACGCCTCTGGTACTTCCACAGTCGCTTGGACCCGCAGGGCATCTACTACGACGCCCTGGCCGACCATATCCGCTCGGACCACGGGTCCATCCCTCTGGGCGACATGCGATTCAGCTTCCTGGGCGCCGTCGTACGGCCCTACCACTTCGGCTATCGCTACCGCGAGGACGACGAGACCGGGGCCTACGAGCTGGGCGCCATCGTCGGTAAGGTCGGCACCTCGTCCCGTTACGTGGGCGTGACCGACGCGATGGCCGCCATCGCCCGGAAACTCTGACCGGACCGGTTGCGCACCGGACCGGCCGGCGGCGCTACTCGCGCCGCAGCCGGGACTCGACGAACCTTTCGAGCTCCTCCCATTCCGCCACAGCCTGCGCTGAAGATCCGGCTGGCCGCGGCGCACCGTCGGGATTCCGGGCGTAGTGCACCAAGCCGCCCAGCGCCGTATCCGGGTTCAGTAACCGGTCGACGGTGTCGTCCTCGGAGTAGTCGCCGACGTCGCGGATGAACTCCACCGCAAGGTCCAACTGGTCGCGGTCCAGTGCGTCCGGCCCGTCGGCGATGTCGTCGACCAGGCCGCTGAGCACGTAGATGTTGTCGTCGGTGACATCCACCCGCAGTGAGCCGTCGGTAGCGGCGGTTCGGATGTCGTCGTAGGTGGTCAGGTCCGACAGGTCGTGGTCGTGCTCGTCGGCCAGATAGCGGGCCAGCGCGCGCTCGGAACCGAATACGCTGATCCGCCCGTTGCGGCCCAGGAAAATCGGCTTGTCGTCGAGGTAGCAGCGCAGCGTGTAGAGGGTGCCGCTGCTGGTCATCACCCGCACCGGATCGATGCCCACCTGCTCCCAGAACCGGGCGTCGCCGCCGAGTACCAGCGCGCTGCTCGCCGCGCGCACGACCGAGATTTCGGGCTCATCGGCGTCATCGATGGCCGCTACGTCGAAGAGGTCGTCGTCGACGGGCTCGTAGGGCTCGTCGAGCTCTGCAGCGGCTTGGGCGGCGGCGTGCGGGTCCACCGGTGGGCTGGTGATGATCTCGTCGATGGCTGTCACCACGCCGTCCCAGCCGCGAGCGAAGATTTCTCCGACGGTGCTCCAGCGTTTGCGTCCCGCCCGGCCGTCGAACTGTTCGACGCCCCCGGCAACCATCCCGAGATTCGGGTTTCCATTGAAGAAGCGGGTTACCGTGGGCAGCTCGCACACCGAGCCGATCGACGACACCACGGCCAGCGTTCCGGCGAGGGTGTCGACCGACACCTCGGTCGGCTTCTCGGCCAGCAGCGCCTCCGCGCCGATCAAATCGGCGTGCCGGTCGTCCGCGGGCTGGAATCGGTGCGCATTCGCCTTGGTCATCCGCGCCCACGCTGGATGGTCGGCCAGGTCGTTGTCGGTATCGGACCGGACGAACGCCGCCAGATCGGCCACCGACTCGAACGCGTAGATGTCCTCGTCCTTGCCGAGGAATCCCTCCCATTCGTCGCCCGCGTCACGCCAGCGCGGCGCCCAGAGGGTGTACAAGTCACCCGCGGTGACACTCAGTCGAATCGGTACCAGCTCTGCAGCCATGCGGGACAGCCTAACGACCTACAGTTTGTGCCCATGGATGTGCGTGTCGTCGACCACCCGTTGGCTGCTGCCCGGCTCACCACCTTGCGCGACGAGCGCACCGACAACGCCGGCTTCCGCGCCGCGCTGCGCGACCTCACCCACATGCTGGTGTACGAGGCCACCCGGGACGCGCCGCGGGAGGAGATCAGCGTGCGAACCCCAATGGGAGACACCCTGGGCACCCGGCTGGCCAACCCGCCGCTGCTGGTCCCGGTTCTCCGGGCCGGACTGGGCATGGTCGACCAGGCTCACGCCCTTATCCCCGAGGCCAGGGTGGGATTTGTCGGGGTCGCCCGCGACGAGCGCACTCACCAGCCGGTGCCGTACCTGGAGTCGCTGCCGCCCGATCTGCGAACCCAGCCGGTGATCGTGCTCGATCCGATGCTGGCCACCGGCGGGTCGATGGCCTTCACCATCGAGCTGCTGCAGAGCCGGGGCGCGGTCGACATCACCGTCATCTGCGTGGTGTGCGCGCCGGTCGGTATCGCCGCGTTGGAGAAAGCGGCTCCGCAGGCCCGGCTGTTCACCGCCACGGTCGACGACGGACTCAACGAGCAGGCCTACATCGTTCCGGGGCTCGGTGATGCGGGCGACCGCCAGTTCGGGCCGCGCTAATTGAGGTTGGCCGCAGCTCCTAAAGTGCGCGGATGACCCCGGCGAGCAGCTCTCCGAGATCGGCCGCGGAGTCCCGGCCGGCGGCCAGCACCTCGTCATGACGCAACGGCTCGCCCGTCATCCCGGCGGCCAGGTTGGTGACCAGCGACACCGCGAGTACCTCGGCGCCCGCGGCCCGGGCGGCGATGGTCTCGTGCACGGTGGACATCCCGACCAGGTCGGCGCCCAGGGTCCGCAGCATCCGGATCTCGGCCGGCGTCTCGTAGTGCGGCCCGGGCAGTCCCGCGTACACGCCTTCGGCCAGCGTCGGGTCGACGGTTCGCGCCAAAGACCGCAGCCGGGGCGAGTAGGCGTCGACCAGGTCGACGAACTGCGGGCCGACCAGCGGTGAGCGCCCGGTCAGGTTGAGGTGGTCGCTGATCAGGACCGGCTGGCCGACTCGGTATTCCGGGCGCAAGCCGCCGGCTGCGTTGGTCAGGATGACCACCTCCGCCCCGGCCGCACACGCCGTGCGGACCGGATGCACCACCAGGTCGAGGTCGTGCCCTTCGTAGGCGTGGATGCGGCCGACGAACACCAGCACCCGCTTTCCGCCCACCATCAGCGACAGTGTCTCGCCGCGGTGGCCATCGGCGCTGGGCGGGGTGAAACCGGGCAGATCGGCCATCGCGATCTCGGCGGCCGGCTTGCCGAGGGCCCGGGCGGCGCAGCCCCAACCCGATCCGAGGACGACCGCCACGTCGTGCTGTTCGACGCCGGTGCGGTAGGCGACCATCTCGGCCGCAGTTGCGGCGTCAGGATTCACGCGGCCAACATTGCCACAGTCCTCATCGCGGCTGGCGCCGCTTGATCGTCCTGCGGCTGGTCACCATTGCCGCAGTCCTCATCGCGGCTGGCGCCGCTTGATCGTCCTGCGGCTGGTCACCATTGCCGCAGTCCTCATCGCGGCTGGCGCCGCTTGATCGTCCTGCGGCGCACGCAAGCGTCGTGCCGGTGAGATACTTGCCCGATGTCCTTGGCCGACACCGCTGAGTCGTGGCTTGCTGCGCACTACGACGATCTGGTTGCGTGGCGACGTCACATCCATCGCCACCCGGAGCTGGGGCGGCAGGAGTTCGGCACCACGCAGTACGTCGCGGAGCGACTTGTGGAGGCTGGGCTCAACCCCAAGACCCTGCCGGGTGGGACCGGACTGACGTGCGACTTCGGTCCTGACCACGGGCCCCGGGTGGCGCTGCGCGCGGATATGGACGCCCTGCCGATGGCCGAGCGGACCGGAGCCCCGTACAGCTCCACGGTGCCGGGGGTCACCCATGCCTGCGGACACGATGCCCATACCGCGATCCTGCTCGGCGCGGCCACCGCGCTGGCATCGGCACGAGAACTGCCGGTCGGCGTTCGGCTGATCTTCCAGCCGGCTGAGGAGTTGATGCCGGGCGGCGCGCTGGATGCCATCGCCGCCGGCGCGCTGAGCGGGGTGTCGAGGATATTCGCGCTGCATTGCGATCCGCGGCTGGCTGTCGGCCGGGTGGCGATCACGGCCGGGCCGATCACGTCGGCCGCTGACTCCGTCGAGATCACGCTGCACTCGCCGGGCGGTCACACCTCGCGTCCGCATCTGACCTCCGACCTGGTCTACGGGATGGGCACCGTCATCACCGGTCTGCCCGGGGTGCTGTCCCGGCGGATCGATCCACGGCACGGCACCGTGATGGTGTGGGGAGCAGCTAATGCCGGGGTGGCCGCCAACGCGATCCCGCAGATCGGCACGTTGGCCGGTACGGTGCGCACCGCCAGCCGTGACGCCTGGCTGGAGATGGAAGCTTTTGTGCACGATATTGTTTCGGGCCTGCTGGCTCCACTGGGGATCGAACACGTGCTGCAGTACCGCCGTGGGGTACCGCCGGTGGTCAACGAAGAGCGCTCCACCCAGATCATGACCCACGCCATCGAGGCAGTGGGTCCGGAGGTGCTCGCCGACACCCATCAGTCCGGGGGCGGCGAAGACTTCTCCTGGTACCTCGAGGACGTCCCCGGTGCGATGGCCCGGCTCGGCGTGTGGAGCGGCGACGGTCCGCAGCTCGACCTGCACCAGCCGACGTTCGATCTCGACGAGCGGGCGCTGGCCGTGGGCGTCCGGGTACTGGTCAACCTCGTAGAGCAGTCATGGGAGTTCGAGTGAAGCTTCTCGTGACCGGCGGCGCCGGCTATATCGGAAGCGTATGCGCCAAAGTCCTTCTCGAACAAGGACATCAGGTCGTCGTCGTCGACGACCTGTCCACCGGCAATGCCGACGCGGTGCCCGACGGCGCCGAGTTCGTCCATGACGACATGGTCGTCGCCGCGCCTGCGCTGCTCGGCGGCAGACCCTTCGACGGGGTGATGCACTTCGCCGCCAAGTCGCTGGTCGGTGAGTCGGTGGAGAAGCCCGAGTTGTACTGGCACGGCAACGTCGTCAAGTCGCTGGAACTGCTGGAGGCCATGCGCAAGACCGGAACGCCGCGGCTGGTGTTCTCCTCCACAGCGGCCACCTACGGCGAGCCGGAGTCGGTTCCGATCACCGAAGACGCGCCGACCCGGCCGACGAATGCTTACGGAGCGACGAAACTGGCCATCGACTCCGCGATCAGTTCGTATGCCACGGCATACGGCCTGGCGGCGACCAGCCTGCGCTACTTCAACGTCGCAGGCGCCTATGCGGGTCTGGGCGAGCGGCACGGGGTGGAGACGCACCTGATCCCGTTGGTGCTGCAGGTTGCCACCGGCCGCCGGTCGGAGATCGCTGTCTACGGCGATGACTGGCCCACCGCCGACGGCACCTGCATCCGCGATTACATCCACGTTCGCGACCTCGCCGAGGCGCATTTGCTGGCGCTGGAGACCGGACAGCCGTCGACCCACCGGATCTTCAACCTGGGCAACGGCACCGGGTTCAGCGTCCGCGAGGTGATCGACTGCTGCCGGCGGGTGACCGGCCACCCGATCCCGGCCAGGGACGTGGAGCGCCGGCCCGGTGACCCGGCGGTCTTGATCGCCTCTAGCGAGCGGGCGATGGCCGAACTGGGCTGGCGACCAAGCCGGACCTCTCTCGATGAAATCGTTAGCGATGCTTGGGCATTCACTCAGCCGACGGCAGCTGACCGAACCGGATAGCGTCGCTGTACATTTTCTCGATCTTGTCCACGATCACGCTGATGGTGAATTCGCGGGCACGATCGCGGCCTGCCGCGCCGAACGCTTGCGCGGTCTCCGGTTCGTTCAGCAACCTGGTGAGCGCCGAGGCCATCGCTGCGGCGTCGCCCGGTGGGAACAGCAGCCCGGTGCTCCCGTCGACCACCATGTCCAGGATGCCGCCCGATGCGGCGGCCACCACCGGTCGTCCGGCGGCCATCGCCTCCAGCACCACCGTCGGGCAGGGGTCCGCCCATACCGAGGGCACCACAACCGCACGCGCAGAACGGAACAACGCGACGACCTCTTCATGCGGCAGTGGGCCGACCCAGTCGGCCCCCGGCGGGAAGTCCCACTTCTGGGTGGACCGGCCGGCGAGGATCAGCTTCGGCGGAGAGTCCAACCGTGCATACGCGTCGAGCAGGGACTGCACTCCCTTATCTGCACTCAGGTCGCCGATGAACAACAGCGGTGCGTCCGGTCGCGTCGGGGGAATCTCGTCGAGCACGATCTCGTCTGGGATGAAGTTGTGAATCACCTGGGTCCGCAGCTGTGTACCGCTCAGCCACTGACCCTTTGGAATTGAGACACCTTCTGCCACTGCGCTGCTCACCGCCGCCGCACAGGTGATGTGGGCGGCCCGCCGTCGTGCTGACCGCACGTTGGCCGCCAGGGTGGCGGCCCCGTTGGCCCGCCCGTAATGGCTGACAGAACAGCTCAGACAGCGCCTTGGTGCGGGTCCCGGGCACCGTTGTGCGCCGAACTCCATCAGCCGTTTGGTCGCGCAGATGTGGCTGTAGTCGTGCAGTGTCATCACCAGGGGGACGCCGGCGTCGTCCGTCGGCCCCATCGCGCTGTTGACGATCCAGTTGTGCGCATGCGCGACGTCATACCTGGCCCGCGCAAGCTCCGCAGTGATCGTCCTGGCGACAGCGGGGTCGGTCAGCGGCAGGGCGTGCGGACGTGCCGGGTCACTGTAGAGAAACCGCAGCCGGGACGCGGTGGTGGTGACCCGAACCAACCGAACTCCTTCGGCGACGGTTTCGCCGGGGCCGTCCCCGTCGGTGGCGAAACCGAGCAGTGTGACGTCGTGGCCACGGGATGCCAGCGCGCGGGACAGGTTCCAGACGTGGCGCTCCTCGCCGCCGGATACCGGCGGCAGGAACTGCGCCAGTTCCAGAATTCTCATTGCCGCGCCTGTCTGAAGTTGTCGACGGTGCCCCTCACGTATCCGGCGGTGGTCCACGCCAGGCCGGTGATGATCGCCCCCGCCCGCAACAGGCCGGCGAAATCGCCTCGTACGGCGCTCCAAATGCCCCGCAGGACACCCATGGGCAGGGTGACGGTCGAGTAGCTCCACTCCGAGGACAAGCCATCTCCGACCCCGACGCTGTCGGTGACTTTCGCTTTCGACAGCCCTTCCGCGTAGCAGCGGGTGCGGAAATAGGAGAACGTTCCCCGGTCGCCGGGTACATGGTGGGTGACAGCGGCGTCGTCAGTGTGCAGGAAAACTCCGTCGGGCCGGCTCTGCGCGGCCCGGATACAGAATTCGGTCTCCTCGCATCCGCTGGGGCGCTGATCGGTGGCTGACCTGCCGATACCGGTGACGAAGCCGCCGCCGTGGAACAACTCGCGCCGGAACGACGCGCTCGCACCGATCAGGTTGCGTACCCGGCCTGGCCGCTGCCCGGTGTAAGTGCAGCCGACTACCCAGTCGAATTCGGTCGGCCACCAAGCCGGGCGGGTGTTGTCCCAGCCGGCGTCAATGCGGCTGCCGACGCCCAGGACGTTCGGATCGTTGTAGTGGCTGATCAGCCCCGCGAGCCAGCCCGGCTGGGCGGCGGCGTCGTCGTCGAGGAACACCACCACGTCGGCATCGGTGAGTTCGACGCCGGTGTTGCGGGCGCCGGACAGGCCGCGGTCGAGGTGATTTTCCACCACGCGAACCCCCGGCAACCGCTGCGCCAGGCGTGCCTGCAAATCGGGGTTGTGGTCGACGACGACGATCAGATCGTCAGGGGCGGGCTGCTGGGCCTGCACAGAGGCCACCGCGGCGAGAATGTCATCCCAGCGCTGTCCGGTATAGGCGCAGATCACCACCGCGCAGGTGGGTCGCCCGGAGCCGGAGTAGCTGGGATCCGGGGCGGTCATGGTGCTCCTTGTGGAGATTGAGGTGAAGTGGAGATTGAGGTGAAGTGGAGATTGAGGTGAAGTGGAGATTGAGGTGAAGTGGAGATTGAGGTGAAGTGGAGATTGAGGTGAAGTGGAGATTGAGGCAAGCGAACTCGGCGTCGGGGTTAGGCGGAAGTGGTCACACCACATGGTCCACTCCGATCCATCGGGGTTTTATGGATCGATAGGGCCAATCGGGGACTGGACCCGCGCGCGGGTGATGGCTATCCGATAGAGCTCCAAGAGGTCGCGGGCGCAGTCATCCCAGGTGGGAAGGTCCGGGGGCGCGGCTTTTGGCGCGGCCGCCACCGCCAGCGCGGCGGCCGCGACCTCCCGTGGCGAGGCTTCCAGCCCGATGACCGTTGCCAAGCCGGCTTCGCCGAGTTCAGAGAGCCCGGAGGTGTCGGCTACCAGTGCTTTCGCACCGGTACCGAGCGCTTCCATGACCGCCACCGGATGCGCCTCGTACGCGCTGAGCAGGCAGACTGCGTCGGCGGAGGACACCACCTTTCCGA
>JAULZA010000010.1:0-1636 GCA_032117575.1 Mycolicibacterium sp.
CCCGTGCGCTGAACAATACCAGGGTCGACACCGGCCACCAAAATTCGTCTGAACCACACTTGTCCCAGGTCAGGGCGACACTTAGCCGATAGCTCAGCCGTTGGCTCAGTCGTTGCGGTGCGCCATCCCGGTGGCCAGTCGCCGGACCATGTCGGTGAACACCGCGTCGGTGTCCAGTTTCGCCTCACCGATCACACCGGAGCCGATCAGACCCGAGGCCATCACCCCGGTCATCTCCAGCAGCACGAAGCCGTGCAGGGCGGCCCAGAACTCCAGGGCGGCGAAGAAGGCGTCCTCGCCGTCGAGGCCGTAGGAGGCCAGCACCGAGATCACCGGTTCGGCGGCGGCATGGCTGGCGGCGGTGAACTCCGGATCGTCCCCGCCCAGCGGCATCCGGGTGAACGCCGAGTAGCGGCCCGGGTGGTGGTGGGCGTAGCTGCGGTAGGCCGCGGCCATCGCGATCACCGCGTCGTCGCGGGTGCGGCCGGCGCCGACGGTGGTGAGCATCTGCAGGATGTCGTCGATCACCCGCATCCGCACCGTGCGGCGCAGATCGTCGAGGCTGTCGACGTGGTTGTACAGCGACGGCCCCTTGGTGCCCAACTGGATGGCCAGCGCGTTGATGGTCAGCGCGTCCCAGCCCTCCCGGTCCAGGAAGGTCAGGGCGGCGTTGACGATCGCCTCACGGCTGAGCTTGGCCGCCGGCCGCGCGCGTGTAGTCATCAGCGAAGAACTGTATAGGCTCGCCGCCATGGCGGTGCGGGTCTGCGCGACGGCTCTGGCCGTCCTGCTGGCGGCGGGTTGCGGCTCCGACCGCACGGCGATCAACCCGGCCGACGTCATCAGCTACGACTCGCTGGGCACCCGCGCCGACATCGACTGCGAGAACGGCAAATCGCTGGCCATCGGCGGCTCCAACAACACCCTGACCGTGCGCGGAATCTGCCTGTCGGTGCGCGTCGACGGCGCCGACAACCGGATCACCGTCGAGCGCATCGACGCCGAACTGTCGGTGGGCGGGGTGAACAACACCGTCAGCTACGCCGGGGGCGACCCGGACGTCACCGACACTGGAACCGGCAACCGGATCGGCGCCGGCTAGCTGCATACAGCTCTTGTGCGGCTGTCGGGCGAATGTGACAGTGGGTCATGGCTGATACCCACGTCGTCACCAACCAGGTGCCGCCCCTGCTCGACCACAACCCCGCCACCTCGCCGGTGCTCATGGAAGCGCTCGTTCGCGAGGGCGGCGGCTGGGGGGTCGACGAGGTCACCGAACTCGGCGCCATCAGCGGCAGCGCCACCGCCCAGCGCTGGGGCGATCTGGCCGACCGCAACATCCCGGTGCTGCACACCCACGACCGCTTCGGCCACCGCATCGACGAGATCGAATACGACCCGGCCTATCACGAACTGATGCGGGTGGCGATCGGGCACGGACTGCACGGCGCCCCGTGGGCCGACGCCCGGCCCGGGGCGCATGTAGTGCGCGCGGCCAAGATGAGTGTGTGGACGCCGGAACCCGGCCACGTCTGCCCCATCTCGATGACCTATGCCGTCGTGCCCGCCCTGCGGCACAACCCGGAGCTTGCGGCGGTCTACGAGCCCCTGCTGTCCAGCCGGGTTTACGACCCCG
>JAULZA010000011.1:0-6601 GCA_032117575.1 Mycolicibacterium sp.
GCAGACCGGGCAGGATCGAGCCGAGAGCCTTGCCGATGATCGCCTTGGCCTTCGACACCCCGGTGTGCGCGGCGATCGCCGGCCCGGACAGCACCATCAGGTCGTAGTCGTCGGCGTGCTGCACGCCGTAGGCGAACACGATGCCGCCGCCCATGCTGTGCCCCAGGACGATGACCTTCAGGTCGGGATGATCGGCCCGGGCGGTCTTCACGAGCTGGCGGAAGTCGGAGACGAACTCGTCCATGTGCCGCACCCAGACACGTTTGCCGCCGGCCCGGCCGTGCCCGCGGTGATCCAGCGCGTACATCGCCAGACCGGCCTGGCCGAAACGATCAGCGACGTGGTCGTAGCGGCGGGCGTGCTCGCCGTAGCCGTGAGCGAGCACCACCACCGCACGTGGCGGGGCGGGGGGTGTCCATACGTCATAGACGATGGGCACCCCGCCCACACCGGTGAACGTCTTTTCCGTGCGCGTGACCATAGGCCGAGGGTAACGGCCCGGCCCGGATTACCGGATCACTGGTCGATACCCACGATCTCCTGCGCGATGGCCGCCACCCGGGTCTGGGCAGCGGAGATCACCCGTTGGCGGCGCTTGTGCGCCTCCTCGTAGGCGATGATCGCACGGATATCGGCCGGGTCCGAGAGCTCTTTGACCGCGGCGACCGCGTCGGTGACGGTGAGCTCGTCGTAGCCGGGGATCGGCAGCTCCTCGGGCTCCAGCACACCGACTGAGCTCCGCATGGCGTGCAGCCGATCGGCGGCGCCGTCGGCACCTTCACGGCGGGTGACCTCTTCGGCGCTGTGCAGCGCGGCATCGCGCCCCGCCGACATCGCCTTGGCGGCGACTTCACCCGCGTGTGCGCCGCGGCTCATCAGTCGCTCGAAAGCGGGCCGGGTGTTGCGGACGGCCTGCGCCGCGCGGTCGGCTCCGCGCACGCTCAGCGCCATCGGGAGATTGGCCACCTTGACGGCGATCCCCACGACGGCCTGCATCGGGGTGCGCCGCAGCGCGGCCGGACCGCCGAGAGCGTCCTCGGCCAGGACCGTGGTCAGCCAGTCCACCGTGGCGGCGTGGGCGGTGATCAGCCGGTCCGCCAGCTTCTGCACCTCCGGTTGCTGGGCAGCCACCGCGAGCGCCTTGGCGTAGCGGGCCCGGTCGAGCAGCTGACCCTCCAGTGCCAGGTCGCCGAGCAGAGCCTCGTCGAACGGCTGGGCCTGCTCGGTCAGCGCCTTGACGACCGCCTGTGCCCGGCCGATGAATGGCCCGATCACATCAGGTACGCCGCCGAGATCGCGGATGGTGTTCTCGATGGCCATGGCCCTTTCCCGGCCGTTGTCGGCGTTCTGCTGAAGTTCTTGGCGGACGGCTTCGGTGCGGGCTTGCGCCACCCTGGTTTCGGCGATCTGGATCTCGGTGTGGGTCAGGTCGAGCACTGCCCGCAACTGTGCGAGCAGCCTGGTGGTATCGGTCATGAATGTGTCCTTCCTGGACGGTTCGACGTGCACACGTTTTGTCGCGATGCACTTCCATGGCCTCTACCCGATTGAGTCGATCCGTATGCACGGGAGAGCGTTCGGAGGGTTGCGGGATCACGATTCGATCACGGACCAAGATGGCGGTCGTCTAAGAAACGGGGGTCCATCATGAGGAATCTCGTTGGCAGCACAGGATTTTCGGGTGGGATTGAGACCAAGGTCACCACCGGGGATGTAACGCCGCCCGGCCCGCCTGACCGCGGACGGTTGAGGCGTTTTTGCTGACATTTCCGTCGGAAAACACTGCATTACTTTTGCTTTCAGGTCGGGGAGACGATCCGAGATTCCCGGGAAGGAATGAAGATGAAGATCAGTGGATTCGCTACCGTCACTGTGATGGGCGGGCTGGCCGTGGCGGCGCTGTCCGCTCCGGTGGCCTCAGCTGACGACGTGTGTTCGGCCGGCGGTGTGGCGAGCACCGTCAACACGGTGACCGGATCGGCCCAGCAGTATCTGGCCGGGCATCCCGGCGCCGGTCAGGTGCTCTACGCCGCAATGCGGCAGTCGCCCGCCCAGGCTGCTGCCGACGTTCGGGGCTACTTCACCGCCAACCCGCGGGAGTACTACGAGTTGCGCGGCATCCTCGCGCCGATCGGCGACGTCCAGCAGCAGTGCAACGTGACGGTGCTGCCACCGACGCTGCAGGCGGCCTACAACCAGTTCATGGCCGGCTAGGCCGGTCGATCGAAGGACGCACGAAACCCGGCGGCAGGCCGGATGTGGGCTCTGCCGCCGGGTTTTCGACCGTGCGGAATCAGCGGACTGTGGTGCCCCGCCGCCCGGCCATGGCCACGTAGATGCCGATCAACACCGCGGCGGCGATGACCCCGACCAGGAACGGAAGGATGGCAAAGCCCCCGCCGGCGTTGGAGTAGCCGAACTGCGAGGTGATCCAGGATCCGAGGAAGGATCCGGTGATCCCCAGCAGGATGGTCATGACCATCCCGATGCCCTGCCGTCCCGGCAAGGCGAGGCGGGCCAGCGCGCCGATAATGGCGCCCACCACGATCGCCGAAAGTATCGTTCCGATCATTACTGCTCCTTGGTTGTCGGGCGGAGCCGATCAGCCCCGCACTAGGCATCGGTATTCCCAATGCGGCGCCGCGGTAACCCCGTCCCGGGATACCCGAGCCGCCGACATGCCCGACAGGAGCGCTACATACCCAGCTTGGGTGTGAGGTCCAGGGACGTGACCGTGGTCATCTTGGTGACCCGCCAGTCACTGCCGTAGCGGTGCATCACCAGCCGGTAGGACAAGTACTTCATCGACGGGATGTTGTTGCTCTGCGGTGTCGTCGAGGTGGTGTTGGTGTAGACGATGGCAGTGGCATCGTCCCCGCGCAGCGATTCCACTCCGACGCCGACCACCTGGGTGGCGCTGGTGACCTTCGCCTGCTTGTTCGTCGGCGCAATGGCGTCGACGTACTGGCGGTACTGCCCCTCCAATTCGCCGCCGAGATACTTCGCCGAACGGTTGGGCAGGCTGTCCATGTCCTCCGGCGTGTAACTCCACAGCGCCGTGATGGCGGCCGCGGCGGTCCGCGCGATCGTCAGCTTGGTGGTCACCGCGGCCCGCTCCATCAGATAGGGCTGGACGGCCGCACCGGCGAGCCCACCGGCGATGACGAAAGCCGCGACCGCAGCGGCCGCCGCTGATCTCTTGTTGCGGGAGAACCACTTCGACACTGTCTTCTTCTTGACCGGCGGTGCGGCCGCGGCCGGCTCGGCATCGGCGTCGACGTCGGCATCGGCGTCGCCGTCGGGTCCGGGCTGCTCGTCCTCGGTGACGTCGATGCCGGCGGCCTCTTTGTCCGCGGCCTTCTTGTCCGCGGCCTTCTTGTCCGCGGCCTCTTTGTCCGCGGCCTCTTTGTCCGCCGCGGCGCTCACAGCACCTGGATCAGATCGCTGACCTTCCACTGGTCCCCTTCCTTGACCGCCGTGACCTCCCAGCGGCTGGCGCTGTCGAGCTTCTTGCCATCGGGCATTTTGGTCGTCATGTTCGCCACGGCGATGACGCTGGCACTGCCGTCGGGATTCCACCGCTCGATCCCGACGTCCTGCTCCCCGACCGATCCGAAGCCGGGCTCGGCAGTGGCGACCTGGATCACAACCTCGTTCATCCGTTCGGAGAACATCTTGGCGAAGTTTCCGGTGCCGAAAGCGAGTACTTTGTCGGCATAGGCGTTGGCGTTGAACGGATCCGGCGACGTGTACTGGATGACGAACGCCCGGACGAAGCTGAGCACCGCGGCGTCGCGGACCTCCGCGCGACGCGCGGTCTGGTTCTTGGCGAACACTGCGGCACTGGTGATCACGGCCGCCAGGATCAGTACCGCGGCCACCGCGGCCAGCAGCTTGCGTCCGCGCTGGCGAGGCTGGGGCTCCGGGGCCCGGAACAGGGCGGATTCGGCCGACGATAGCCGGCGACGCGGGCTCATCGGCCTCCCCCGTCGGACTTGGGAGCAACCGGGCTCGGCGTGGGTGCCGCGGACTTCGGCGAACCGGGCTTGGGCGCCTCGGATTTGGGTGCCTCAGACTTGGGTGCCTCAGACTTGGGTGCCTCAGACTTGGGTGCCTCAGACTTGGGTGCCTCAGGCTTGGGTGCCTCAGACTTGGGTGCCTCAGACTTGGGTGCCTCAGGCTTGGGCGGTTCCGGCGCCGGCTTGGGCGCCGACAACACCGTCAGGTTCGCCAACTTCCACTCCTGCGATCCGGCCCTGACGAAATCGACCCGCACCGAAGCGGTGACGAACCGCTGGTTGGGCGCGGCGCCGCGCTGGCCCTGCAACAGCATCAGCATGGTGGCGCTGTCGGACTGCGCCGACAGGACCGAGCTGTTGCTCACCCAGTAGTCGTTGTCCACCGGGTTCTTGCGTACCGCGTCCTGTTGCTTGGCCAGTTCTGGGCGGTACTCGTCGGTCACCAGCAACTGCGCTTTGGCAAAGTCGTCCGCGGCGGTCTTGGCGGTGTAGCCCAGCATGTCGCTGACGATCGTGGGGCCCTGCAAGGCGATCTGCTCGCGGGCGGTGTCCACGGCCCGTTGGTGACGGTAGACGAGCGCGTAGCCCAGCGCGGCGACAACCACCGACAGCGCCGCCACACCGGCGACCAATCGTGCGGCCAACGTCCGGCGGTCCGGCCGGGGGCCCATCTGCTCGCGGACCTCGGTGCCCACCAGGATGTCGGCGAACGTGCGGCCCCGGCGGTCGATCAGCGGCCAAAGCCAGCCGAGGAACAACGGGACCGTATCCACCAGGTGGGCGAGATCGCGCAGCGCCAATCGCGGGGTACCGACCACGTCGCCGTCCCGGTCGACCACGGCGATGCCGAAGACGGCGCGACCCAGACTCCATCCGGTGTTGGCGGGGAGCAGCAGGCGGTTGGCTCCGATGGCGACGACGGTGACCGCAGCGATGACCATGCACAGCCACCACAACCAGCCGCGGGGCGGGGCCGACCAGCCCGTCATCAGAGCTGCGGCAACCAGACCCGCTCCGAGCAGAACGTCGATGGCGAAGGCGCCAGCGCGGGTCCACCAGCCGGCAGGCTGCCCGACCGGCGGGACGTCCTGGGCGACGTCCGGGGCGGCGCCCGGTCCGGCTTCGGGGCTGTCCGGGGCGCTGTCGAGCGCTACCGTCACTTGCTCACCGGTTCGATGTTGTCGATCTTGTAGGTGCCGTCTTCGGGCACCATCCGCACGCGCAGCCGGTAACTCAGTTCCTGTTCGAGCTCCTGATTGTTGGACATCAGCACCCGAGTGGCCACCAAGACGTCGATCGATCCGTCGGGATTGTGCCGCTCAGCGGCCGCCCGCATGTCGGAGACCTTCACCTGGGCGTTGACCGTCTTGTAGGCATCGAACAACAGCCCGCCGTAGAGATTCGCCTGGGCGGCGTAGTTGAGCGACGAGCACTCGACGATCTTGCGCTGGCTTTCGTCCATCGCCTTGATATCGGGGGCCTGGGTGGCAGTGATGCACTGCTTGGCTGCGGCCACCGCGACCTCTTCGCCCCGAGCGGCGGCGGCGCTGTGCCGCTGGCCGATGAACGCCAGCACGGCAGTCGCCGTGATCAGCAGAGCCGCGATACCGATACCGGCGATCACCCAGTCGAGCCGGCGGCCGGACAGCCGGGTGTCCGACGGCGCCGATGCGGCGTCATCCCGCGCAGCAGCGCTACTCCCAGCGTCATCCACGTGATCGCTGAGTTCGGGATCGGGTACTGCCGATTCGTCAGCTGTGAGTGGCGGGGTTGGGGTCAGCTGGCCGGAGCCAGCATCTCCTTCCATCCGTCGTCTCCTGTAGTGGTCGAGTTCTTGACGGTGTACGTCGTGCCGTCCGGCCCGACGATCTCGCCGCTAGCAGCATTGTAGGTGGACGAGGTGTTCGTCGCCGGTGGGGCTGCGGGGGTGTAGTCGCACGGGTTGGGCTGCTGTCCGTTGCACTGCACCGTACCGCCACGCGGCTTCGACGGCGCGTCGCTGATCGGTGCTTTCGGCGCCGGCAGCAGATCGGCCGGCAGTGGATTCATTCCGTTGTTGATCGACGGAGCGGGGATCACGGTGCCGGGGTTGACCGGCTGGTTGCAGGCCGCGCCGGGGGCCGGGCAGTTGACGATCTGATTCGGATCGCCGTACCACGGGTTCGTGCCCAGCGGGACGTAGGGCTCGTCGCTGCGGCACTCCATCGGGGTGGCCGCCCGCTTGCCCGGAACGTCCACACAGGGAACGTTGCGCGCACCGCGCACGGTGTTCGACGGAACGTCCTGCGGCACCTTGCAGTACAGCCCGTCCTCGACCGGCTTCATGCTGGTGTCGGCCGGAGACCGCCACTCGGACGCCGGCAGGAAGCCGGTGAGGCACGGCGGCGGCTGGTTGATCGACAGACCGAGGTCCAGCGACGCCTCACCCGGGAACGGCGCGGCAACGGCCTGGCCGGCCGCGGGGGCCTGCGGCAGCAGCACGAGCGCCTGTTCGACGCCCTTGTTGTAGCGCTTGAGCATCTCGATGATGATCTCGAGGTTGGCCAGCGTCTGCGGCAGCGCATCCTGGACGTCGACGAACA